>NZ_CABFUZ020000180.1 GCF_902143385.2 Methylacidimicrobium cyclopophantes
GCGTTTCGTTACTTCGGGCCAGGGCAGCTCCGAGGCATCGAGGACCGGCAAGGCCTGCCGTCCTCGCCCGTTCGGTGCTCGCGCCCTACAGACTGCGCTCCGCTGCGGCCTCGGGGCGGCTCCTTGACCTCTCTCCGCAGCCAGAAAAGCAAAGTGGCATTGACGAAAGAAAGTTTTTGTAGTAACGTTTATACATTAACATATTGCCCCTGACAGCAGGAGTGCGCCCATGACTATCACCACCATATCCAGCAGGGAGTTCAATCAGGATACCAGTCGGGCCAAGAAAGCCACTTCAGAAGGGCCGGTATTCATCACAGACCGCGGCAAACCCGCACACGTCCTGCTCAGTATCGAGGAATACCGACGCATCACAGGCAAACACCGGAGCATTGCGGATGCTCTGGCCATGCCGGGCCTTACCGATATCGAATTTGACCCGCCTCGCGTCAGCATCGGCCTTCGCCCGGCTAATTTCACCTGATGTTCATCCTCGATACCAATGTCGTGTCAGAACTACGCAAAGTGCGCCTGGGCAGGGCGCACCCACAGGTGGCTAGCTGGGCCGACAGCGTAGACGCCAAAACCCTCTACATCTCGGCTATCACTATCCTCGAAATCGAGATCGGAATCCTGCAAATCGAGCGGAAAGACCCCGACCAAGGGGGTTTGCTGCGTGCCTGGCTGGAAAAGCAGGTCTTACTGGAGTTCGAGGGCCGTATTTTCCCCGTGGATACAGCCGTCGCCCGGCGCTGCGCGACCTTGCATGTTCCTGATCCTCACTCCGAACGGGATGCGCTCATCGCCGCGACAGCGTTGGCCCATGGCATGACCATCGTGACCCGCAACGTCGCGGACTTTCACACAACCGGTGTGCCGCTGCTCAATCCATGGGAGGCGCTCCCATGAGCCAGAGCACTGACATCCAAACCCACATCCCCCAGGATGAGGGTGACGAATTGGCGGAAGCAAGAACGGATCACCACTGAGTGATATTACGCCTCGGCCTTCCGGGATTCTGGAATTGTTGCCGGTGCGCCGGTTTTACCATTCAGCAGATCGGCGAAGAGAGCCTTGTCGTCTTCGCGGGTGAGGAAACCTGGGAGCTCGCGCCGAAGCCAGTTGGCGAGGCGTTCGGAGAATTCGGCATCGCCGTTGTGTTCGAGACGGTCAAGCACCAACGCGCCGATGAGGATTTTGCGGCGGGTATCTCTTGCACGATCCTGCTTTGCCAGCCGTGCCTTGAGGGTTTTGGCGCGAGCCTCAAGCTGGGCTATTTGCTGTTCAATGGGTTTGCGAGCCATGGGTTTTCCTCGGTTCTGTCGTGATCGGCGGCATCGATGGCTGGCCGTGCCTTGTCCTGCATCTCGCGCAGGCAATTCGGGCAGACGCAGTGAGCTGCGTCATCCGCCGGCATCGGCGTGGCGGTCGGCAGTTTCGTGCACCAGCAACTGTCATCATTCTGGCAGGTCATCGGTACACTACAATTTGGACAAATCGATTGCATCGATCGGAATATCACCGGTTCTCGCTCAAACTTCCAGCATGTGTCTAAACTGGCCATCCATATCGGGTATAAAGATGCATAAATCTTCGACACATCTAGCATAGATTACTCCGCCAATATGACGATAGCTATCACTTAATGCGAAACGTAGTGAAGCTTTAAGTGCGCACTTACGAGTTGCTGCGCAACTCAGTGCTTGGTAGTAAGATCGTACCATGGCGATCTATCATTTGAGCATGAAACCCATGTCGCGGGCCTCGGGGCGAAGCTCCGTTGCGGCTGCGGCCTATCGGGCGGCCGAGAAGCTGGAAAACGCCCGTGACGGGATGGTGCATGATTTCAGCCGACGCTCAGGCGTTGAGCATGCCGAGATCGTCTTGCCGGAAAGTGCCGATGCTGAATGGGCCAAGGACCGTTCAGCTTTATGGAATGCGGCCGAGGCGTCTGAGAAACGCAAGGATGCGCGTGTCGCTCGGGAAATCGAGGTTGCCTTACCGCATGAGCTGTCCGCCGAGCAACGGCTTGAGCTGACGCGGGAGTTCGCCCAGGGCCTCGCCGATCGATATGGCGTGGCGGTGGATTTCGCGATCCACAGCCCGCACGGCCATACCGACGTTCGCAATCATCACGCGCACATCATGATGACAACGCGGAAGGTTGCATCGGAGGGGCTGGGCGATAAGTCGGAACTTGAGTTGGAGAACAAGCGCCTGGTGGCGCTGGGGTTGCCGACTTCGCATGAACAGCTTCGGGACATCCGTATCGGCTGGGAAGAACGGACGAACGAGCATCTGGCGCGGGCCGGGCTGGACATAAGGGTTGACCATCGCTCGCACCAGGAGCGCGGGCTTGAGATCGAGCCGACACAGCATATGGGCGTTCATGCCACGCAGATGGAGCGGCGCGGCAAGGATGTGTCGCGGGTTCGGATCGATGAAGACGCGGCGAAGCGCAACGCCGCGCTGATCCGCGAGAAGCCCGAGCAGGTACTGACACTCATCACCAATGAAAAGAGTGTGTTCGACCGGCATGACGTGGCGCGCACGCTGCATCGATACATCGGCGACGCGGTTGCGTTCCAGGCGGCCTTTGCCACGGTCATGGCTTCGCCGGCCCTGGTGGAATTGCAGGCCGAGCAGCGTGACGAGCGCGGGCAGGTGGTCGAGCAGGCGCGCTATTCGACACGGGAAATGGTCGGCATCGAGCGCGACATGGCGATCAGCGCCGATCGCATGGCGGATGGGCGGGGGGGCGGTGTCGCTGGACGGCGCGTGGCGGCGGCGATTGAGGCGCGGCCATTCCTCGCCGACGAGCAGCGAGCGGCGATCGAGCATGTCACCGGGCCGGGGCGGATCGCGGCCGTGGTGGGGCTGGCCGGAGCGGGCAAGAGCACGATGCTGGCTGCGGCCCGCGAGGCATGGCAGGCCGAGGGCTACCACGTTCATGGCGCGGCGCTGGCCGGCAAGGCGGCCGAGGGGCTGGAAGAGTCGGCGGGCATTGTGTCCCGCACGCTGGCCTCATGGGAGAGAGGCTGGGAGCGCGGGTTCAACCAGCTCGGGCCGCGCGACGTGTTCGTGATCGACGAGGCCGGGATGGTCGGCTCGAAGCAGCTTTCCCAGTTCATTCAGACGGTGGACCGGGCGGGGGCCAAGATCGTGCTGGTGGGTGATCCCGAGCAGTTGCAGCCGATCGGGCCAGGTGCGGCCTTCCGTGCCGTGGCCGAGCGTGTCGGCTTCGTGGAGCTGGAAGAAATCCGCCGGCAGCGGGAAGGCTGGCAGCGCGAGGCGTCCGTTGATTTGGGCCGGCACCGGACGGAAGAAGGGCTGGCGGCCTATGCCGAGCGCGGCGCAATCCGGCTGGAGGATAAGGCCGAGCACGCGCGGGATGCGATCGTGCGCGATGTGGCGGCCGATATGGAGGCGCGGCCGGACGGTTCGCGCCTGGTGCTGGCGCATCGCAACGCGGACGTGCGGGACCTCAACGAGGCGATCCGGACGGTTCGGCGCGAGCGGGGCGAGCTGGCGGACGAGCGGGTTTATCGCACGACCGAGGGCGAGCGCGCCTTTGCGCCGGGAGACCGGGTGCTGTTCCGCGAGAACAACCGCGAGCTGGGCGTGAAGAACGGGATGCTGGCGACCGTGGAGCTTGTGTCTGGCCCCGATGAGATGGATGGGCAGCGGTTGGTGGTGCGGCTGGATTCTTCCTCCGGGCCTGGGCGGGGCCGGGCCGTATCGATCCCGATGGCGGATTATGCCGCCGTGGATCACGGATATGCCACCACCATTCACAAGGCGCAGGGGGCGACGGTGGACCGGGCCTATGTGCTGGCTTCCGGGACGATGGACCGGCATCTGACCTATGTGGCGATGACGCGGCACCGGGACGGGGTGACGCTCTATGCCGATCGGGAGGAATTCAGCGACGTGGCCGCCCTGTCGGCGCGGCTCTCCCGATCTCAGGCGAAGGAAACCACGCTCGACTATGACCGGGCTGCCTATGCCAGTCGGCGGGGGATCGAGGTGCCGCCACGTGAGGCGGTGGCAGCGCGCGAGATCGCGGCGGGACGTGCCGGGTTCCGGGAGCGGTACGAGGCGCATCGGCAGCAGCGGATGGAAGAAGCCGCCCGAGACAGGCAGGCGCATGGGCTGGTGCGGGAATGGACGCGGCTGTCGGAGGCATACAACAAGGCGTTGCCGGCGCTGGCGGCTGATCCGGCTCTGGTCGGTGGGGCGCGGGCGGAGCTGCTGGGGTTTGAGCAGATGTTGGATCGTCATTCAGAAGCGGCGCGGATCCTGCGGGCGCGAGGCCGTGACTTTGGGGTGAAGGATGGATCTGCACTGGCGCGGGTGCTGGCGTCGCCAGACGCCGGGCGGGCCATTGGCCGGTTGATGGAGGGCGCGGAGAGAGACATGCGTGGCCAGCTGGCGCTTGAAGCCGAGCGGGCGGCCGCCCGGAAGCAGCAGGAAAGATCGGTGTCGCGGGATCGGGGGATGTCGATGTGAGTAGCGCGGAGGATCATCTCTACGGGCTGATGGAGATCGCCGAGCAGCAGCAGGCGGTCGTGCAGCGCATGCTCACCGGGCTGGCGGAGGAGCGAGCGGCGCTCGCTCAGGAGCGGCAGAAACTGGCGGAGGAAGCCTCGAGCCTCGAAGAGCGGGTGCGCGAGGCGGTCAGCGCCGCGGTGACAACGGCGTTGGAGCAGGTGGGCAAGGAAGGTGTCGCAACGGTCCGGAAGGCGACCAAACCGATTCTGGACGATCTGGCCGGACTGGCAGGGGGCATGGCGGTTGCGGAAAAGGCGCTGAGCCGGATCGTATCTTGGGCAAGCTGGCGGTTGCTGGGGTGGATCGTGGCCCTGACTGTCGGGTTGATGCTGTTCGGCTGGCTGAGCAGCACGGCCGTTGTCTGGTGGGACCGCACCACGGTCAGTCAGCTACGAGGCGAAATCGCCATGTTGCAGGCCAATCACGCCGCTTGGGTGAAAAAGGGAATGCTCGACAAGCTAACACGCTGCGAACCAGGCAATCGTCCCTGCGTCGCCATCAACCAAAGCGCAGGAGCATACGGGAAAAGCGGCGAATATCGCGTCCTCAAAGGGTATTGAGGCGTCGGCGAGGAACATTGCCACACGAAAGTGATCGGGGCAGTCAGATTGAGCCTGTTTGCCTAAAGAGTGCGTCAATAAGCTGGCACCCAGGCTGATCACCAACCTGACACTGAGCGATCAGGATATCGAGAACCTCCTGCATCCTTCGCAGATCAGCGATTTTTGCCTGGATATCTTCACGATGCTCAATCGCCATGTCCTGGACCTCGCAGCAGGGTATGCCACGCATATCGGCAAGCTTCAGCAATTTACGGACCTCATCCAGTGTAAAGCCGAGTTCGCGGGCCCGGCGGATAAATGTAATCCGCGCGACATCGCGATCGTCATAGACCCGCCGACCGCTTTCGCTGCGTCGAGCTCGCGGTAGCACGCCGGCCTTCTCATAGAATCTGATGGTCTCAATGCCACACCCGCTTCGCTCTGCGGCGGCACCAATCGGGACTTCCAGACCACCAAGTGCCGCTGTTGGTCTGGAACCTGACGAGTTCTTTTCACCCGCGATCATTGAAATACCCCTTGCTCCTGTAGTTACTCCAGGATCTATACCCCGGTATGCCCGATCGGGCCAATGCCGTGCCCGTGCCGTGGGTCGGTGATCCACCAAGCCTATATCTGGAAGGAAAGATGCATGGCGACGCTATCGCTACGGGTTACCGGAATGACCTGCGAGCACTGCGCGCGGACCGCCGAGGCAGCCCTGAACCGGATGCCCGGCATCGATGCCTCTGTCTCCTACGACAGCACTATCGCCGAGATCAGAAGTGATGCGGGTATTGAGATCGAGGCTTTGAGGGCGGCTGTAAGACCGAGCGGCTACGGGCTGGAGCCCCTGATCGGGTCAGCATCTCCGGGCCATGATGGTGATGTGGGGGGCAGTTTGCATGTTGCGATCATCGGCAGCGGCGGTGCGGCATTCGCGGCCGCGATCCGTGCCACTGAGGCTGGCGCACGGGTGACCATGGTCGAGCGGGGCGAGATCATTGGCGGTACCTGCGTCAATGTCGGCTGCGTCCCTTCGAAGATCACCCTACGGGCCGCGGAAATCCGCCATGAGCGGGAACATCACTCGTTCGACGGGATCGCCCGCAGTCAGGAACCTGTGGACCGGAAGCCGTTGCTCAACCAGATGCGCGATCGCGTAGAGGCATTGCGCGGTGCCAAGTATGAGACAATCATCGCCAACAATCCGAAGATCACATTGCTGCGCGGCGAGGCACGCTTCGCGGATGCACGGATGCTGACGATCACCGACCAAGCCGGCCAGGTTACACAGCTGGCGCCTGACCGTATCCTTATCGCGACCGGCGCGTCACCGATGATTCCGCCGGTGCCGGGTCTGGCTGACACGCCCTACTGGACCTCGACGGATGCTCTCTTCGCCGAAGAACTGCCCGCACGGCTGGTGGTGATCGGTTCGTCTTTTGTGGCCCTCGAACTGGCCCAGGCGTATCACCGCCTTGGCGTCGAGGTGACACTGCTGGCGCGCAGCACACTGCTTACGCGCGATGACCCTGAACTCGGTGCGGCACTACAGCAGGCATTCGAAGCCGAAGGCATCCGCGTGCTCAATGACACACAGGCCGAACGGATAAGCTATGACGCTGGTCGCTTCATCGTGGCCTTCGGTGCCGAGAAGGTCGAGGCGGAGCGACTGCTGGTGGCGACCGGTCGTCATCCCAACACCGAAGGGCTTGCCCTCGACAAGGCCAGCGTGACGACCGACCGCAATGGCAGGATCATCGTCGATGACCATCTGCGGACATCGGCTGCGAATATCTACGCAGCGGGCGATTGCAGCACGATGCCACAGCTTGTCTATGTCGCCGCGGCGGCCGGCACGCGGGCAGCGGTCAACATGACGGGTGGCGACGCCAGTCTCGACCTCTCGGTGGTTCCCGCGGTGGTCTTCACCGACCCAGCGGTTGCGACCGTCGGACTGGACGAGGGGCAGGCGAGAACGGCCGGAATCGAGGCCATATCGCGCCGTCTCGACCTGGAAAATGTCCCACGCGCGCTCGCCAATTTCGACACGAGGGGATTCGTCAAGCTGGTCGCCGAAGCCCGCACCGGCCGACTGATCGGCGCGCAGATTCTCGCGCACAATGCCGGCGAGATGATCCAGACCGCAGCTCTCGCCATCCGGCACCGGATGACGGTGCAAGAACTTGGAGACATTCTGTTCCCGTATCTGGTGATGACGGAGGGCATCAAACTCGCCGCTCAGACTTTCACCAAGGACGTATCCCAGCTCTCCTGCTGCGCCGGTTAATCATCATACAAAACAAGGATAATCCCCATGGTCAAACGTCTGATGTCAAAACATCTCCTCCCGCATCGAATGACGCTTCTCGCCGGACTTCTAGCACTGCCAGCAATGGCGCTCGGCTCGCCCTCCGGCGTGATGGGACCGAAGAACGCGCCGAGTCCGGCTGATCAAGCCGCGCCGCCCGCATCGTTCATCAGCAATGGCAAGACCGTGGAACTGGAGGCATTCAAAGGCCACCCTGTCATGCTCTGGCAGGTTGCAACCTGGTGCGGCAGTTGTCGGGCCGGACTGCGCACCTTCGCTCATGAGAAGGCACTGATCGACAAGTCGGATATTCTGGTCATCGTCCTGCGCGACTACAAGAATGGCGGTTATCCGGGCATCGGCATCACCAAATTCGCCGAGCAGACCGCCCCGAGTCTGATGCGTGATCCCCATTTCGTCTTCGGAGACGATACCAAAGCACTTTATGCGCTCTACAATCCACATCACTATGTCGATGTCTACGATCTGATCGGCACCGACAACAAGATCCAGGCCGTCTCGTCCACACCTTCGGCAACGTTCGGCAAGATCAAGGCTTTCATCGCGTCGGAACCAAAATCATGATCGCGACAACGATCCAGAATATCATCCAGATGCCGGTCGCGATCCGGCTTGCGCTGGCGGATCGGCGCACGCGAATCTGGGGCGCGGCGACCTTCCTGATCGGCCTTGGCTTCTATCTTCTGGTGCTGCCCGCAACCGATACCGGTGGAGCGATCGGACTGGTCTCTCTGCGCTTTCTTACCGTGGGTGAGGCTGGCCTGGCACTCATCATGGCGGCCCTGCTCGGCCTGACCACCGCGCTCGGGATCTACGGGTTGAAACAGGGTGCACACGTTACATCCGGCAAGACGATCCTGGGCGCGATCGTCGCGATCGTGCCAACACTTCTATGCTGCTCGCCAATTCTGCCCCTTGTAATTGCGACAATCGCCTCCGTACTGCCGGCGGCAGGAACATTGGGCCTGCCGATACAGGGTTTCATCGCCACGCATGAAACCTGGCTCTACGCGATCGCAATTATCTTCATGGCCTGGGGGCTTTACGCCAACGCACGACGCACACTTTATTGCACGTGTTGAACCGTTAGGGCCTTCTCTTGGCGACCAAGAGACAACACAAACATGACAGGAAGCCACTATGCCTAGCCGCCGCAACATAAGAGCTATGGCGGAATTTGGG
>NZ_CABFUZ020000181.1 GCF_902143385.2 Methylacidimicrobium cyclopophantes
AGGCGAGCTCCCGCTCCGGGAGCCGAAGCCCGAAACTTTCCGCGGCGGCCGCCATCTCGCGCAGGTAATCGGTACCGATCTGATGGCCGAGTCCTCGGGAGCCGCAATGGAGGGAGACGACCAGGCCGCCCAACGCGAGCCCATAGGCTTGGGCGATTTCCTCTTGGTAGATCTGCGCCACTTCCTGGACTTCGGCATAGTGGTTCCCCGAGCCGAGAGTCCCCATCTCGTCCCGCTGCCGGCGCTTGGCTTCCCGCGAGACCGCCCCGGGATCGGCTCCGCTCATGCAGCCCCTCTCCTCGATGCGCTCGAGATCTTCGGCTTCGCCGAAGCCCGCTTCGACCGCCCAGCGCGCTCCGCCGCGAAGCATCGCGTCCATCTCGGGCTCCTCGAGCCGGATCTTCCCCCGGGCTCCGACGCCCGCCGGAATCTCCCGGGCGAGCTCCTCCGCGAGCTTTTCCTCCCGGCCGGCGAGATCCTCTTTGCAGAGCCCGGTCAAAAGGGTGCGCACCCCGCAGGAGATGTCGAAGCCGACTCCCCCTGCGGAAACGACCCCGCCCTGCTCCGGGTCGAAGGCGGCCACCCCGCCGATCGGAAACCCGTAGCCCCAGTGCGCATCGGGCAGGGCGTAGGAAGCCCGGACGATTCCTGGAAGCGACGCGACGTTGGCGGCCTGCTCGGCGACCTTGTCGTCCATTTCCTCAAGGAGAGATCGGCTTCCGTAGAGGATCACCGGCACCCGCATCGCCCCCTGCGGGGCCATCTCCCAGGCGGTTTCGGAGAGTTGCCGCAGACCGGAAAGTTCCATATTATTAATAATACGAATCTACAAGATTCCCCTCTCATACATCGACGACGCATTGGGCTACCCATTCGCCGTCAGGCGCGCGAAAGACCCCCAACTCGGTATAGGTGGCTCCCTTCACTTCCACGGCCGGTTGATGGCGTTCGAGATCGAGGGATTCGCCCCATGCTTCGGCTTCCAGGCGACTGTCCGGCAACCGCACCGAAAATCGAGAAAAGAGCATGCGGCGGGTCGCCATCGCAAAGATCAGGGCGTTGAGCCAATCGAAGAGCAGACGATCGGAGCTCGAGGCCGAACAGCGGATCGGCACGGCCTCCCGTGGGACGACCAGCCGGGGATCGGTGATCACCGCCGTCAAGGCGAGGGCGATTTGCGCGAAGGCCTCTTCCGGGGAGGAGCCGATGCCCCGGATGCCGACGTCGGCGACGTGCGGGAAATGTTCCCAGCGTGCGACGGAGGAACCGTGCGGAGGAGCCGTCTCCACGAGGGAGAGTCTCCCGCTTTCCTTTCAGGGAAGCAAGAGAATCGGGCAGAGCGCCTTGGAGCAGATCGACTCGATCTCCTGGGGAGGAAGCGGCGAGTCCCCGATCGAGAGCGCCAAGAGGCCGAGACCTTCGTGCGCCGCCGCCGTCAAGATCCGCTGGGCCTTGGGAGGGATTCCGCTGAGGAGCATCGTCGAGGGGGCTTGCTCGAGGAGGGCCTCGATTTGCGGCTCCTGGGCGATCTCCTTTCCGGATTGGAGAGAGAGAACGACGAGCTTGCCGGGAAAGTCCCGGGCCAGGGCTACGACCAGGCGCAGGGCCCGAAGATCCGAGGGCCGCCCGGAGAAGACGACGCCGAAGGGGGGCTGCAGCGGCATTCCGTCGGAGAGGTAGAGAACGGCGGCGCCCGATCGGGAGACGATCTCCCGGGCGAGGGCCTCTCCCGGTGTCGGGATGCCGACGCGCGGCTGGGAGCGGAGGAGGAGGACGAGGTCCGTCGGGGAAGCGGCCTCCGAAAGGGCCTGTGAGGGGATGCCTCGAAGCACTTGGAACGACCAGGGGATGCGCAGGCGCCGAGCGGTGTTGCTCAGCGCTTCCTCGGCCTGGATCGCCAAGGTGCGCAGCGTCCGCTCGACCATGGAAAGATCGAGCTCGCGCCAACAGGCGGTGTCGGCCCCGATTTCGGAGGCGAAGGGAAGCCCCGCCAGCCGGAGCAGGTTGATGTCTTCCAGGAAAAGGTAGGCGAGCTTGGCTTCGAGGCGTGCGGCGAGCTCGGCGGCCGCCT
>NZ_CABFUZ020000182.1 GCF_902143385.2 Methylacidimicrobium cyclopophantes
CGATGGCCCGGGGGTTTTTGGGCGGCGTAGGAGCGGGTTGTGTAGCGGATCTGCCGATCCGCGGCCTCCATCCGGTCGAGAAAGAAGCCCGGCTCCTCCTTGGGCCTTTGCGCGAGAAAAGAGAGCATCGTGCTCTGGTAACCCTGTTGGCGGTTGTATCCGCTGATCCGAATGTATTCGTTGGGATGGGCCTTCCGGCACTCCGCCAGCTCGTGCATCACCCCGGCCGCGTCCTTCAGATCGAACATCGGCAACCCCCACATCTCCCAATAGACATTCCGCGGATGGGGATCGTCGGTAAACTCGATGCTCACCGCCCACCCGTTGCGCAGGCAGTACTCCACCTGAGCCCGAATCTCCTCCTCGGTGAAATCCGGCAGATACGAAAACGTTCCTTGTGTCAGTCTCATTGCCTTCCTCTCTTTAGACGAGTTTTTAGACGAGTTCCGGAGTCGCCACCGCATCGGGCACGTCGGTCGACTCAAACTCGAAGCTCACATCCTTCCAAATCTCCAACGCCTTCTTAAGCGAGGGCGAATGGCGCGCGGCCTTCTCCAGAATCTCCGGACCCTCCCGAAGATAGTCCCGACCCTCGTTGCGCGCCTGAATCATCGCCTCCAACGCCACCCGGTTCGCCGTCGCACCCGCGGCGATCCCGTCGGGATGGCCGATGGTTCCTCCCCCGAACTGAAGGATGCAATCCTCCCCAAGATAGTGGAGCAAGAGGTGCATCTGCCCCGCATGAATCCCCCCGGAGGCCACCGGCATCACCGCCGCCATCGATGCCCAGTCCTGCTCGAAGTAGAGCCCCAAGGACGGATCGGCATCGGTCCGATTGCACCGCAAGGTCCGGTAGTAGCCCTGCACCGAGTGGACATCCCCCTCAAGCTTCCCCACCACCGTCCCCGCATGGATGTGGTCGACCCCTGCCAGCCGCATCCACTTGGAAATCACCCGGAAGTTGACCCCGTGGGTCTTCTGCCGCGTGTAGGTGCTGTGGCCCGCCCGATGCAAATGGAGCAGCAGTCCGTTGCGCCGGCACCACTTCGACATCGACTGAATCGCCGTAAAACCGGCGGTCAAGTCGACCATCACGATGACGCTCCCCAGCTCCTTGGCGAAGTCGGCCCGCTCGTACATCTCTTCCATCGTCGCCGCCGTCACGTTGAGATAGTGTCCCTTGACCTCTCCCGTGTCGGCCTGCGCCCGGTTGACCGCCTCCATCGCAAAGAGCCACCGATCGCGCCAGCGCATGAAGGGCTGGCTGTTGATGTTCTCGTCGTCCTTGGTGAAGTCGAGACCCCCGCGCAGCGCCTCATAGACCACCCGACCGTAGTTGCGCGCCGAAAGCCCGAGCTTCGGCTTCACCGTCGCCCCGAGCAGCGGGCGCCCATACTTGTTCAGGTACTCCCGCTCCATCATGATTCCGTGGGGAGGACCCTGGAAGGTCTTCGTGTAGTGCGGCGGAATCCGCAAATCCTCCAGTCGTACCGACTTGAGCGCCTTGAAGCCGAAGACGTTCCCGATGATCGAGGAGGACATGTTCGCGATCGAACCCTCCTCGAACAAATCGAGATCATAGGCGATGTAGGCGATATACTGGTCGCTTCCTGGCACCTGGTCGACCCGGTAACACTTCCCCTGGTAATGCTCGTAGGCCGTCAACCGGTCGGTCCAGACCACCGTCCAGGTCGCCGTCGAGCTCTCCCCCGCGACCGCCGCCGCCGCCTCCACCGGATCCATCCCCGGCTGCGGCACCAGCCGAAACGCCGCGAGAATGTCGGTGTCCTTCGGCTTGTAGTCCGCGTTGTAGTAGCCCATCTCCGCGTACGGGCTCACGCCGGCCGACCACCGGCTCTTCTTCGCCTGCCCATCCCCGCTGCTTTTGACCATCGCCATACCTGCCTCCTGTTCTCTTCCGCGGCTCGGGCCTTTCGTCGCCCCCCGCTCTGTTTTTCTGCTTATACTTCCGATGTTCCGATAATGCTATTTGATTGTTCTTATCTCTTTTATAAATCGAATAAATGATTAGAGTTTTTCTCTCTCGAAAGACGAGCCAAGCCGGGCAAGCAGCTTCCCAGGCATCCTTTTTTCCAGGAAATGGAAGAACTCTCCCATCGCCGGGAGGCTGTCCTGGGTATCCAACGCAAGCTTCCGGATCCCCGGCGAGTCGAGCTCGGGCAGCTTTCCCCCTACGGAGGGCCCGGGCCGTCGGATGGGAAATCCACCTCACGGGCTTCCGCGAGCCCTGCTCGTCCGCGCCGCGCCGAGTGAGGGAGAGAGCGACTTGCTGGAAGGGTCTCTCGCTTTGGATCGGGTCCGTCATAGGAGATTCCCCAGGCTGCCTCTTTCCCGATCGGAAGGCATGCGGCAACCCCGCACCGCCGCAATCGGACGCATTCGCCACGTCTCCCTCATGCTAGCTTTGCCGCGCAGGGTGTCAAGGCAAGGTAGGCGGCCTTGAGCTTTTCCGGACCGGGCCGTTCCTTCCGACCGAGGTTTTTGCCCCCCGCTCGGCCGATGGGGGAGTCGAACGTTCGAGGGATCCCCTTATGTGCTGGACAGCCTTTCCGAAACGCTTATGATCTCTCGTCGAGTCGCCGCCAAAGCGAAATAGACTTGGCAGGCTCGCTTCATCTTCTGATTCGGTCGGGAAGCGTCCGGGGTCGCGCAAGGGAGCCCGACACGGTCGGTCGGTACGGCGAAGCGGAAGCGGCGGAGCGGACGGTAGTGGATCGGAGGACTAATGATTGCAGTGATTCGTGCCGGCGGGAAACAATACCGTGCGGAGGAAGGTGCCATTCTCGAAATTGAACTGCCGAAAAAGGGTCTTTCGGCCGGAGAGCGGTTGACCAGCGAAGAGATTCTCCTCCTCGAGGACAATGGCAAGACCGTGGTGGGCACGCCCCGTGTGGCCGGAGCGAAGGCGGTTTTGGAGGTCCTGGAAGAGATTCGAGCCCCGAAGGTCGTGGCCTTCCGGTATCGGCGACGGAAGGGCTACCACCGGACTGTCGGACATCGGCAGCGCCTGGCGCGCGTGCGTGTGGTGGAATTCGCCATCGAGAAGAAAGATCAATAGAGGACGGCCATGGCACACAAAAAAGGTCAAGGAAGCACTCGCAACGGACGCGACAGCAACAGCAAGCGGTTAGGGGTAAAGCGCTACGGCGGCCAAAGAGTCCGCAGCGGCAACATTCTCATCCGGCAGCGCGGGACGCGGTTCCACCCGGGAGAGAACGTGGGACAGGGGCGCGACTTTACGCTCTTCGCACTGGCCGACGGAATCGTCCATTGGGACCGCCGGAATCGAAAGGTCCATATCCAGCCCGAGCCGAGCGCCTAGGTCGCTAGGTCGCTTGGTCCGGACTCTTCCCTTGTGCGTTTCCGAGACGCACGAAAGTTGCCATGTTTGTCGATCGAGTGAGGATCTTCGCCAAGGCGGGCGACGGAGGCCGGGGTTGCGTGAGCTTCCGCCGGGCTCCCTACGAGCCCCACGGCGGCCCTGATGGCGGCGACGGTGGGAAAGGGGGGGATGTTGTGCTCGTCGTCGATCCTCACCGAAACGATCTCTCGAACCTTTTTTTCGCTCCTCACCAGGCCGCCCAAGATGGTCGACCCGGCATGGGAGCCACCAAATCGGGGCGGAAAGGCGCGGATCTCCTCCTTCCCGTGCCTCCTGGAACCATCGTGAGCCGGATCGGAGGCTCCCTCGAGCAGGGCTCCAAGCTGCTTCCCCTGCCGCCGCGCGATGCTCCGCTCGATCTGCTGGTCGATCTCACCCCTCCCATGGATCGATTCGTTCTCTGCCACGGGGGAAGGGGCGGATGGGGCAATTGGCATTTCCGCGGACCCCAAAATCAGGCGCCGCGCCGCGCCGATCCCGGAAAGCCGGGGGAGTGCGGGCAGTTCGTCCTCGAGCTCAAACTCTTAGCCGACATAGGGCTCGTAGGGCTCCCCAATGCCGGGAAATCGAGCCTGCTGCGTCGCCTCACCTCCGCGGAGCCGAAGGTGGCCGACTATCCGTTCACGACACTCACCCCTTCCGTCGGGGTCTTGGAGTCTCCCGAAGGAGATCGGCTCACGGTAGCCGATATCCCGGGGCTGATTCGCGACGCGCATCTGGGCAAGGGGCTCGGTGACGAATTTCTCCGCCATGTCGAACGTTGCCCTCTCCTACTCCTGGTCCTCGACCTCTCCGGAGTCGATCCCCTCGCCGACTTTTTCCTACTGCGACGGGAGTTAGAGGCCTACGGCCATGGCCTCGCGGGACGCCCGTTTCTCGTCGTCGGCAACAAGATCGATTTGCGGACGGCGAAGAAGGCTGCCTTGCGCCGCGCTCGGCCAGGCGGGGAAGAGCCGGTCTTTGTCTCGGCCCGGACCGGCCAGGGAGTTCTAGAGCTGGCGGCTCTTGCTTGGGAAAAGCTCTGCCGAAGTCGTCCCGAGGCGGCCCGCCGGGAAGCCGGCCTGTTTCCAGCCCAAGGCGCCCGATGAAAGAGGTCGCTCGATGGCTCATCATCTACGGGCTCGGCCTGATCGCCCTGGGGACCATCGGCTATCTCTCCAATCCGAAGAAGGCGCAAACCGCGCTCTACTCGGGGGGTGGATTCGGGGCCATCAGCATCTGCTTGGGGGTGCTCGTTCGACGAGGAGTTCCCTGGGCGTTGCCAACCTCTCTTTTCCTGGTCACGCTCTTCTCGCTTCTCTTGATCTGGAGATCGGTCGTCGTCTGGAAGGCGGTTGCGGCAGGCGAGAGGAGAAAGGCCTTCGTGGGCTCGCTTCTCGCCCTGATGCTTCTCTTTTCGGTCTTCCTGCTCCCCTATCTCTTCCAATCCTGGCGCTAGCCCGCGGAAGAATCCCTCTCGGCCACTCACGCTCCCGGCGGAGGGCCGAATGCGTCAGCGAGGAGCCGGATCTTGCTCTTCCCTCGGACCTCGGCCAGCACTTCGACGATATCGAAGCGGTAGACTACGTCGTCACGCCCCAGCTCCTCGAGGTAGGCGTAAGCCGCCCGAATCAGTCGCGCTCGCTTCCCTGCGCCGACGGCCTCCGCGGGCTCTCCGTAATTGGTGGAGCTCCGGGTCTTGACCTCGACAAAAACCAGGATTGCGCCGTCTCGGCAGACGAGGTCGATCTCCCCCCCTCCGATCCGAACGTTGCGTAAGAGGATCCGATATCCTCTCTTGCGAAGGAATCGAGCCGCTTCCCGCTCGCCCCACCTTCCAAGATCGGGCTTTCGACGCCACAAAAGCCGCAAGAGGTCCCGAAGCGCGCTCACGGGCCTCCGCGGGGCTCGATCGCGCCATCGTCCCAGGGAAGATGGGGAATCGCCTCCTCCGAGAGCCGTCCGAGGAAGCTCCGCCGGTGCAAGGGGGTGGGACCGTAACGTCGCAAGGCCTCCCAATGATCGTCGGTCCCATAGCCCTTGTGGCGCGCAAAGCCGAAACGGGGATGATCTCGGCCTACTTCGGTCATCCAGCGATCTCGCGTCACTTTCGCCAGAACGGAAGCGGCGGCGATGGAAGCGCAGCGACGATCGCCTCCAACGATCGCGCGAACAGGCATCTCCAACGGGGGAGCCTCCCGGCCGTCGACCAAAACGACACCCGGCTTTTCCGCCAAGGCGAGTACGGCTCGGGACATCGCCAGCATCGTCGCTCCCAACACGTTCCAGCGGTCGATCTCTTCGACGCTCGCGAAGCCGATCCCGTAGGCGACTCCCGGCAGACCTACGAGCCAGTCGCAGACCGAGAGCCGGCGCCGAGAATCGAGCCGCTTGGAGTCGTCAAGCCACGGGTGGAGTCGAATCCGCAAAGGGAGGATGACCGCCGCCGCAACGAGAGGTCCCGCAAGCGAACCGCGGCCGACCTCGTCTACGCCCGCAGTGGGTGCGAGACCCTGCCGAGCGAGGAGGCGCTCGTATCGCCGGTCCGGAGCCGGCCGGCGACTCCTCGACTTGGGAGGGATCCCTTCCTTGCGCACGAAGCCATTCTGGAGGGCCACCCCCTCCCCGAACAAGTCCAGGGACGGCGCTTGCGGGAAAGCTGCGTCCTCCCGGACGAAAACGGAAAGCTACTTCCGCCCGAGAACGGCTTCCTTGCCCTTCCTTCCGCGAAGATAGTAGAGCTTGGCCCGCCGCACCTTGGCACTCCGTTCGACTTCGATCTTCTCAATCCAGGGAGAATGGAGCCGGTAGACGCGCTCGATTCCTTCTCCGTAACTCATACGGCGCACGGTGAAGGCCGCGTTGATGCCACGCCCCTTCTTGCCAATCACGATTCCCTGAAAAATCTGAACCCGCTCTTTGTCGCCTTCGCGAATGCGGGAGTGAACCCGCACGGTGTCTCCCACAGAAAATTGGGGAATCTCCTTCTTGAGCTGCTCTTGCTCAATCCGCTCGATTAGGTTCATCGCTCTCTCCTTTCCCTCTCCGCTCCCACAAATCCTTTCTCAGGCGCCGCGTCTTCTCCTCGGCCATGCGACGCCGCCAGCGCAGGATCGCTCCATGATCCCCGGACAGAAGGATGGGCGGTACCCCCCATTCCCGGAACACGGCCGGCCGTGTATATTGCGGACCTTCTAGAAGAGCATCTTCGAAGGATTCATGCAATATCGATTCTGCATTTCCCAGGACTCCAGGGAGGAGCCGCACGACCGCATCGACGATCGCAAGGGCGGCGACAGCGCCGTTGGCAACGACGAAATCGCCGATCGACAGCTCCTCATCGATCCAATGGTCGATGACCCGTTGATCGACTCCTTCGTAGTGTCCGCAAACCAAAATCAGCCGGGGAGCGCGGGAAAGCTCCCAAGCCAAGGCTTGGTCGAATCTTCTCCCTCCCGGAGAGAGAAGACGCACGGGCGCTTTCTCCCCCATGGCTTGAACCGCCTCGATCGCCTCGACAAGCGGCTCGCACTTGAGCACCATCCCCGGTCCGCCGCCGTAAGGACGGTCGTCGACAGTCTTGTGCCGGTCATGGGCGTAATCCCGCAGTTGGTGCGCATGGAAGCACAACCGACCCCGCTCAATCGCCCTGCCGAGGATGCTTTCCCGAGCCGCCGCTTCCAGAAGCCCAGGGAACAAGGTGATCACGTCGATCCGCACGATTCCCTCGCCCGAGAGCCGCTCGACGGCATCCCCGCAGGTCCGCTCCGACGCCGTGCCGCTTAGACGGCGGAGGAAGCTTCCTTCTCCGCCGATTCGGCGGGA
>NZ_CABFUZ020000183.1 GCF_902143385.2 Methylacidimicrobium cyclopophantes
GCCGAGGCGGCGGCCACGCCGAAGGAGCAGGTGTAGGCGAAGAGATTGAGGAGGCGCGTCGGCTTGGCTGCCCGAAGAAAGGCTCGATTCTCCCGCTGGTCGAGAAAGAATCCGATCGATTCCCCGACGTCGAAACGGAGACGGAAGGAGAGCCCGTTTTCCATCCCCGTCGTCGCCATGGGCAGCGCGGGGCTGCCCGAGAGGAGCGCGAGCTTCGAGCTTTTTCGCCGTTCCCACCGCTTGCGCAAAAAGAGCCGGTCGATCGGCAAGGAGATTCTCCGGAGCCGATCGCCAAGCGCCTCCAAGAACGGAGGCAACGTCTTGGGGGATTCCCAGCAGATCAGAAGATCCCGCCCCAGCCGCTCGATCCAGCCCTCCGCGCAGGAATAGATCCGATGGATGGTCGTCTGGTTCGCCGCAAACGCCGCGAGTTCCGCCGGTCCGATCCAGCCGGACTCCATGTCCGAGGCGGGAGAGAACGGGGAGCTCATGCCGCTAGAGCGAAGGGATGGAGGCGAGCAGCTTGCGCGTATACTCGTTCTTGGGGTTGCGGTAGAGCTCTTCGGCCGGCGCCGCCTCGACGATCTTCCCCTCGTGGAGAACCAGCACTTCGTCGCTCAAATGTTCCACGACAGCCAGGTCGTGCGAGATAAAGAGGTAGGCCAAGCCGAGGTCCTGCTGGAGGTCTTGGAGGAGATTCACGATTTGCGCCTGGACGGAGACGTCGAGGGCGCTGACCGGCTCGTCGCAGACAAGGAGCTCCGGCTCGACCGCGAGGGCTCGGGCGATGCCGATGCGCTGCCTCTGTCCGCCCGAGAACTCGTGTGGATAGCGGTCGAGGGAATCGGCGGGCAATCCGACGCGAGCCAGCAGCTGGGCCGCGCGATCGCGCCGTTCCGCAGCACGCAAGGCGGGGAAGTGGATCTCCAAAGGTTCGCCGACGATGCGGGCGATCGTGAGCCGGGGATTCAAGGAGTTGTGCGGATCCTGAAAGATCATCTGGACCCGCTTTCGGTAGGGACGGAGGCGCGCTCCGGAGAGCAGATCGATCCGCTCCTGCCGGTAGCGGATGGCTCCGGAATGCGGCGGCACCAAGCGAACGACGGCCTTTCCGATCGTCGTCTTCCCGCTTCCGCTCTCCCCGACGAGCCCGACCGTCTGCCCGGCCCGGATGCGGAAGGAGACCCCTTGGACGGGCTCGACGAAGCGGCGGGAGCGGCGAAAGAAGCCGCCGGGGAGGGGATAGCGCACGACCAGCTCCTCGACCTCGAGGAGCACCGGAGAGCGGTCCGCGGGATCAGGACTGGGAGAGGAGGGCGTCGAGTCTGGCATAGTCGATCGTGGTGAGGCGTTTCTTCGATTCTCCGAGGCGGGGGACGCAAGCGATCAGTGCCTGCGTGTAGGGATGGCGGGGGGAAGCGAGAACGGCATCGGTGGGCCCCTGCTCGACGATTTTGCCCCGGAACATGACGAGGACATGGTCCGCAAATCCTTTGACGAGGCCAAAATTGTGGGTGATGAGCAGGATCGACATGCCGAAACGGCTCCGGATCTCCCGCAGGAGCTGGAGGATCTGCGCTTGGATGGTGACGTCGAGGGCGGTGGTCGGCTCGTCGGCGACGAGCAGACGCGGGCGGCAAACCAGAGCCATGGCGATCATCACGCGCTGCTGCATCCCGCCCGAGAGCTCGTGAGGATAGCTCTTCCAACACCGCTCCGGATCCCGGATGCCGACCTCGGTCAGCGCCGCAATTCCGGCAGCCCGTCGATCCTGGAGATCGGGACGGTGGAGGGCCATCGCCTCGCTCAGTTGGAATCCCACCGAAAAGACCGGGTTGAGCGAGGTGGAGGGCTCTTGAAAGACGTAGGCGATCTTGCCGCCCCGATAGTGGCGCAGCGCTCTTTCGGGAAGGGTCAGGAGGTCGGTCCCCTCGAAGAAGACCTTTCCGGAGCGGATCTGGGCCGGAGGGGAGGGGAGAAGGCGAGCGAGCGAAAGGGCGGTCACGCTCTTTCCGCTGCCGCTTTCGCCCACGACCGCCAGCGTCGAGCCGGCTTGCATCGAGAAGGAAACTCCGTCGACCGCGTGCACGATCCGCTCCTCGCTGACGAAGTCGATCGAGAGGTTGGAGACCTCCAGGAGGGGGATGGCGTCGGGGTCGGGCATGGTCGCAAGCAAATTATCGGTCGCCGGTTCGAAAGTGGGGGTCGATGACGTCCCGGAGGGTATCGCCGAGCAGATTGAAAGCGGCCACGGTGACGAAGACCGCCGCCCCCGGGGTCAGGAGCCACCAGAAATTGCACATGAAGACCTTCATCTCCTGAGCCTGCGCGAGCATCAACCCCCAGGAAGCCGACGGCTCCTGGATGCCGATTCCGAGAAAGCTGAGGGCGGCTTCGCCGAGAATATACCCCGGGATGCTCAGCGCGGCGGCGATCAACAGGTAGCTAGCGAGATTGGGAAGGAGATGCCTCCAGAGGATGCGCCAAGGAGAGAGGCCGGTCACGATGGCGGCGTCCACAAAGGTCTGCGCCCGCAGGGAAAGCGCCAGCCCGCGGACCACCCGCGCCGCGCCCGACCAGCCGAGGAAGCTCAAGATGATCACGATGAGCAGATAGACCTCTCCGGAGCCGAACTGGCTCGCAAAGGCGCCGCGCAAGGCGAGCAGAAGGTAGAGTCCGGGAATGGCCATCAATAGCTCCGTCGTCCGCATCACGACCGAATCGAACCAGCCGCCGAAGTAGCCCGCCAATCCGCCGGCGACCAAGCCCACGCCCAAGCTGATCGAGATCCCGATCAAACCGATGCTGAGCGAGACCTGGGCGCCGTAGAGCAAGCGGGAAAAGACGTCTCGGCCGATGCTGTCGCTGCCCAAAAGATAGACCTTCTGCGGGGGCTCGACGCCGAAAAGATGGCGGCGGCAGGGGAAGAGTCCGAAGAGCCGGTAGGGATGCCCGATCGGAAGCCAGCGGATGACGGCCGTCCTTCCGGGGATCGGCCGGTAGAGCGCTTGGCTGGGATCGGCGTTCTCGTAGAGGCGGACGGCGAGGCCCCGCCGCGTCCATGTCAGACTGGTCGGCGGATGGTAGGTCCTCCGGAGATCCTGATCGCCGGGACCGTACGGAGCCAAGAAAGGGGCAAAAAGAGCGCAGAAGTAGAGAAAGCCGAGGATTGCGAGGGCCAGGGCTCCCCGCGGCCGGGAGACCACTTGATGCCAGACGCCGGAACGCTTCGCGGGAATCGCTTTCATCGAGCCGGAAGGCGCACGCGGGGGTCGATCCACGCCAGCAGGATGTCGGAGAAGAGGTTCCCCAAAACGAGCAGGATGCAGCTCAAGACGACCGAGGCGAGCACCACGAATTGATCCTGACGGATGAACGCTGAATAGATAAGCTGGCCGAGGCCGGGATAGCTCATCACATTTTCGACGAGCAGAGAACCGCTCAGGAGTCCCGCCACGACATACCCGAGGGTGCTCAGCAGCGGGTTGACCGCGTTTCGGAAGACATGCCGCCAGATCACGACATGTTCGGGGAGACCCTTCGCCCGCGCGGCGGTGACATATTCGGCGCGGATGACGTCCAAAAAGTTGGCTCGGAGGATGCGCATCAGGGTCGCGACCCCGCCGAGGCCGAGCACGAGGGTGGGAAGGACCAGATGGTGGGCGATGTCGAGGATCTTGCCGATGGGGGAAAAGAATTCATGCTCGATCGACATCAGGCCTCCCAGCGGGAACCAGCCGGTTCGGGCGGCGAAGTAGACGGCGAGGAGGGCCAGGAAAAACTCGGGAATCGAGAGCGAGGCATAAGCAAAGAGAGTGGTGAGCCGATCCCACCAGGAATTTCGATGGACGGCGGCCAGCACCCCGAGAGGAATCGCGACGGCCCAGGCGAAGGCGAAGCTGGTCAAGTTGAGCAGAAGGGTGGCGGGCACCCGTTGCCAGAGGAGGTCGACTACGGCAACCTTGTAGGTCCAGGAATAGCCGAAGTCCCCATGGAGCACGTTGCGCAGCCAGAGGAGATAGCGGGTATACCAGGGTCGGTCGAGCCCGAAGCTCTTCTCGAGAGCGGCGAGAAACTCGGGGCTGATGTCGCGCTGGGCCTTGATGGGGGTGAGGAAGTTCCCCGGGGTAAGCGACATCAGGAAAAAGACCAGCAGGGTCACGCCGAGGAGTAAAGGAATTAAAAAGAGGAGTCGTCGAAGAACGAAGAGAACCATCGGAAAGAGGCTGGCCGCCTTGCGGGTTTTGCCTCTTGATAAGGGGTTGGAAGTAGGGGAAAGACAATACTTTTTCGCGCGGGAATCCGTCTTCGGGCTTCTCTGCGACGGAAGGGATCGGATCCCCGAGGAGGCGCAGAAGAACCGGCGGGAGAAGGATGATGAAAAAACTTGCGGGAGCAGTTGGGCTTCTCTTCCTGGCCGTTCTGGCTATTGTCGTCGCCGTGGCCTTCGGATATTGGAACGGGGAGGGCTTCCGCTCGTTCCTCTCGCGCAAGGTGGCCCAGGGGATCGGAGTCGAGGGCCGCTTTTCCACTCTCCAGATCCGCGGCTTTGGGATCGGCAGCCGCGAGTTTTCCGGAGTCGGGATCTCGGGCTCGCCGATCGCGGAGCTGCGGGCCGAGCATCTGCAGGCCCAACTCCCGCTTTCCTCCCTGCTCCAGGGTGTCTGGACGATCGATCCGATTCGCATCGGCCGTCTGGAGGTGATTTTCCGCTCCGCAGGGCCGGAGGCGAATTCTCCCCCCGCGCCTTCGGCGGGAAGCGTAGGAGCGGCGGAGGCCGGGGAGGAGAAACAGCCGGAGGGGCTTCGCCGCGTAAGCCTCCGCCGGGGGGAGATCGAAAGCGCCGATCTGCGCTGGCCCCCGTCGATCCTGGGAGGAGGAACGTTGACCGGAATCCGGGTGACGATGGAGGCAAGCGGGTCGGCTTGGAAGGGGAAGGCCGGCGGCGGGAAGCTCACCTGCGCCGCTCTGCCGAGCTTGAGCCTCGAGGAGATTCTCTTTCGCCTCGATCGCGGCGTCGCGTTCCTGGATCGGGGAGTGCTCCATTCGGAGGGGTCGGGAACGATCCGCCTCGTGGGGCGATTCCGCTGGGAGGAGCCGTCCGAAGGCCGGCTTCGCTTTTCGGCCCGCGGGGTGGCGCTGGCACCCTGGCTTCCGGCCGCGTGGCGGGATCGGGTGGCGGGGGATCTCGAAGCCCGGGGCCGGCTGACCGCCTCCGCCGGAGAGCCTTGGAAGGCTGAGGCCGATTTATCCTTGTTGCACGGAAAGCTCCAGGATCTCCCCTGGTTGGTGGGGGTCGCGGTCGGCGGGGGTACCCCGGCGGGTCTCCCCCTCGATCGAGCACAAGCCCGGTTGGTCGCGGGCCCGGGGGATCTCGCTTTCGAGAAGATCGAGATCGAATCGAAGGGGGCAATCCGGATCGAAGGGAATCTCCATGTGCAGGGGGAGAGGCTCAGCGGCGCCTTGGCGGTCGGACTCACCGCCGAAAGAGTGGCGCTCTTGCCGGGGGCGCGGGAAAAGATCTTTTCCGAGGAGCGGAATGGATACCTCTGGACCCCAGTCACGGTGAGCGGTACGGTCCAGGATCCGCAAGAAGACCTCAGTCCCCGGTTGGCGGCGGTGGCGAAGGAGGCGGTGAAGGCCGGAGTGCAACGGGCGATCCGCTCCGCCTTGGATTTCCTGCGCCGCTCGCAGAATCCGCCCAATCCGTGAGATTCCTTTCTCGATTGCCTTGCTCGGCAAGCGCGTCGCTGTTGACAGGCCGAAGCGAGCCGGGAAAATAGCAGGGGAGGAGCGCGGTCACGTTTCCGGACGACGATCTGGGCTTTTTCGTCGATCTTCACGAACTCTACGGCGCTGCGTGGAGCAGTCGAGCCGCCTTCCTTCGCTTGGAAGCTCTTGGGGAGCAGGGAAATCCCTTTGCGCAGTGGAGCTTGGGCGCCCTATTCGACCCGTCGATTCTCCGCGGGCAAGGACCGGCCACCGTGCGGACCGACGGGGGCTGCCAACTGCTGGCGAT
>NZ_CABFUZ020000184.1 GCF_902143385.2 Methylacidimicrobium cyclopophantes
CAACCGCCTCGGCGGTGAAGCTCAGCTTGCCCCACCTCTCCGGGTCGTGCCAGTAGTAACCGCCGGCCAATCCCCCCACGAAAGCAAGATCCGAGTTGAGGCTCAGTCCGGTACCCAGCCCGGTCGCGTTGTTGACGAGCTGTCCGCTGTCGGTTTGAGGGAATGCCGTGCCCGCGACAGCGGTCAGGAACCAAGCTCCCGAGCGATGTTTCCGCGTCAGAGCCTCCTTCCTCTGCTCCTCGGCCGCCTCATAAGCCTCTTTGTGGCCTTGCGGGATGGTCACCCCATCCTCCTCGCTCTCCTGGCCAGCGGGGCTTCCCGCCCGTCCGGGCAGGGTTCCGAAGAGCAGAGCCCAACTCATCCCGGCGAGCAGAACCGCCGCCTTCTTTCGCCGTCGCTTCATCCCGAGCCTCCTTTTTCTCGCTCCCCGCTCGGCGGAAGCCGAGACTCCGATAGCTTGCATCAGCGACCTTCCTTACTACCCCTGTCAAGAGGAATGTCACCGGCGACGGCTTCCCCCCTCCACTTCGTCGAGGCGCCGCGAACGGCGATCGCGCAAAATCCCATCAGCCGGGCGGAGAGAGAAAGGCCCGCTCCCAAAAAGGGTGGAGCCGGCTTCTTGGTCGCGACCAGAGCTGGACGTGCAAAGAACGGACGGAAGCGGGATGGGAAAGAAGGGCGCTGAGCTCGCGTCCGCTCAGGGCATCCGGTCCGCCTTCGAGAAGCCGCGTTTCCATGGAATGCAACGCCTCGCGCCCCCGCTCCGGCGACGTTTCGCGCCTCCCCAAGAGAACTAGGTGCAGGGCATTGGCGAAGGGATCTGCCACCAGGGAAAGAAGCCCCTGGACAAGCAGCTTCTCCTCGGACGCGCTCTTCAGCCGGTCGAGCCCCGCGAGCTCCGCCGGCGGTTGCTCTTCCTCCGGAGTGAGGAAGAGGCGCGCCTTCCGGCTAAGATCTCCGAGACGAACGTCGCTCGTCAGCCATGCCAAGGGGAGAGCGGTAAGCCAGGAAAAAAGGATCGGGAAGAGCGGCCAGAAGAAAAAGGGCATCTCCCAGGCCACCAAGGCCAGCCCAAGCCCCCCAGCCAAGCTGATGGGTCCGTAGTCCCGCAGGACTCCGGCGAAGGGCAAGGCCCCCTCTTCCCTCCGGCTTTGCGTCCTCCAGGAGATCTGGCGGCCGAAAGTCGCCAGCAAGACGAATCGGCTGTAAAAGAGCAGGAGAATGGGAGCCAGAAGTGCGGAGAAGCCGAGCTCGAGCATGGTGCTTACCGTCAACCGGAGGGCCCCGCCATAGCCGCCGCTTTGCCGGAGCCCCCGCAAGAGGCCGAAAAGCTTCGGCAAGAGGAGCAGGAGAATGGTGAGCCCCAGAAGTTCGGCCATCGCCCGGTCCGCCGGGGCGCCGGAGCGACGAACCAAAGCACCCAAGGCGGCATAGCGCTCGATCTCGTTCGCTTCCCATGTAGTCAAGCCGAGAAAGAGCAGCCAAAGCGGAGAGCCGACGTAGGAGAGGAGCCCCGCATAGACGTGAATGCGGCTCGAAAAGCGGAGGCCCGGCGCGAAGAGAAACCAGAAGTGCTGGAGGTTTCCCTGACACCATCGACGATCCCTCCCTAGACTCTCCGTCAAATTGGGAGGACCTTCCTCGTACGAGCCCTCCCGAGCATAGGCAAGCCAGGACTGGTATCCCGCCTTGCGCATGAGAGCCGCCTCCACGGTGTCGTGGCTCATGATGTGGAGCCGGAGCCTACCCGGACCGGGCAAGTCGGGAAGAGCGCATGACGCGATGAAAGGGGCCAGTCGGATGATCGCGTTATGTCCCCAGTAGGGCCCGCCGGCGAAGTGCCAATAATGCGAGCCCGCGGCAAAGAGCGGGCCCATAAGGGAAGCCGAAAACTGCTGGATCCTCCGGAAGAGCGTCCTGCCTTGGACCAGTCTTGGCATCGTCTGAATGATTCCTGCCTTTGGATTGGACTCCATAGCCTCCACCATCCAGACCAGGAGCTTTCCCGAAAGGACGCTATCCGCATCGAGCACGACCATGTAGCGATATCGACTCCCCCATCGCCGGCAAAAGTCGGCGATATTCCCGCTCTTCCCGTGCGTGGAGACTCTTCGTTTCCGATAAAAAATCCTCCCGAAGGCTCCCTCGTCCCGGCAAAGAGCAAACCAAGCCTGTTCTTCCGCCGCCCAGAGAGCCGGATTCTTCGAGTCGCTGAGTACGAAGAAGTCGAAGCCTCCACTCCGGCCGGTGGCCGCGAGGGAATGCCACATGTTCCGGATCGCGCCGAAGACGCGGGCGACGGGTTCATCGCAAATGGGCATGACGACCGCTGTAGCGGGAAGAGTCGGCTTGCTCGCCGCCGCAGGCTGGCCGAAAAGCCGGGAAGCCTCGTAGGGATCCCCGCCCCGCATCCACTCCCAAAAGCCGAAGAGGGCCAAGCAACATCCGAAGGCAATCTGAGAAAAGAGAACGACGAAAAGCCCCAGAAGGAAGAAGCGCCGAAGGCCGAAGCCGGGACCGCCCAGAGCTTCGAGGAAAAGCCAGCTCCCGACCCCGACCAGCAAGAGGAAGAGCCCGAAGAAGAGGGAGCGTCGGACCGGAAGAAAATCCCTGGGAACCAAAACCGCTGGAGGAGGCGAACTCGATGGCGGGCCGTTCATCGGGAAAAGAACAAAAAGTAGACGGCGCAGGCTGCGCCGAAGAGGACCGTCCAGAAAAGAAGAATCGAGCCTACTTCCTTCCAGCTCACCTGCTCCCAAGCCTCCCGGGCCAGGCGCGCGAACGGGCCGTACTCGATCGGCCGGGAGACCATGTGCGAAAAACGAACGGCCGGTCCCGCC
The DNA here is from genome assembly GCF_902143385.2 of Methylacidimicrobium cyclopophantes. Lineage (GTDB taxonomy): Bacteria > Verrucomicrobiota > Verrucomicrobiia > Methylacidiphilales > Methylacidiphilaceae > Methylacidimicrobium > Methylacidimicrobium cyclopophantes. The sequence continues at coordinate 2,841 of NZ_CABFUZ020000184.1, forward strand.
TGAAGCGCCATCCGCAGCAGCTTTTCGGAAAGCTCGGGAGGAACGGCCCCCGAAAGAAAGGCACGCGGCCAATGATCGAGGGCGCGGCTGAGCTGCAGGCTCAGGATCGCGGCGACCCTGCGCTCCCGCTCGCCCGTCGGGGAAGCGGAAGGCAACCGCTCCAGCCATCCCTCGACCAGCTGCTGAGTGAACTCCATGGTGAGCTCGACCGGCGGCTTTTCGGGATTCTTCTTCCACTCGCGGATCGACAGCGCCAGTAGCTGCACCCCCACTACCCGCTGGTAGAAGGGATCCGCCAACCGCCAGTACCCTAAATAGGCGTCGAGGCGCGAAGCCGCTTCCCGCCAATCGGCAAGAGCTTCCTCGGGGATCTCGGCCGACTCGACGGCTTCCGCAGTCAGCGGTGGAAGGGATAGGTCCATGTTTCCGAGAGGATCTCCTGCTCGAGCTCGAGTCGGCACCGGAGGGAAATCGTCTGCGGCGTCGGGGTTGCCCGCCCGACGCTAAAGGTTACGCGCCAAGACTGGTCGATAGGATTTTTCACGACGTGGATTTCGCCAATCGCCGACGGTGGATCGCTTTCGACGACAGCCCGCAGCGGAGCACTCTCCGGCAGGGACCGGAGGCGGCCTCCTCCGAAGTCGAGGACAAAGCGCCAGAGGGCCTCCTCCGGTCCGCGTTCGATGCGGGTTCCTAGACAACGGCCGAGGGGAGGAAGCTGCGGGTTGTCTAGGAACCAGTGGAGCGTGTACTCTATTGCAAGCGGCTCTCCGGGCTTCGGATTCTTTTCGGGAACGAAGTAGGCGACGATATTGTCCAAATTGGCGTCGGCGGTCGGAAGCTCGACAAGACGGACTTTCCCGGAAGACCAGCCTTCGCCGGGCTCCACCCAGCAGCTCGGCCTCCGCTCGTAGAGCATGTCGAGATCCTCGTAATGAGCGAACTCCCGGTCCCGCTGCAGCAGCCCGAAGCCGCGAAGGTCGTCCGCCGGCAAGTCGCTCACCCGGCGTTCTTTGCCCGATTGGAGCGGCTGCCAGTACCAGCGATCCTCGCCCAGCCGGCAGAGCAGACCGTCCGAATCGTGAACCTCGGGGTATCTCCTGCCGGGCGGGATTTCCGTATTCTCCCCATACCAGAACATGCTCGTCAACGGAGCCAGCCCGATTTCCTCCCGCTCCCGCCGAAGAAAGATCACCGCCCGCACCTTCAAGAGAGTCTCGGCCCCTGGCTCGAGCTCGAAGCGGTAGGCTCCCGTGACGGAGGGCCCTTCCAACAGTGCGTAAAAGAGCAGGCTCCGGGCAGTCGGGGAGGGCTGGCGGAACCAGAACCGGGTAAAGGCGGGGAATTCCTCGCGGGGACCGACCGCCGTATCGATCGCCAATCCCCTTGCGGAAAGGCCGAAGACCATGTTTTGGCCCACCAGGCGAAAATAACTCGCTCCCAGGAAGGAAGCCACTTCGGCAAGGCGATCCCGCTTCTCCAGCGGATAGTAGATCCGAAAGCCGGCGTAGCCCAAGTGAGGAGGCAGCTTCGCCGGGGAAACGACTCCGCCGAAGTCGAAGAAGCGCGGCAGGTAAGGAATCGCTTGCACGCCCTTTCGATCGACCTGAAAGCAGCGAATCGGCTGGTTGAAAAGATAGCCCGGGTGAAAAAAGCCGATCTGGAAAGGGAGAGCCGCATCCCGCCAGAGAAGGTTCTCGTCGCGCCACCGGATCTGCCGATACTGATCGAAAGTCAGGGTCGAGAGAAAAGCGGGGACCGTTGCGGCGGCATATGGCTCCGAAAGCGCTTTTCGCGCTTCTTCCACGATGTCCTCGAAACGGAGCGGAGGACGATAGTTCGACTCCCGGACAATAAAGAGAAAGAGGAGCAGCGCCGCCGTTCCGAAAACCAAATGGATCTTGAACGTCTTTCGGGAAAGGAGGGCCATCGTCTGGTTGTGCCGCGTTCTCGGAGCTTCTCCGCTCCCAAGGCAGATCGCAGGAAACGCGCTATCGGCAAGAAGAAAATGACCGGAAAGCTCCTCGGCCGCAACTCGTCGGCCGCTTCTGCGCCGCGAATGCCCGGTAAGGATCGGACCCTTTTCGGGCGGCCGCGCGGCCGA
>NZ_CABFUZ020000185.1 GCF_902143385.2 Methylacidimicrobium cyclopophantes
CCGGATCGACCCGGCCGAGCTCCGAGAGCATCCGCTGCGGCCGGGGCTCTCCTGCGTGACCCGAATCGACACCTGGCGGCGCGGACGACCGGTCCTCGAGCCACTTACGGAAATTCCGCCAAGCGCCTATCGCTCCGACTACCAGACTTCGGTCTATGAGGAAGAGGTCGAGCTGCGCGGGGCGGCCGAGGAGATCCGGAGAATCATCGATGCCAACCGCATGCCCTCCTCCCGCCCGCAGGAGTCGTTCCCTTAACTCCCGTCTCTTTGCCATTCCCATGCAAGAGATTGCCAAGAAAGCGCCGACGCTCGTTCTTGCCTCGACCGCGCCCTTCCTTCCCCCTATGCTCGTTTGCGGCTGGCCGCGACAGGTGGATCCCGGAAGTCCCGCCGCCGCCGGCACCTTGATTTTCGGCTGGAGTCCGCCGGTTCTTGCCGGGCGGACGGGGAAGGGATCGTGATGCTCCGGCGCCTCGGCTATCTGTTGCTCGCGGGACTCGCCCTTGTGGGAGCGCTCGTCCTCGTAGGGGGAGTCCTCGCCATCCGCCAGGGATTCGGCTCCCGGCAAGCCCCTCCAGCCTGGGAAGCATTCCTGGCGAAGCGGATCTACCGGCTCTCGATCCCCGAGGAGGCGCGCCTGCAGCAAAACCCCTTTCCGCCGACCCGCGACTGGTTGCAGCAGGGAATGGAACACTACGCCGACCATTGCGCGCAATGTCACGCAAACAACGGAAGCGGGGAGACCGAGATGGGCAAAACCCTCTATCCCCGGCCTCCGGATATGCGGAAACAAGAAACGCAGAGCCTCACCGACGGGGAACTCTACTACATCATCCACAATGGGATCCGAATGACGGGAATGCCGGCCTGGGGGGAAGAGGGCCATGATGCAGAGAGCTGGAAGCTCGTGCTCTTCCTCCGCCATCTGCCGAAGCTCACGCGCGAGGAGGAGCGGGAGATGGAGAAACTCAACCCGAAGGGTCCGAAGGAACGGGCCGAGGAGCGGGAGGAGGAAAGCTTTCTCGAAGGAGACGACAAAAGCTCTCCTTGAATGGAGGCTCAGGAAAGGGTATCGTCAGCCAGCCTTCCGCAACCGTGGGCGGAGGACGGAGCAAGAGCCCTTTGGAAAGAAAGAGGAGGTACGATGCGCGGCGCGATTGGAGTTTTGCTTTCTTTGGTCATCTTCGGATTCGGCGCGTCTTCCACGTTCGCGCACGGTAATGAGATCCATGTCATCGGGCAGATCGCCTCAATGGAAGGGAAGGTCTTGACGGTCAAGACCCGCGAGGGAAAGTCGATCGCCGTCGAGCTTACCGACCAGTCCGAAATTTCCAAGGGGAAGGAAAAGGAACCGGCGACGGTCGCCGACCTAATGCCCGGGGAGCGCGTCGTGATCCATGCGCGCAAAGCCGGCGAGAAGCTGCAAGCGCGCACGGTACAGATCGGCAAGGCCAAGGCGGCGGAAGCCGGGAAGGCGAAAACGGGCTCCTGATCCGTTTCCCCTCCTTGCTCTGGCCCGGCTTTCGCAGCGCATCCCGCGTCTCGACGCTTCGAGGGGCTCTCCCTCGTCAAGACATCGCCAGGTCGAACCGGTCTAGGTTCATCACCTTGTTCCAGGCGGCGACGAAGTCGTTCACGAACTTCTCCTGCGCATCCTCGCTGCCATAGACCTCGGCCAACGCGCGCAGCTCGGAATGGGAACCGAAGACCAAATCGACCCGGGTGGCCGTCCACCGCACTTCGCCCGTCTTGCGGTCGTATCCTTCAAAAAGATTCTCCTCTCCGGCCACCGCCTTCCATTCCGTGCCCATATCGAGAAGGTTCACGAAGAAGTCGTTGGTGAGCGCACCCGGGCGCCGAGTGAAGACGCCATGCCGAGTCCTACCGACGTTGGCATCCATCGCGCGCATACCGCCGACGAGCACCGTCATCTCCGGCGCGGTGAGCGTGAGCAGCTGCGCCTTGTCGACGAGCAGGGCCTCGGCGGGCACGCCTACGCCCTTCTTCCGAAAATTGCGGAAACCGTCGGCCATCGGCTCGAGCACCGCGAAGGATTCGACGTCCGTCTGCTCCGGCAGGGCATCCATACGGCCCGGAAAGAAGGGGACCGTCACCGGGCAGCCCGCGTTCCTCGCCGCCTGCTCGACAGCCGCGCAACCGCCGAGCACGATCAAGTCGGCCAGCGACACCTTCTTCCCGCTCTCCGCGCCGGCATTGAACTCCTCCCGGATCGTTTCGAGCAGGGCGAGCACCTTGGCGAGCTGCGCCGGCTGGTTCGCCTCCCAGTCCTTCTGCGGAGCCAAACGGATGCGCGCTCCATTGGCACCTCCGCGCTTGTCCGAGCCTCGGAAGGTGGAAGCCGACGCCCAGGCGGTCGACACCAACTCCGAGACCGTCAGCCCGGAAGCGAGGATCCTCTCCTTGAGCCGCGCGATCTCGGTCGCCTCGATCAAGGGGTGATCCACGGCGGGAATGGGATCCTGCCAGATCAGCTCTTCTTGCGGAACCTCGGGACCGAGGTAACGGATGCGGGGGCCCATGTCTCTGTGCGTGAGCTTGAACCAAGCGCGGGCGAAGGAGTCTGCGAAGAGATCCGGATCTTCGTAGTAGCGGCGCGAGATCTTTTCGTAGACCGGGTCGAATCGGAGCGAGAGGTCCGTGGTAAGCATGGTCGGCCGGCGCTTCTTGGCTGGATCATACGGGTCGGGAATGATCTCGGGGGCGTTCTTGGCCACCCACTGGTATGCGCCGGCCGGACTCTTGGTCAGCTCCCATTCGTACTCGAAGAGAAATTGGAAGAAATAGTTGCTCCACCGCGTCGGGGTCTTGCTCCAAATCACCTCCGGACCGCCGCCGATGGCGTCCGGACCCTTCCCGCTGCCGAAGCTGCTCCGCCAGCCGAGACCCTGTTCGGTAATGTCCGCCGCCTCCGGCTCAGGGCCGACATAGCTGGTCGGACCGGCGCCATGGGTCTTCCCGAAGGTATGCCCGCCTGCGATCAGCGCCACCGTCTCCTCATCGTTCATCGCCATGCGGGCGAAGGTTTCGCGGATGTCGACCGCCGCCGCCACCGGATCGGGCTTCCCGTTGGGACCTTCCGGATTCACGTAGATGAGGCCCATCTGCACGGCGGCCAAGGGATTCTCGAGGTCGCGTTTTCCGGAGTAGCGCTTGTCTTCGAGCCACTTCCCTTCTGATCCCCAGTAGACCGACTCATCGGGCTCCCAAGCGTCGACCCGTCCCCCGCCGAAGCCAAAGGTCCGCAAGCCCATCGATTCCAGTCCCACGTTGCCGGCGAGGATGATCAAGTCGGCCCAGGAAATCTTCCGGCCATACTTCCGCTTGACCGGCCAGAGCAGGCGGCGGGCCTTGTCGAGGAGCACATTGTCCGGCCAACTGTTGACCGGTGCAAAGCGCTGCTGCCCGGTCCCCGCGCCGCCGCGACCGTCCCCGATCCGGTAGGTGCCGGCGCTATGCCAAGCCATCCGGATGAAAAGGGGCCCATAATGGCCGAAGTCGGCCGGCCACCAGTCCTGTGAGTCGGTCATCACCGCGCGCAAATCCTTCTTCACCGCCTCCAGATCCAAACTCCGAAACTCCTTCGCGTAATCGAAGCCTTCGCCCATCGGGTCGGACAGCGGGGAATTCTGCCGCAAGATGCTCAGGTTGAGACGATTGGGCCACCAGTCGCGAATGGTGGAAATTCCTCCCGCAGCGGCGGTATGGCGAAAGGGACAGCTCGATTCGGTCGACATAGGTTTCCTCCTTCTCTAGGGAAGCTCGCTTTTGACTTCGAGGATAGGTCCGCTTGTCCAATTGGTATAATTCATTCTTTTGATGGATTGGATACTTTCTGCCTATGAGTTCCGGAGCAACCTTTCCCGCTTCGATCTCGCGCGAAGGATCTCGGCCAGGCGGCCTTCGACGCTTTCGATTGCATCGGCAGAGAAGCAGTGCGTACGATCGGACTTCCAGTGGACGCCGTTTCCGATTCCCCCGACTCCAAAGAGCGCGGCCTCGGCTGGAGAGCCGATCCAGCGGAGGATGACGATCCGCTCGATCTCAACCCGAGCCACCTCGTGGCGTTTGCTCTCGTCGCCGAGCTCGGCAGCGTGAGCCTCGCCGCGCGCCGCCTCCACGTCGTACAAGCGGCGGTCTCCGCCCAATTGCGGAGATTGCGGGAGTCGGTGGGCGATCCCTTGTGTCGCTTCGAGCAGGGGCACGTTCGCCTTACCCCTGCGGGCGAAGAGCTGCGTAAGCATGCGCTACGCGTGGCGGAGGCGGTTGCAGCGGCACGCGACTTCAGCCGGCGGCTGCAACGTCGGACGAAAGGCCGGCTGCGCATCGCTTTGACCCCGACGATCGGCAGCTACTATCTCCCCTGCCCGCTGGTCGCCTTCCAAAACCGCTATCCGGGGATCCGAGTCGACATCGAAACGGGACCCTCCCGGGAACTCATCCGGAGGGCGGAGGATTTCGATCTGGTCTTCGTCGAGGAGCCGATGGAGGGGGATCCCCCTCCCGCTTTCGTCCGCAAACCTTGGATCGAGGAGGAGATACTGGTCGTCGCGCGCCGGGAGAGCAAGCTGGCGCGCGCCTTTCCCGGGGGCGTGGCGCTCCGCCTCCTCCACGGGGAAAGGGTCGTCTGGCGGGAAGCCGACTCTGGAGTCCGCCGCACCGTCGAGAGGGCGTTCGGAAAGCTCTCGATCGACTCTCCCGGCCATGTGGAAGTACCCAGCGCCCAGGGGGTGATCGAAGCCGCTCGCGCCGGCCTCGGGGTCGGCTTTGTCGCCGCGAGGGTGCTTCCGGAAGCCGATCCCGAGCTTGCCGCCCTGCGGGTCGACCCCCCCCATGGCCTGTGGTGGAGCCTTGCCATCCTCGCTCCTCCTTCCATGCAACGTTCCGCGGCTGCCGCCGCGTTTCTGGAGCTGCTCCGGCGCAACTCCTCCCCATGGGCACGCGGCGGCAATTCCGCTTGCGAAAGCGGCTCCCGCGCCTAGACGCTGTAGGAGCTGGCGCCGACCCCGGCCAGCTTGCCCCCTTCGACGACCAGATACTCCTTGCGGATCGGCCGCCCGGCGAACCAACACTCCAGGATCTCGCGGACTCCCGCCGCATACCTTGCCTGAGCCGAGAGAGTCGATCCCGAAATGTGCGGGGTCATCCCCTCGTGAGGCATGGTCCTCCAGGGATGGTCTTTCGGAGCCGGCTGCGGAAACCAGACGTCCCCCGCGTAGCCGGCGAGCCGCCCGCTCTCCAAGGCGCGTACGATCGCATCCCGATCGCAGATCTTGGCGCGGGCCGTGTTGATCAGATAGGTCCCCCTCTTCATCCTGGCCAGCAGGGCATCGTCGAAGAGATGCTCGGTCTCGGGATGGAGCGGGCAGTTGATCGTGACGACGTCGCAGTGGGGCACCATCGCCGCCGCATCGGGATGGAAAGTGAGTCCCAACTCCTCCTCGACCTGCGGAGGAAGCCGGTGACGATCGGTGTAGTGCAGACCGACCTCAAACGGCTTGAGTCGCCGGAGCACCGCAAGCCCGATTCGGCCCGCCGCCACGGTCCCGACCTGCATGCCTTCGAGATCATAAGCGCGTTCGACGCAATCGGCGATGTTCCAACCCCCGCGCCGCACCCAGTCGTGGGAAGGCAGATAGTTGCGGACAAGGGAGAGAATCATCATGACCACATGCTCGGCCACGCTGATGCTGTTCGAGAAGGTAACCTCGGCGACCGTGATGTTCCGCTCGACTGCGGCCCGCAAGTCGACATGGTCCGAGCCGATGCCGGCGGTGATCGCCAACTTGAGCTTCGGAGCCCGCGCAATCCGCTCCCTCGTCAAGTAGGCGGGCCAGAACGGCTGCGAAATCACCACGTCGCTATCCGGCAGCTCCTGCTCGAAGCGCGAATCCGGCCCATCCTTGTCCGAGGTCACTACAAGGGAGTGCCCCCGTTCCTCAAGAAATCGACGCAACCCCAGCTCCCCGGAAACGCAGCCCAACAGCTCGCCGGGTCGAAAATCGATCCGTTCCGGATTGGGCACCGTCTGCCCGTCTGGATATTTCCGAATCACCGGGATCGAATCCCGGGCATAGGACGGGGGATATCCGTTGATCGGATCATCGTAGAGAACGCAGAGTATTTTCATTTCTTTTCCTCGTTTCCATCATTTTGGCGACCGGGCCGCACTCCCATCCGGGGACGGCCCTCTTAAGGAAAGATAGCTCCTTAAACGACAATGATGGAAATAATCCTTTCTTATGATGCGATCATATTCCGTTATGGAGCCAAGCAAGGAATCCCCCCGGACCAGGCCCCCCTCGCCATAACGGCCGGCGGAAGCGGAGCTCTTCCCCGGCCGCCCGCGAACGGCTTCAGAGAAAGAAAACGGTCTTGCTCTAGACTGTCTTTTTGCCTATAGAGGAATTAGAGAAAAGAGCGCTCGTGCTTTTGATCCTTCTTCCTTTCTGCAAGAATCATCGCATCTGCAACGGACCACCGGATCGCGCGCTCTAGGAACCGCGAAAGAAGACGATGCCTCCACCGGGCGAACGACTCTGGTTTTGCTTACGGGCGCAGCCCAAACGCGAACGGATCGCCTACGAGTCCCTCCTGCGACTGGGCGGTGTCGAGGCGCTCTTGCCGTTGATCCGCTATAGCCGCCTCCGGAAAGGTAAGCGGGTCTGGGCGATCGAGCCGCTCTTTCCGGGATACCTCTTCGCTCGCTTCGAACCACTCCTACGCCTCAACGCCGTCCGCTATGCGCAAGGCGTTGCCAAGGTCGTGCACTTCGGCGGGCGCTACCCACTGATCCCGCCGGGCGCGGCCGACGAGCTCCGCAAGCTCCTGGGTCCGGAGAACCTCATCACGCTCGACTCGAGTCTGGAACCGGGCATGGAGGTGCAAATCGGCGCCGGCCCGCTCTGCGGCCTCCATGCGATCATCCGCGAATTTCTTCCCGGAAAGGAGCGGGTCCGAATCCTCCTCAATTGGCTCGGCCGTCAGTTGGAGGCGGAGATCTCGCCTTCCGACGTCGAGATTCCCGATCCTCGAATCGGCCGAAAGATCGTGCTCTGCAATCCGACCCAGCCGATTTCGGATCGCAAGAAGCAGGGCTTCTAGGCAGCCCTGCGAAATGCGGGGAAGCGTCCGCCCTTTCGGGCCACCGGCGCGGCCCGCCTTCCAGCGGAAGCGGGCATGCCGGGTTCCAGAGCTTCGGAAGCGATTAGGAGCAGTCGCAATCCTTGTGCTTGTGCACCGCGCACGCTTCTTTCTTTGCGCACTTCTCGGCACAGGCGCAGCTCGCCTTCTTCTTCGCGAGAGTCGAATCGGCGTGGAGGGATCCCGCGGCGGCGAAGAGCAGAACGGAGAGGACGGAGAAGAGTGTCAATGCTTTCATATTGCTGCTCTTAGCGGCGCGGGCCAACGGCTGCAAGCGCAATGTTTTTCCGAGCGACGGATGCATCCCGGGCGGAAGCCAGCAGACGCGAAGAACGATTCGTCACTCCTCTTCCAGCCGAACCGGGGCTCCTCTCCAGACCCATCCCTCGGAAAGGACCTTTGCGTAGACCCCGACCTCGGCATGGTTGTAGCGGGCCGCCGTCCGGAGGATTCCCGGATCCTGCGGCAGATCCCCTTGAGGGAGGGTCGTCATGACGCAGCGGCCACAGCCCATCGTGATCTGCAATCGAACCGAGTCCCCGATGCGGATCCGCTTCCCGATCCATTGATTCTCGACGAAGTCGCATGCCTCCGCCGGCGACGCGATCACGAAATTGGGCCGGAACCGCCGCGATGCAAAGAGGCCTTCCGGATAGAGAGAACGAAGCTTCCGGAGGGTCGCGGTCGTGACGAGATGGATCGGGGCGGCGTCGAAGAAGGTCCCGGCGGGCATCTTCTCGTCCGTCGTCTGCTCCCGATGAGCCAGCCCTTCGATATCGGGCCAATACTCCTCGAGGCTCACCTGATCCAACGCAGTGGCGAGCAATGCCACCTTCCTCCCGAAGAGAGCCCCGACGGGCTCGGCCGCCTGCGAATCGTCGCTTCGACGCCATTCTCCCCCGGGGAGCTGAAATCGAACGACCGGATCCGGCGACTCCTCCGGAGACCGGATCCAGGAAACCGGCAAATCGAAGAGCTTCCCCCATTTGGCCGGGTACTTGGCACTGACGATCTTCCCGGTCTCCAGATCCCGGAATGCAAAGTGCCGGTCTCCGAGCAATCCCTGCGCGGTGACGCGAACCGCAGCAAGCTCCTCGCCCCGCATCGACTTGACCGGAAAGCGGCGCAGGCAGACTACCTCGCCGATCCCTTGTTCCCCTGTGCCCATTGCTTTCTCCTATCGGTTGCCTCTATTGTCGTTTTTGCAGAAACGGTATTCCCTCCATGGAAGGCTCCGCAAGGCAAAAGCGTCGCTCACATGAGGAATCGCCAGAAGGTGGCAAAGAACTCGTTGGCCCGCTCCCCGAAGCTACGCTGGCGCCATTGGGAAAGGGTGACCTCGCGCGAACGGGACATATCCTTTTCGATGAGGGAGCGGGCGGCCGCCGCGGTCCTCTGTCCGAAGATGATCGCGTCGACTTCCTTGTTATAAACGATGCTTCTCCGATCCATGTTCGAGGATCCCACTGCGGTCCACTCTCCGTCGATCGTAGCGAACTTCGCATGGAGCACTTCCCCTTCCACCTCCCAAATCCGGACCCCGGCTTGGAGCAGTCGCCCATAGTCCGCCCTCCCCGCCGCCCGCACCTCTCGGTCGTTGACCGGAGAGGGCAAAACCAACCGAACCGCCACGCCGCGCCGGGCCGCTCGAGCCAGCTCCTGGATCTCCTGCCGCGTAGGCACGAAAAATCCGGTGCTTAGATCGATGCTCCTCCGTGCAGCATGGATCGCTTCCAGGAAGTTCCGATAGTAGAGCGCCTCATCCCGGTCGGGCCCGCTGCCGATCACGGAGACCCGCTCCTCTCCCCTTCGCGCCCCTGCCGGAAGCGAGCTCGGGGCTGCTCCCTCTGCTCCCCCTTGGCTCAACCAGGTTGCAAAGAAGAGCCGCTCCAGAGCGGCAGCGGC
>NZ_CABFUZ020000186.1 GCF_902143385.2 Methylacidimicrobium cyclopophantes
GGCTTGGCCGCACCGGCTACACCCGGATCCTGAAAACGATTCGGGAGACTGCCCTCTTTCTCTCCGATCGGATCTCCAAAATGGGACCCTTCGAGCTGGTCAGCGACGGCTCTCAGGTGCCCGCTTTTGCCTTCAAGCTGAAAAATTTCCCTGCGGAGGCGGCGTTCGCTCTCTCCGAGAGACTGCGCGAACATGGATGGCAAGTGCCCGCCTATACGATGCCGCCCGACGCGCAGACTGTTTCCGTCCTCCGTATCGTCGTCCGGGAAGGGCTTTCCCGGGACATGGCCGACCATTTTCTTGCCGACCTCCATCGAGCCCTCGGTTCCTGGGAGGGCAAGCCCTCTGCCCATCACGGCAGGCGATCGACCCGCTTCTATCACTGAATCACGGGCGGCGATCGGCGGGAAGACCGGGCCCGTTCCAAGAGGATCCTCGGCCCGAATGGGATGCTTAGGCTACAGGGTCTCTCTCGAGTTCCTAGCCGAGAGGTGCAGCGAGTGAGTCGGGCTGCGAAGAGGAAACCCGAGCCCGACCAAGCGGACGGTCCCATCTCGCAAGCCGCAAAGGAAACCTGCTGATTGGGAAAGATGCAGGCTGAGATGAGCGGGTGAAGGGAATCGAACCCTCGCATGCAGCTTGGAAGGCTGCCGTTCTACCATTGAACTACACCCGCGACCCTGCTCCGCCTGGGCCCTGTAGGATTTGAACCTACGACCTTCTGATCCGTAGTCAGACGCTCTAATCCGCTGAGCTAAGGGCCCTCGACCCTTCTTCCATCATGCACCGGCGAGCGAGCTTGGCAACCCGTTTTTCTACTTCGCAACAGTTTCCGGGCGAGCAGCGGCTCTTCCCGATCCTCGCGGCCCGGCGGCGACATCCGCACCCGCTCGTTTCTTCCCCATTCCTCCTGAACGGGAAAAAAGGCTGGCGCAAGACGAGGTCCAAGGCATCCGCCCGCGGTAGAGGGCGAAACGGTCCAGGATTTGGCATACGTACTCCCGCGTCTTCGGAAAATCGATTCGGGAAAGGAAGGCACGCCCGCTTCGCGGGTTCGCCGGATCCACCCAACGAACGGCGTTGCGCCGCCCCGCGTTGTATTCGGCAAGGGCAAAGACGTAGGGATTGTCTGTGTTCTGCCAGTGACGCAGTGCTCGCGCCAGATACCAGCTTCCGGCCAGGATGCCGATCTCGGGATCGGCGAGCTGCTCCGGCCGGAAATCCATTCGTTTCTCGCTTCGCGCCCAGTCGAGCGCCGTCGTCGGACGAACCTGCATGAGCCCCAGCTCTCCGACATGGCCTACCTTATTGGGGCGAAAACGGGTCTCCTCCCAGATGACCGAGCGGATCAGCAGGGGATCGACCCCGTAGCGCTGGCTGGCCATCCGAATCTGAGCGTCATAACGGCTGTCCGTCCGTTCGATCGAGCTTCGCCAAGCCCAAAAGAGCAGCAAGGAAAGAGAAAGGAGGATGGCGACCCACAAAAGCGCCCGGCGCACCCTCTCATTTTCCCGCGCCCGCCAGGGCAAGCAAGCCAATTGCCGAGCCGCGGCGGGCC
>NZ_CABFUZ020000187.1 GCF_902143385.2 Methylacidimicrobium cyclopophantes
GCGGCGCGCGCCGCGATGAGGCGAAGGGCGCTTTCGGTGAAGCGGAGCGAAATGCCGTAGGCCTGAAAGGCGGCGACATACTGACGGAGGATCGAGCCCTCCGATTCCTGGAGAATTCGGAAAAGGTCGTCCGCGTTCAGAGGCTCGAAGAAGACTCGGACCGGCAGCCTCCCGACGAATTCCGGCTCCAGTCCATATTCGATGAAGTCCGCGGTGGTTGCTTCCTTGACCGCCTCTCGGCCGTCGGCTTCGGCCCCCTGCGGGCGAAATCCAATGTGCCCCCGGCGCATCCGGCGCGCCACGATTTCCGGAAGCCGGGTAAAGGCTCCGCTCACCAGGAAGAGAATGTGCCGCGTGTTGACCGTCCGCTTGGACTGCCGGCCTCCGCGCTGAAAGTCGAGCATGGTCTGAATCTGCCCTTGAATATCGTAGGGAGCCCGCACGGGAACCTCGGTCTCTTCGAGCAGCTTGAGGAGATTCGCCTGCACTCCCCTCCCGCTGACATCCCGGCCCATCGAGTTGAATCCCGCAAGCTTGTCGATCTCGTCCAAGTAAACGATGCCATATTGTGCGATGGAGACATCCCCCCCCGCTTGTTGCACCAGCTCGCGGACGAGGTCTTCGACATCTCCTCCTACGTAGCCCGTTTCGGAAAACTTCGTGGCGTCTGCGCGGACCATCGGGACTCCGATCCGTTCGGCCAAGCAGCGCACGAGGTAGGTCTTTCCCACGCCGCTTGGACCAACCAGGAGGACGTTCTGCTTGACGTAGTGGGGGAGCTCCTCGCCGGAAAGAGCGGCGCGCACATGGTTGTAGTGGTCGCAAACGGCAACGGAGAGAACCCGCTTCGCCTCCTCCTGTTGAATCACGAAGCGATCGAGATAGGCCTTGATCTCCTTCGGAGTAAACGTAAAGGAACGGATCTGTTTCTCGAACTCTTCCCGGTTCTTCCCCTCCTTGTTTTCGAGAGGAACTTGCGGTTGCGGGGGGGTGAAGGCACGAAACATCTCTTGGAAGCGGCGCTGCCACTCCTCACTATCGGGGAACTGCGGAGAGCTCACGAGCAAAAGATCGGCGAGAATTTCGAAAGAAGCAAGGGTTCTACTGCGCAAGCTCGCGGCCGAGCCAGCCCGATGCAGAATAGGCTTCAATCCCTTTTTCCAAGGAGAAGCGGGGTCGATATCCCAAGGCGGCTTCGGTGGCTGAAAGAGCGGCTTCGGTATGAGGCTGAAAGAACCGATAGGGACAGGGGAAATATTCCGGCTCCGCCTGGGTGCCGAGGACGGTGTTGAGGCAGAAGACCACCTCGTTGAAGGATCGGGCCTTTCCGGAGCCGACGTTGAAGACGCCCTCTCCCTTCGTCACGAGGCCGGCGGCCAACGTGGCCTCGATCGCATCGGCGACGTAGACGAAATCCCGCTTCTGGCTCCCGTCGAGGAAGAGCCGCGGTCGTTTCCCCGCGCGCATCTGGCGGGCGAGTTGGCCGATCATGCTCGCCGAGCTCCCCTTGTGGGTCTCCCGGGGGCCGTAGACGTTGAAGTAGCGAAGCCCGGCGAGAGAAATTTGCGGATTTTCTCCGGCGAAGCGCTTCGCCAGATGCTCCATTTGGAGCTTGGAGAAGCCATAGGCATTGGCGGGCCGTTCCGGGTCGCCGACCCGATTCTGCCCGGAGGAGGAGATTCCATAGACCGCGGCGGAAGAGGCATAAACCAGGCGGAGCGACTTTCCGGCGAGGCAAAAGAGCAGGTGGCGCCAACCTTCCACATTGGCGCGCATCTGGGTCGCGGTGTCGGTCACGGTCGTGTCGGTGATCGAAGCCAAGTGATAGACGACTTCAGGGGAGCGCTCTCCGAAGAGACGATGCCAATCGAGTCGGCCGACATCGACGGTGATCAGATCCCCGCGAAAGCCTGCGAGATTGAGGAAGGAGCCGCTCCGGAAGTCGTCGACGAGGACGATCTCCGCTCCCGGCTCCCGGCGCTGGATCTCTAAGGCTAGATTCGATCCGAGGAATCCAGCCCCGCCTGTGATGAGAATGTCTTTTGCCATAGCTCCCTATCCTCCCCTTCCGTTCCCTCGTCCGCCAGCTCGTAGAGAAGGACCGCAGCACAGAAAAGGGCTGCGGTCTCC
>NZ_CABFUZ020000188.1 GCF_902143385.2 Methylacidimicrobium cyclopophantes
ACCGGCCGAGCCGGAAGGCGCGGCGGCGAAAGGGACGGAGGGCAAGACGGCTCCGGCTGAGCCTGCGGAGAAGGAAAAGAAGCACAAGAGCAAGGGCGGGAAGGGCGTTCACAGCGGGATCGCCCACATTTTGGCTACCTTCAACAACACCGTGATCACGATCACCGACCTCAACGGGAGGACGATCTCCTGGTCGAGCGCCGGTCGATGCGGATTTCGCGGCTCGAGAAAGTCGACCGCCTACGTCGCGCAGCTGGCGGCCCAGGACGCCGCTCGCCAAGCGGTGGCGCACGGCGTGCGTGAGGTGATCGTCAAGGTGAAGGGGCCGGGGACGGGTAGGGAGTCTGCGATCCGCGCCCTGCAGGTGATCGGGTTGGAGGTCACTTCGATCCTGGACGTTACCCCGGTTCCCCACAACGGATGCCGACCGCGGAAATCGAGGCGGGTCTAGGGCTTCGGAATCGCTTCCGTTACGTAAGGAAAGAGTTCATATGGCACGATATCTTGGTCCCCGGGCGAAGAAGGCTCGCCGCTACAACGTAGCCCTGTTCGGCCCTTGCAAGGCTTTGGAGAAGCGGCCGTATCCGCCGGGAGTGCACGGAGAGAAGAGCCGGCGCAAACAATCGGACTACGCGATCGCGCTGGCGGAAAAGCAAAAGCTTCGCCTCATGTATGGGGTCACGGAACGCCAGTTTCGCCGCTATTTCGCCTCCGCCCTCAAGAAGCGGGGGGTAACCGGCGAGGTGCTTCTCCAGCTCCTCGAGTCTCGGCTCGACAACATCATCCACCGTCTGGGCTTTGCAACGACGAGGTTCGGCGCGCGCCAGATGATCACTCACGGGCATGTGCAGGTGAACGGACGCCGGACGACGACTCCCAGTTTCGGGACGCGGCCGGGCGACTTGGTGGAGGTGCGCGACCAGCCGCAATCGCGGAAGCTCGCCTTGCGGAATTTGGAGGCGATGCAGGCCGCCCGCATCCCGGATTGGCTCGTGTTGGAAAAAGAGAAGCTTCGCGGGGAAGTCAAGCGGCTGCCAAGCAAGGACGAGTTGCGGCCGATCGCGAACGAGCAGCTTGTGGTAGAGTTCTATTCGTAAGGATCGCATGGATCGCCTTCCGGCCGCGCGGAGCGCGGAGCTTCTCGCGACATCGCGGGGAAGGGGATCCTTCGGTAGATCGTAGGAGGTAATCGGTTCTATGGCAGTGCGCTTAGGTCGTTTTGAAATGCCGCATTCCCTTGCGAAGGACGAGGCGGTTTCCACGGAGACGTATGGTCGCTATGTCGTTGAACCGCTGGAGGCCGGGTATGGGCAGACGATCGGAAGCTCTTTGCGGAGGGCGCTTCTCTCCTCGCTCGAAGGAGCCGCTATTTCGGCGATTAAGATCAACGGGGCGCTCCACGAGTTTACGAGCCTCCCGGGGGTGGTGGAGGATGTTCCGGAAATCGTGCTCAACTTGAAGAAGGTTCTCTTCCGCATTCCCTCCCGCGAGCCCCATACCCTCCTGCTGCAGGTTACCAAGGAGGGGCCTGTGGTCGCGGGCGACATCCAACTGGTGACCGGAGTCGAGCTGGTCAATCCGGAGCAGCTCATCTGCACCTTGGACAGGAAGCAGGAGTTCCAGATGGAGCTGGAAGTGAAGGTCGGACGGGGGTTCTTGATCGCGGAGGAGAACAAGAAGGCGGAGCAGGCCATCGGCCTCATTCCGATCGATTGCCTCTTTTCCCCGGTGCGCCGGGTCAAGTATGAGGTGGAAAATACCCGTGTGGGACAGCGGACCGACTACGACCGGTTGATCCTGGAGGTCTGGACCGACGGGCGGATCAGCGCGGATGATGCGATCGTGCAGGCGGCCGCGATTCTCCGTCACCATCTTGACCTCTTCGTCGGATACGGGAAGGAAGCGGTCGAGTTCGAAAAGCCGAAGCCGCCCGTTCAGGAGGCGGAGAATCGGCTCCGCAAGATCCTGAACATGAGCGTCAACGAAATCGAGCTTTCGGTTCGGGCCGCAAACTGCCTCAACAACGCGAACATCGCCACGGTGGGTCAGTTAGCCCAAAAGACGGAAGCGGAGATGCTCAAATATCGGAACTTCGGGAAAAAGTCTCTGAACGAAATTAAGTCAAAACTCGCCCAATTGGGCCTCTCTCTCGGAATGAAGCTCGATCCGTCACTGCTGGAAGCTCCGGCGGCGTCGGAAGTGATGAACGAGGGTTAACCTGGGGACGGCAATGCGCCATTTGAAACGACGCGGTAAGCTGGGAAGACTTTCGAAGCATCGGGAGTCGCTGCTCGCCAATCTCGCGACGGCTCTGATCCGTCATAATCGAACCAAAACCACGCTCAGCAAGGCGAAGGCGCTGCAGCCTTACGCGGAAAAGTTGGTCACCTTGGCGAAGAAGGGTTCTCTCCATCACCGCCGCCTTGCGGCCGCCCGTTTGCACGGCAAAGAGGCGGTGCAAAAGCTCTTTGCGGACATAGGCCCGCGATTCGCCGGACGTGCAGGGGGCTATACCCGCGTGACGAAACTCGGCTATCGGCTTTCCGACGCCGCCCGGATGGCGGTGATCGAGTGGACCGAGGCTACGCTTCCGGCCGCAGGCGGAGAAAAACCCTCGAAAGAGGCCCAGAGAAGCGAAGCGGCGAAGACGGCTGCCGACCAAACCTCGGCTTGAGGCTGGCTGCTCGGGCGCCCCTTGCGCGGCTTCTTCCTCGAATCGGAAGCTCGGAAGCGGGTGGTGGCTACCCCTCGATCGTGCTGAGCTCGACCGGCTCGACGGTGACCCCTTCCTTTTCGAGCCACTGGATCGCCTGCTTGAGGACTTCTCGCTCGCCCTCCAGTTCGATAGCGACGATTCCGGTCTCCTGCGTAACTTGGGCGCTTCGGATATTGAAGATCAACTCAAAGGAGCGGCCGAGCTCCCAAATGATCGGCCGCTGGCAGAGTTCCTCGCTGAAGGTGAGCCAAAGGCGTTGTTTTTCTCTCGCCACGACCTTCAGCCCCCCGCCACCGCCGGCACGATGCTCACTTCGTCTTCCGGACCGACCGGAGTCTTTTGGTCCTGCAGGAAGCGGATGTCTTCGCCGTTGACGTAGACGGCGACGAAGCGCCGCAGGTTGCCCGTTTGGTCGAAGAGTCGTTCGGCGATTCCCGGGAATTGGCTTTGGAGATCCTTTAGGATTTCTCCGATCGTGCTTCCCCGCGCGGAGACGAGATCCTGATTCCCCGTCAATCCCCGAAGCGGAGTCGGAATCCTCACCGGAATGGTTCTTTCTGCGGTTATTTCGCTCATAGTTCTCTTTCCTTTCTCTGTTTGTTGAGGCTCTCTTGCCTTTTCCTAACCTTCGCTCCTTGTCGGAAGAGGCGCTCGATTTATATCGGATGAAACCAGCCGGTCGAATTCCCGCAGGCTGGGATCGATTACCCGGGGGGAGTCCAAGACCCCGGAGAGGACTTCGGCCGTCTTCAAGCCGTGGCCGGTGATGCAGAGCACCAAAGATTCGTCCTTCGGGATCTTCCCGGAGTCGATGAGCTTGCGGGCGCAAGCCACGGTGACCCCGCCGGCCGTTTCGGCGAAGATCCCGGTCGTCTCCGCCAAGAGCCGAATGCCTTCCACGATTTCGGGATCCGAAGCATCTTCGGCCGCCCCTCCGCTCTTCCGAATCGTCTGGATCGCATAGTACCCGTCGGCGGGGGTACCGATTGCCAGGGACTTGGCGATCGTTTGCGGCTTCGATACGGGCCGAACGAGCTCCGTATCCTTCCGGAAGGCGTCGGTGATCGGATTGCAGCCCGAAGCTTGAGCCCCGTGAATGGCGAAGGGTCTCTTTTCGACCAGCTCCGTGTCGATCATCTCCCGGTACGATTTGGCGATCTTGGTCAAAAGGGAGCCGCTGGCCATGGGGATCACCGTATGGGCGGGGAGCCGCCAGCCGAGCTGCTCCACGATCTCGAAGCCCATCGTCTTCGAGCCTTCGGCGTAGTAGGGCCGGAGGTTGACGTTGACGAAGGCCCAGCGATACTTCCCGGCGATTTCCGAACAGAGCCGGTTGACCTTGTCGTAGGGGCCCCGGATCCCGATCACTCGGCTTCCGTAGACCAGGCTTCCCAAGACCTTTGATGCTTCCAGATCGGCCGGGATCAGCACGTAGCTTTCGAGACCGACGCTGGCCGCATTGGCCGCGACGCTGTTGGCCAAATTTCCCGTCGAGGCGCAAGCGACGACGGGAAACCCCATCTCTCTTGCCCGGGAGAGGGAGACCGCGACGACTCGATCCTTGAAGGAGAGGGTTGGGTAGTTGACGGTGTCGTTTTTGACGTAGACTTCCCGTACCCCAAGGGCCTTCGCCAAGCGGTCCGCCCGGACCAGCGGCGTAAACCCAACCTGCGTGCCCACGCTCGGCTCCCCCTCGAGGGGAAGAAATTCCCGATAGCGCCACATCGTCGGAGGGCGGGACTCGATCCGGTCGCGGGAAATGTGCCGGCGGATTGCCTCGTAGTCGTAGACGGCCTCCAGCGGCCCGAAGTCCCATTCGCAGACATGGATCGCTTCCTTGGGGTAGAGCCGGCCGCATTCGCGGCACCGGAGGTGCGAAAAAAACTCCAACTGCATCGGCTGCCTTTCTGGCTCTCACCGATGCGGCAGACCAGGATGGGGATTCTCATCCCTCTCATCCTTCCCCGGGTTCCCGGAGCTGGGGTTGGCACCTGTCGGGAGCGGCCGAAGCCTCTCCCCGGTTGCCGCGGTTTCGTAGGGCCAGATCCCTCCGCCGCTCTCGATAAGAGTTGGGCCAACCATACTCTCTCCTTCCCGGCGGTCAATCGAAAAGAAGAGCCGGGAAAGCGATCGGCGGAATCCGGAACCGATGCGTTCTCCACGAACGCGAGCAAAACGATTTTCTTTGCGTCTATCCTGCGGTAGCGTCCCAAAAGCGGGCCCGGGCCCGCGAGGAACCAGCGGCATGGCGAAGCGAGATCCATTTTTGGAGGCGGCGATCGCGGAGGCCCGCGCAGGGCTCGAGGAAGGGGGCATCCCGATCGGGTCCGTGATCGTTCGGGGTGACCAAATCGTGGCGCAGGGCAGAAACCGGCGGATCCAGTGGGGAAGCGCCATTCGCCACGGGGAAATGGACGCGTTGGAAACTTTGGGGAGGCAACCGGCCTCGTTTTACCGCTCCTGCACTCTCTACACGACTCTCTCTCCCTGTCCGATGTGCAGCGGAGCGATCCTTCTCTATCGCATCCCGAGAGTGGTGATCGGTGAAAACCGGACCTTTCTCGGAGCGGAAGCGCTCTTGCGGAGCCGGGGAGTCTCGGTCGAGGTGAGGGACGATGCGGAATGCCGGGAGCTCCTCGCCCGCTTCATCGGCCGCTTCCCCTCGATCTGGAACGAAGATATCGGCCTGCCGCAGGGCGGGCCGTCCGCGGAGGTCGGCGGCTCGTGAGGGATCGGGAAACGGAGCAAGGGAGGGGAAGCGCGGAATCAGCGCCGGAAGCGTCCGCCGCCTCGCTCGTGGCAAAGATCGAAGCCGAGGTGGTGGCCTGCCGACGCTGTCCGCGACTGGTCGCCTGGCGGGAGGAGGCGGCAAAGCATCCTCCCAAGCGCTATGCGGGCGCCACCTATTGGGCCAGGCCGGTTCCCGGGTTCGGAGATCCACAGGCGCGTTTTCTCTTGGTCGGCCTTGCACCGGCCGCTCACGGAGGGAATCGGACCGGCCGGATGTTTACTGGAGATCGGAGCGGGGATTGGCTCTTCCGGGCGCTCCACCGGGCTGGTTTCGCCAATCAGCCCTACTCCCGCGAGCGAGAGGACGGCCTCGA
>NZ_CABFUZ020000189.1 GCF_902143385.2 Methylacidimicrobium cyclopophantes
GCGGCCGCCGTCGAGCACTGGCGTTTCCATCCCGCCCTAGCGGGAGTAAAGCCCGTCGAGTCCCAAGCGGTCGTGCCTGTCCGGTTCTATCTCCAGTAGCGGGCGGCGTGCGAGGAGGAGGGCTTCCTCACGAGTAAGAATGGTTGACAAGGAAGCCCTTCCTCGCCAAGAGAGCCACGACACGGCGCACGCGTCCCCGCTATGCCGAAGCCCCATTCCTCGCTTGGCTCTCCTCTCGGACTCATCTTCCTCGGGATACTCTTCGCTTTCGTTTTCGTGGTATTCCCTGCGATGACCCAAGGGGCGGAATCCCCGTCGAGCACTCCAGCAGCGCCTCCCGCCGAAACGACCCAGCCGGAGGTCGCTCCGCCTCCTTCCGGCCAAAACCCTCCGGAAGCCGCTCCCGAAGCACCAGCCGCAAGCCCGGAAAGCACGGAAGGAACTCCGGAGAGCGCTCCTCCCTCCAGCGAAGCGCCCGCCATCTCGACGCCCGGTCCGGAAGCTCCGGCGGCCCCCTCCGGGCCGGAGACGGCACCTCCGATCAGCGTTCCCCAAGGCCCTCTGCCCGGGGGAGAACTCCCCCCCGGCTTGGGTCCCATCCTCCCTGAAGTCGGAGTCGCGGGATCCGCCCCCTACGAGACGGTGGTCCCGTCA
Organism: Methylacidimicrobium cyclopophantes; assembly: GCF_902143385.2. Taxonomy (GTDB): domain Bacteria; phylum Verrucomicrobiota; class Verrucomicrobiia; order Methylacidiphilales; family Methylacidiphilaceae; genus Methylacidimicrobium; species Methylacidimicrobium cyclopophantes. The sequence continues at coordinate 655 of NZ_CABFUZ020000189.1, forward strand.
GAGGAGCCGGTCGGGATCCTCGGGCCCGAAATGAGCGTCATGGAGACTCCCCGGACCGTCCAAGTGGTAAATAAGGAGGAGATTCAAACCATCAATGCCCAGTCGGTCAACGATCTTGCCGCCTTCGTTCCAGGCATCAACCCGACGCAGATGACGGGGAGTCCGGTATCGGAACCGGTCATACGGGGTCTCCCCGGCACGGCTTACCGGAACGGGATGCTGGTCGGGTTCAGCCAGTCCGCCCAATGGGGCCCCCTCATGAACATGAACGCCTACGACAACCTCGACGTCGTCACCGGCCCCGTCAGCATCGTCTTCGGCCCCCAGGAGATGGCGGGGGGATTCGCCAACGAGGTCACCAAGCAGCCCTATTTCGACAAGTTCCGGGGCAACGCGAGCTACACGGGCGGCATGTACAGCACCAATTTTTGGAACATCGACATCGGCGGTCCCATCATCAAGGACAAGCTCGCCTACCGAGCCGACTACTTCGGCATGGACGGCTACGCCCCCTACAACTACTACGACGGGGCTTACCTACAGCGGCAGTGCGCCTACTTCGCCCTCTCCGGCAAGCCCTACGACAACCTCACGATCGATTTCAACACCGAGTTCGACACGAACCATCTCAATACGGTGGCGGGCCTCAACCGCCCCGACCAGGCCTTGATCAGCGACGGCCTCTACCAGACGGGCTCGCTCGCCGGCTGGTATGGTCCTCCAGGCGTCCTCCATCCAGGGCTTGGGAGCGCTCCTCCCGGGGCGGGTTACGCGATGAATTGGGGCCCGCAGGTCCCGATCAGCCGCCGCTCGAACCTCTTCGCCAACTCCGAGAATTCGACGCAGCAGCTCTACTACGTCGCCCAGGCGATCGAAACCCTCAAGATCGACGACGGTCTATCGCTCGTAAATAACTCCATGTTCCAATACTTCAGCACCTACATCGACCAGGCGATCCCCTCGACTTTCTGGGCGGTTCTCCCGGCGGGCTACGATTTCGACGACCGGCTCGAGCTCCGCGCCTCCTTCGACACCCCGATCGGGAAGGCGAAGAGACTGCCAGACTCTTCCGAAGCGGACGCGGACGAAGGCAAGAGCGCCGGTTGGAAACTCCACCACATGATCGACGCCGGCCTCGAATTCCGCTACTTCAGCGACACCGAATATTCGGGTGCCTGGCATTCGCCGATCAACATCTGGAACATGACCCAGCCGCTCACCTCGAGGGACTTCTCTCCTCTGGTCCCCTTTTCCACCGCGATCGCGGCTCCCTACAGCAACCCCTACCTGACCGACATCCCGGTCCCGGGATATCCGGGCGCTTACTACAACGTCTTCAACTATCTTTCCACGTCGGACACCTTTTACGAACTCTCCCCCTTCTACCAGCATAAGCTCGACTGGAACGACCAGTGGAGCCTCCTTCTCTCCGGAAGGATGAACGCCTACTTCGTCCAAGCTTCCCCACCACCCGGTACTCCGGCCGACATTTCCGCGGCCGCTCCTTCTCTGGGGCTCCCTACCTTGACGCCGACGTCGATGAGCATCGTCCAGCCCGAAGTTTCGATCAGTCCCAGCTACAAACCATTTCCCTGGATGACCAACTACTTCACCTTCTTCTACGGCCAGACCACTCTCCTCTCCCAATTCGGGAGCTTCGGTCCGGCCTACCCTTCCGACTATTACCACCAGAACAATTTTCTCTACGAGCTCGGGACGAAGCTCAATATGCTGCACGACAAGCTCTTCCTGGGCTTTTCCGCCTATATGCAGAGCGGCTATATCCCTGCCCAGGTGATTCCCGGAGGACCGATCGCGACGGCGCAGGCGAACATCAGCGGAATCCAGCTCAACGGAAGCTACCAGCCCAATCGGAATTTTTGGCTCAATTTCGGATATGCCTACATAGCGGCCCAGGAGCAGTGGGCGGGACTCGTTCAGGGCCCCTTGGCCGAGCAGCCCTACTCCACTTCGGTCGCGCGCCAGTACAGCCTCCCAGTCGACCCCATGGTCAACATCGCGGCGGCCAACTACCAGTTCATCGGATTTCCGACCAACTATGGAAACCTGATGGCGACCTACAAGTTCGACAACGGGCTGGGCATCTCCCTTTGGGGGATCACCGAGAGCGGAAACTATATCTTCTACACCTATTCGACCCGGATTCCCACTTGGTACACGCTCAACGCCCGCATCTTCTATGCGACCAAGAGATGGGAAGCGAGTCTCTACATCTACAACTTGACCAACGAGGAGTACTGGCTGCCGGGAGCTCCCGGCTTCAGCAATGCGCGCTTCATGAACTATGATTATATCGTTCCGCAGCTTCCCTTTTGGATCCAGGGATCGGTCCAAATCAATTTTTAAAAGGGCGGCCGGGATACCCAACCACAGCGATCGTCGCTACTTGCGTGGATGGCTCCCGGAAGCATTCGCCTCGGCCGCCGCTTCCTCGTCGGCCTTCACGATCAGCTCGTCGAGCAGCGGCGCCATCGCGATCTCCAAGCGGAGCAACGAGGGCTTGCGCGGGTCGCCCTCTCCACAACTCGACGTTCCGGCAAAGAGGTAGAAGGCAAGTTCCTCCCGATCGGTTTCCGAAAGAGTGCGCAATACCCGCACGACCAGCTCTGGATCGGCCGAAACCGCGTAGGCGGTGAGCATCGCGGCCTCCACATCCTCGACTGCAAGCAACTCTCTCGTTCCCAGGAGGGCGGCCCGCATCGTCGCCTCCGTTCCGGGTCCTCCCTCCACGAGAGAAGCCCGAAGTTGGCGCAAGAGCGGCCGAAGCCTCCGGTCGAGCACTCCAGGGTACTCGGGGAGAGGGGCCTTCCGCAGGGCGGCACCGACACTCTTGAACTCCGCTTCGAAATTCGACGCACGGTCCGCTCCCCACAGAGAGCCTGCCAAAAGGCCGAGCCAGCATATCCCGAAGCTTACCCATCTCCTGCTCACGGTGCCCCCTACCATCTCGCTTCCTCGAGCGTCCGCTTCTCCACGACCGGCGCCGCTCCTTTTTTTTCTCGCACCGTCCAGTACATGCGTCGAACAGCGGAAATTCCGCTCTGGACAGCCCCTTCTATCGTGGCAGGAAGACCCGTGTTTGTCCAATCTCCCGCAAGCCAGAAGTTGCCCCATTCGGTTCGTTCCTCCGGCCGCAGCCCGCACTCGGCCGGGCTCAGCGAAGGGGTGCCCCCATGCGCCCGATAGAGGAAGGAGTGGAGGAGCCGCGCCTCCGCGGCTTGCGGCAGCCTCCTCCGGATCTCTTCCATCACTCGATCCGCTACGGCACCCCGCGAAAGCGCTTTCCACTCTTGGGCGGCGCTGATGACCGCGGCGTAGGCATGGCCGCGAGCCGCCGCCCTTCCCAGGATCTTTTCCCGAGAAAAGAGCCAATGGACGGGAGAATCGAGAAAGCCGACCACGATTTCTTGAGTGAGCGGTCGATCCGTCCAAAGATAGAGGTTAAGAATCGGTTCCTCTCCGATCGATCGGCAGATCGTTTGCAGCTTGCTTCCCTCGGGCAAAAGAGCCCGGAGGACGTTCCATGGGAGCGCGCTTACGACTTGATCCACCTCCCAGCGCTCGCCCCCCGATGTTTCAATGGCCTCGAGCCGCTCCGCAGCAAAGAGAAGCCGGCTTACAGGCGAACGGCAGGCGAGCGCCCCCCCACAAAAGCGGAGGAGCCTCTCACACTCCGAAGCCAACAACTCGCCGAGATTCCCACGGCAAAAGACCAGAGCCGAGTCTTTCCGGCTTCCTAAGAGAGCCCGACGAATGACGGTCGCCAACATCCGGGCCGAGGCTCGGGAGAGATCCTGGTTGCAAGCCGCCAGGCAGAGAGGTTCCCAAAGAGCTCGGACGATACCTCGCGACTGCTTCTTGCGCCGCAGCCACTCCTCGGCGGTTTCTTCCAAGAGAGGTTCCCGTTGGAGGACGAGTGCGCCGACAAGCCGGATCGCCGCCCACCGATCCTTCCAGGAAATCTCCCGATACCGCAGGAACGCACCCAAGAGGTGCCAAGGAGAGGGGAGCGGCCAGGCTTCCAGGACGCTTGCTCCCGCCGCGCTGCGAAAAGGGATCCGGAGCGGATCGATCCAAAGCAATTTCCGCTCTGCTCCCAACCGGGAGACCAAGCGGAGAGTTTGATGGTAACAACCCATCAGAAGATGCTGTCCGGTGTCGAGCTTCTCGCCCGATTTCGCCTCGAGGAAGCTTCCCGCGCGTCCACCGACTTCCGCTCGAGCCTCTCGAAGGGTTACCCGATCTCCGGAGAGAGTCGCCTCTACTGCCGCCGCCATGCCGGCGAATCCGGCCCCCAAGACGACAACCTGTCGGGGAGGATTCCAAGGCGGGCTTTGGTGCCGATAGAAGCCGAGCAGGCCTGCGACCAATCTCCCGAACCGCTCGAGCTTCCCAAGGTGACCGGCCTCGGAGAAGACGCGGAAGTCCGCCTTGCGAATTTTCTCGAGGATCGCCTCGTAAACCGATCGCATCGCCTCGGACGCTACGAGTCTCCGGCGGTCCTCGGGATGAATCCATCGGAGCGATCGCGCAAAGTAGTGCTTCGCGCGAAGATACTGAAAGAGACAGAGATCATGCATCCCTTGACTCCACCTCTGGTGGAGAATATCGTCCACGCCGAGCCCGAATTCGGAGAGCTCATCTTCCGGCAGATAGACTCGACCCACGGCAGCATCCTTTTGGACGTCACGAAGGATGTTCGTGAGCTGAAAAGCCATGCCCAAGTCTTCCGCATAATGGCGGCTCTCGGGCCTCCGACAACCGAAGATCTCGATGCTTACGAAGCCCACGGCGCTTGCGACGCGCCGGCAATAGACGGCCAACTCGGCAAAGTTCCGATAGCGGCTCTGGCGGAGATCCATCTCCACACCGTTGACGATCTCCTCCAGTGCTTCTCGATCGACCCCGTACCGGCGAACGACCGCCGCGAGCTCTTTCCCCAGCGGGGAACGGGACCCGCCCTGGTAGGCCCGCGCAATCTCGGCTCGCCAGAAGGCGATCCCTTCCTGCTTCTGGGCGAGGGAGAGGGAAGGAGAATCGGCCACGTCGTCGACGACCCGGCAGAAGCCGTAAAAGGTAGCCATGGCTCGCCTTGTCTCCCGAGGCAGGCAGAAAAAGGTGGCGGCGAGATTGGAACCGCTCCGCGCCGTCACTACCTGTCCCGTCTCCGCTTCCATCGATCGCGTTCCTTTCATAACCATTTCCAAGGAAATTCCGAGAACGGATTTCCGTCACTCTTTTCCCCGGTCCATGCGACGGACCGGTGGGTCGCTCTTGCTTCCTCCTTGACGGAGGGCCTTCTTCCTTCCAGGAAGACCACCGAATGGACCTATTCCAATTTGCGCTTCTCTCCCTCTCCTCGCTCTTCATCACCGTCGATCCGATTGCGGCCCTCCCGACCTTTCTCGCCCTGACGGCGGAGGGGAATCTGCGGGAGAAGCTCCTTTCGGCAAGGCAGGCGTGCCTTCTCGCAGCGGGAATCCTCCTCTTTTTTGCCCTTTCGGGTCAGGTCGTTCTTCGCTTCCTGGGGGTCACGCTTCCCGCCTTTCAAATTGCCGGAGGCCTCGTCCTGCTCTCGATCGCCCACGATATGCTCATGGCGCAACGATCGGCCATCCAAGAAAGCGGCACCGAAAGGACCCCTCGGGCCGAGGAGGACGATCTGGCGGTCAGTCCCTTGGCGATCCCCATCCTGGCCGGACCCGGTGCCATTTCCACCTCCGTCCTGCTCGCGGAAAGAGCGCACCGCCTGGCGGAGAAGCTCGTCGTATTCCTCGCCATCTGTCTGGTCCTGCTACTGACCTACGGCTTGTTCCGATTGGCGGCGAAGACGGGAAGCGCTCTGCTGGGCCCCAAAGCGTTTCGGATGATGACCCGGCTCATGGGCCTCCTCTTGGCCGCTTTTGCGGTCCAATTTATCGTCAACGGCATCCGCTCCGCCCTGACCGAGCCGTAGGTAGGAACCGGCACCTCTTGCTCGGGCGTCTGCTGGAGAACCGTGCGCGCCGGCTTTCCTCGCACTCGGTTTGTCTCCCCGCAAGAGTACGCGGAGGGCTCCGGAGGGAAGTCGGACCCGCTTCTCCTTCGTCTCCCTCTGCAGCGCCTCGGCTGGGAAGAGCCGCGCAAGGCCCGGATCCGGAAGCGAAGCTTGTCTTTGCCCCCAAAGCCGGGGAATAATGAGCGCCGATTGCCGGACCCCGTCTCGGCACAAACGAATTTCCATCAACGCCTATGGGACAGATTTCCGAATTCCTCGATCGAGAGTTCCGTCACTTTAATGCCGCAGCGCTCGTCGATGCCGCCCGCGCCTACCGAGCTCATCTCGCCGCAGGAGGCAAGATGTTGCTCGCGTTGGGGGGAGCCATGAGTACGGCCGAACTCGGGATTTCTCTGGCGGAGATGATTCGACAGGACAAGGTGCATGCCATTTCCTGCACCGGAGCCAATCTCGAGGAAGATCTCTTCAATTTGGTGGCGCACGACTCCTACGTGCGCGTTCCCCACTACCGGGAGCTCTCCGCCGCGGACGAGGAAGCTCTCTACCGCCGCCATCTCAACCGGGTCACGGATACCTGCATTCCGGAGGAGGAGGCGATGCGCCGAATCGAAGCGGCCGTCCTTGAGGAATGGGTTCGCGCCGATCAGCGGGGGGAGCGCCTCTTCCCGCACGAGTTCCTTTGGAATGTCCTCCGCTCCGGCCGACTCGAGCCATCCTTTCAGATCGATCCCAAGGATAGCTGGCTTCTGGCCGCAATGGAGAAAGAGATCTTTCTCATCGTTCCGGGCTGGGAGGATTCGACCCTGGGTAACATGTACGCAGGCCACTGTTTGCGGGGGAAGATCCGGGATCCACGAACCGTGCGGAGCGGGATCGAGTACATGATGCAGCTGGCGAACTTTTATCAGCGCACGACCGCCCGCCATTCCTTGGGCTTTTTCCAGATCGGGGGAGGCATCGCCGGCGATTTTCCGATTTGCGTCGTGCCGATGCTTCACCAAGACATGCAAGTGGAAAACGTCCCGTATTGGGGATACTTCTGCCAGATCAGCGACTCGACGACGAGCTACGGTTCCTACTCCGGAGCCGCTCCGAACGAGAAGATCACCTGGGGAAAGCTGGCTTCTTCGACGCCCAAGTTCGTGATCGAATCGGATGCCACGATCGTCGCCCCCCTGATCTTCGCCTACGTGCTCGGTCGCTGACGGAGGCCGCTCTCGCTCCCACCATGCTTGTCGCCTCGACTTGCAATCTTCGGAAGACGGTTTTGCAAGTCAATCTCTTTCAACTGTTCAACACCGCCTCGTTCACCCTCGTAAACGGGGTTCCGATGATTCTTTTTTTTCGAGAATTGGGGGCCTCCGATTTTTTGCTCGGAGTGGTAGCCTCCCTCGGGCCCTTGCTCAATCTTCTTCAAATTCCGGCGACCCGTTATCTGCCTCGGATCGGTTATAGACGCTTCGTGGTGGGGGGCTGGTCGCTTCGGACATCCTTTATTGCAGGGATGGCTCTTCTTCCGTGGACCGTACCGTTGCTGGGCCGCGAGGCCGTGTCGATGAGCATGCTCCTCCTCCTCTTCGGCTACAACGCGTCGCGCGGGGCTTCCCTGTGCGGCTTTCTCCCCTGGATGACCGCTCTGGTGCCGGAAAACTCCCGCGGATGGTACCTGGCGCGTGACCTGTTTTTTTCAGCCGCCGCAAGCATGATCATCCTGGGCGCCTCTTTCGTCCTCTTCCGGAGCCATTCTTCCTTAGGAACCTTTTCCTGGATCTTCTGGGGAAGCTTTGTCGCGGGCCTCTGCAGTCTCTCGTTTCTGAGGAAAGTGCCCGACGTGCCGATCGCCGCCGCCGACCGAACTCGTCGCGAGAGCGTCGAGATGGGTCCGGGAGCCTTCCGGTTCCCAGCTCTCCTCGGATTCAATGTATTGACGGCCAGCTCCCTGGCAGCGGGTGGCGTATTCTGGGTCCCTCTTCTGCAAGGCGAATACCGGTGGACTCCGGCCGGGGTCTTCGGGCTTCTGGCCACCCAGAGCTGCGTGATCTTGCTCTGCTTGGCCTTCTTGAGGAACCGGTTCGACCGGTTTGGCAACCGTATCTCCCTTTTCGCCGCCGTCTTCGCGATGGTGATCTATTTTGTTCTCTGGGTCGGCATTGCGGCCCATCTGTTGCCGATCCACCCCATCACTCTGGCAAGCATCGTCCTCTCTTGGGGAATCGGCTTTTCCTGCTTCCAGGTCGGAAACGTCCATCTCGCGATGCAACTGGCTCCCCAAGAAGGTCGGAACGAATATTTTGCCCGCTTCAGCGTGGTCAACAGTCTCGCGCTGGGCGGAGGACCCATCTTCTGGGGAGCCTTCCTCGGCTCGATTCCGGACGGAAAAGTCTCGATCGGCCCTTGGGGAGTCAACGGCTATCTCTTCCTCTTTCTCTGCTTAAGCCTGCTCATGGCCGGAAGTCTCCTCTTCTTGGCTCGGCTTCCGAGTGGACGGCCCTCGGAATCGACGGCCAATCCATAGCAACCGGCGCGCGCAAGCAATCTCCGGAACTGCACGAAATCTCTTTTTGCTCCCTTGATTCCTCGAGAGCGGGCATCCTATAGTGATTGCCCTTTTCCGGCAAAAAGACCAACCGCATGATCTTGGCATCCTGTCGCGAGATGCTCCCCGGGGAAAACCGGGTGGCCCTTGTTCCCGAGTCCATTCCCGCTCTGAAGAAGCTCGGCTTCGAGATCGTGCTCGAAACGGGCGCGGGAGAGGCGGCGGGTTTCCCCGATCAGGCCTATCGAGAAAAAGGAGTTCGCCTCGAAAGCCGCAATGCCGTTCTCGGCCAAGCCCAGGTTCTCTGTCAGTTTCATGCTCCCTCTTCGGAAGATGTGGAAGCGCTCTCCCCCGGTACGGTCGTCATCTCGCTTCTTTATCCCTTGGCACACATCCCCCGCGTCGCCGAAATGGCTAAACGCGGTCTTACCGTCCTCGCCCTGGATCTCTTGCCGCGGATCAGCCGTGCTCAGTCGATGGATGTGCTCAGCTCTCAGAGCACCGTGGCGGGCTATCGGGCGATCGTTTTGGCAGCTTCCTCTCTGCCCCGCTTTTTCCCGATGCTCATGACCCCCGCCGGCACGATTCCTCCGGCTCGCGTCTTCATCATCGGGGTGGGCGTAGCGGGATTGCAGGCCATCGCGACGGCGCGGCGGCTGGGTGCGATCGTAGAAGCCCACGATGTGCGTCCGGTAGCCAAAGAACAGGTAGAGAGCCTCGGAGCTCGCTTCGTGGGACTCGAGGTGGTACAGGAGAAAATGCAAGATTCTTCCGGATACGCGAAAGCGCAATCCGAGGAGTTTCTCCGACGGCAGCGCGAGCTCATCGCCGCTCAGTGTCAAAAGGCCGATGTGGTCGTTACGACCGCGCTCATTCCCGGCAGGCGTGCGCCTATCCTGATCACCCGGGAAGCGGTGGAGAAGATGCGTCCGGGCTCGGTCATTATCGACCTCGCCGCCGAGCAGGGAGGCAACTGCGAGTTGAGCGAGCCCGGGAAGACCGTCGTCCGATGCGGGGTAACGTTGCATGCCCCCCTCAATCCCGCGTCCGCGATGGCACCGCAGGCGAGCCAGTTTTTTTCGAAAAACCTCCAGGCATTTCTCTCCCTCCTCATGAAAGACGGGGAACCGCGGATCGATACGGAGGATCCCATCTTCGCGCAAACGCTGGTCTGCCGGGATGGGCAGATCGTTCATGAAGCCGTACGAAAGGCGAGCGAAGCAACCCCGCCTGGACAGACAGGCTGATCGAAACCACTACGCAAGCCGTTCCTAAAACCATGGA
>NZ_CABFUZ020000190.1 GCF_902143385.2 Methylacidimicrobium cyclopophantes
GGGTCGATCCGGATCCGGACGGGGACGCGCTCGACGATATGGATGTAGTTGCCCGTGGCATTTTCCGGAGGGAGGAGGCCGAGGTTGTTGCCCGCGCTCGGGATGATCCCTTCGACGATGCCGTGATAGCGGACCTTGCGGGGGTAGAGATCGACGCTGATCCGGACCGGTTGCCCCGGCCGGACGTGGGTCAGTTCAACCTCCCGATAGTTCGCCTCGACCCAGAGGTAGTCCAGCGGAATGATCAACAGCAGCGTCTTTTCCGGAAAGACCTCGTCGCCAGGTTGGACGACCCGTTTGGCGACATAACCGGAAACCGGCGCGACGACGTTGCGGCGAACATGGTCGAGGTAGGCGCTCCGATAGAGGGCGGCGGCCCGGAGGACCTCCGGATTGGTCGAAACGGTCGTCCCCCGGATGCGGGCTTCGATGCTGGCGAGCTGGTCCGCGAGGTCTCGAAGGCTCGCCTCGGCCTCCCGCCGCTGCCATTCGGTATCCTCGACGAGTTGGAAGGAGACCGCCCCCTCGCGGACGACGCTCCGGTAGCGGTTGAGATCCGAAGCGATCCGGGAGAGGACCGCCTGCTGAGCCGCAACCCGGTTGCGGAGGGTGGCCGCCTGGCGGAAGAGGGTTTCGACGCGGCGGACCGAATCGGCGAGCTCCGCCTCGGCGCGCTGGAGAGCCACCTTGGTCTTCACCCCGTCGAGCCGAACGAGGACCTCCCCCTTCCGGACGTAGCGGGTCGAATCGGTGCGGACCTCGGTGACGGTGCCCGCAACCTGGGCCTTGAGGGGGACGAGGTTTCCGGTCACGTAGGCATCGTTGGTCGCTACCCAGAATCTTCCCAAGAAGAGCCAGTAGAGGAAGACGAAGGCGGCGAGGGAGGCAAAGCCCATCGTCAGGAGGCGCAGTCGGCGGCTCCGTTCCTGCTCCAGGGTAGGAAGCCGACCGTGCCGCTCCCCCTCTTCCCGAGGGCGCAGAAGACGTCTCCAGAGGAGAGTGAGTCGTTCGCGCAACGGGAGGCGTGGCATCGGTCGGAGGGCGTTTTCTAAAAGGATCAGGGAGTCCCTTGGGATTGGTAACCGCCTCCGAGGGATTCGTAAAGGGCGACGACCGACTGGAGGTGCGAAGCGGTGAGGTTCGAGAGGCGAAGCGACTGTTCCCGGGCGGCCAGGGAAGCTTCGATCTGATCGATTCGGGTGACGAGACCAGCCTTGTAACGGGATTCGGTCAGCCGGAGGAAGCGGTCGGCGGCCGAAAGCGCCGCATCTTGGGACGCGAGGTTTTCCGTACTCTCCTTCCAATGGGCGAGCGCGTCGGCTACGGAGCGGGCGGCTCCGAGCACCGCGTCGTTGTAGCGTTCCACGGCGATATTGTATTCCTCTTGCTCGGCGACCAGGCGGGCGGTGAGCTGGCCGCGCTCGAAGATCGGGAGGGTGATCGCTGGCCCTGCCATGTACAGGAACGCCTGGGCGGGTGCCAGCAGGATGGTCGCCATGTTCAGGGTTTGGAAGCCGGCGAAGCCAACGAGATTGATGTTGGGGTAGAAGGCGGTCTTGGCGACGCGGACGCGCTGGGCCGCCGCTTCCACGCGCCAGAGGGTAATCGCCACGTCCGGCCGGCGGCTCAGCAGCTCGAGAGGCACCGAGGCCGGAAATGGGAAGCGTCTCGGGAAGGAGGCGGCGGTCACCGGAATCGTCCGCCCCCAGTCGGGCCCCTTGCCCGCCAATGCGGCGAGCTCGTCCTTCAGCAGCGTGTTCTCCCGCTCCAACGTTTTTTCCCGCTGCCGTGCTGCGGCGAGCCGCTGCTCCAAGGCGTAGACGGGCAGGAGGGTGTCGATTCCGGCCTTGCGGTGGCGGGAGCGGGCGAGCGTGAGGTCCTGCTCGAGATCGGCAACCATCTTCCGGACGATCTCTTCTTCTTCGGTGCGGGAGACAAGCTCGATGTAACGCCGGGCCAGCGTCGTCGTGAGGGTGAGTTGCGCCAGGGAGAACTCCGCCATGGCGGCCCGTGCCTCGCCGACGGCGGCGCGGATTCGGGAGCGGTCCTCTCCCCAAAGGTCGACGTGGTAAGTGAAGAAGGCAGGCGAATAGTCGGCGAAGGCGAAGGAGCGGCCGCCGAAGGGCCCGAAGAAGCTCGATCCCGGGATCTGCCAGATGCCCAGCGTATCGTTGAGGAGCCAAGGACGTCCTTCCAGGGTGGGGAGGAGCCGTCCCCGCTCATGGGCGGCGATCGCCCAGGAAAAGCGGATCCGGTCGGAGGCCGCCCGAAGCCCCGGGTTTCCCGCGAGCGCTTCATCGATGATCCGGTCGAGCTCGGGGCAGCGAAGCTCCTTCCACCAGAGTGATGGGGTCCATTCGGGCACCGCGCGCAGACGCGCTCCGGCCGAAAGGGTCTTTTCCATCGACGGAAGGGCCAATGTTTTTGCAGTTGGCGTGTCCTTGGGGAGGATTGCGCATCCGGCGAGGCCGAGCGCTCCCGAGAGAAGGGCGGCGACGGGGAAGAAGGAGAGCCGATTCATGGGAGATCCCCTCCCCGGAGCCACTGGCGGCCCAGGCGGACGACGGGGACCAGCGCGACTACTCCGGCCAGCAGGAGAAATCCCCACGCCGCAAGGCGGTAGGCATCCTCCAGACTGAGGATATTGGCATGGAGGATCAGGCGGCGGGTGAGCCATGCCAGCGATTCTTCGCCGCCGAGACCCGAATCGGCGAGTTGCCGGCCGATCTCCTCGGGGATCGGCCCGAAGGAGGGAAAGGTTTCGGAGAGACGAGCCTGGGCGAACGCGCTGCGTTGGTAGAGGATGGAGCCGAATCCGTCGATCCCGAGGCCGCAGGCGAGCGTGCGAAAGGCGGCGCTCAATTCGAGAGCGTAGAGCTGCTTGCGGAGCGAGAGCCCGGAAACCATCAGACCGCCCATTGGTCTGAGGAGGGTTCCCAGGCAGAACCCTTCCAGGAGCTGTGTGCCGAGCACGGGGAAGAACCAGGAACGGCGCTGGAAGAAGTCGTGGGAGCTGCTCAGCCAGCAGAAGAGGGAAAAGAGGAGGAGGTTTGCGCAGGCGAAGAGGCGCAAGTGGTGTGCCTTGGGCGGCAGGAGGCTGAGCAGTCCGGCCGCCGGCTTGGAGAGGACGAAGAGCGGAAGGAAGATCTCGGCGGCGAGCAGGGAAGTGAATCCGCCGAAGGTGGGGAGTTGGAGGCGAACGAGAAGGGTCGTCCAGAGGCCGAAGAAAAAGAAGAAGCCGATGCTCAGCGTCAAGATGCCGAGAGAAAAGCCGGGCCGGAGAAAGAGACGCAGATCGACAAGCGGCTGGATCTCTCCCAGCTCCCAGACCACGAAATAGACGAGCGTGCCGACGCCCCCGACGAGCAGGCCGAGGACCAAGGGGGAATTGTACCAGTCGTAGTCGTCTCCCATGTTGAGGGCGGATTGGATCGAGAGGATACCCGCCGAGAGGAGGATGGTGCCGACCCAATCCCACCGACGGCTTCCGGGCAGTTCCCGCGGAGGAGCGAGCAGCGCGCAGAGCTCGCCCACGAAGAGGACGAGCGGCCCGTTGACGAGGAACCAGCTCCTCCAGCCCCATTGGGCTTCCATCCAGGCGCCGATCAGCGGGCTCACCGAGTAGGGGGCGAGCCCGGCCATGCTCCAGAAGGAAGCGACCAGAGGTCGCCGCTCTTCCGGATGGCTCTCCAAGAGCAAAGTTTGGGAAAGCGGAACGGCGAGCCCCGACCCGATGCCTTGGAGGATTCGGCCGCCGAGAAAGGGCAGAAAGGAGGGAGCGGCGGCGCAGAGGAGACTTCCGCCGGCGATCGTTCGGGTCGCCCAACGGAAAGTCCGCAGAAAGCCGAACCGTCTCGAGAGAGCGGGCCCGAGGATGAGCCCGAGCGCCTGGGACGCAAAAAAATCGGCCATCGTCCACGGACCGTGGCTCGGGCTTACGCCGAAGGCTCCCATCGCATGGGGATTGACGGCGTTGTAGGCGCCCGCGTTGAAGAGCGCGAGGAAGTAGCCGGCGACGGAAGCAACGGAAAGAAAGAACTGGTATCGCGACGAGACTCCTTCTCCGTTCATGAACGCATCTTCCTTGGCACCGATGGAAAGCAACGAGCTTCGAGCAAATTGGGTGCCAAACTATGCGATCTCTAGAGGAAAGGAAGGAGAAGGTTTCGAGATTTGCAAGAAATGGTGGATTTCACCAAATTTGGTTACTTTGATCGACTCTGTGACGAAAGCAGACCAAATTTTTTCATCCGAAATCGAAGCGTATTGGGATGGAGACCGAGGCGGGCGGCCGCTCCTTGGGGACCGGAGATCCGCCAACGGCTCTGCTCGAGCGCTTCGAGGATCTGGCGCTGCTCGACTTCTCGGAGACGAATCGGCAGTGGACCGAGAGGGGAGAGGATCGAGGGAGGGGCGGCCCCGAGCGGGTCGATTTCCACCAAGGGAGCGCGGGAGAGGATGACGGCGCGTTCGATCACATTTTGCAGCTCCCGGACGTTTCCCGGCCAGGAATAGGAGCGGAGCCGTTCCATCGAGCCGGGGGAGAAGGCGACTGCCGGCTTACCGAGCTTGGAGGCGAAGCGGCGGAGGAAAAAATTCGCCAGGAGCGGAATGTCGCGCGGCCGCTCCCGAAGGGGAGGGATCTGGATCGGGAAGACGTGGATCCGGTAAAAGAGGTCCGATCGGAAGCGGCCGTCGCGGACGTCCTCCTCGAGGCAGCGGTTGGTCGCCGCGATGAGGCGGACGTCGGCCCGCAGCGTGCGGCTCCCTCCGACCCGGACGAATTCCCCTCCTTGGAGCACCCGCAGCAGCTTTGCCTGGGTTGCGAGTGGGAGCTCCCCGATCTCGTCCAGAAAGAGAGTCCCCTGGTCGGCGAGCTCGAACCGTCCCTTTCGCTCGTGGACCGCTCCCGTGAAGGCGCCTTTCTCGTGACCGAAGAGCTCGCTTTCGACCAGTTCCTTGGGGAGCGCCGCGCAGTTGACGCTCACGAGGATCGAGCCGCTCCGGCGGCTCTTCTGGTGGATGGCTCGCGCCAGGAGCTCCTTTCCGGTTCCGGTCTCTCCCTGGAGAAGAACGGTCGCGTCGGTTGGTGCCACCTGTTCGACCTCGCGGAGGATCGTCCGGAGGTTGGGGGAGGCGGTGAGGAATTCGCCGAAATCCTGTTCCTGGCTCAGCCTTTCCTCGAGGTAATCCTTTTCGAGGCGCAGCCGGAGGATCGCTCGCTGTGCGCGACGGAGCGCTCCGGCGTCCCGAATGCTCAGAGTGAAGAGGGGGTGCTCGCCGACACGGCTCGCCGTCAGGGCGGCTTCGATGGGGAACTCTTCCCCCGACTCGCGCAGGCCGTTGAGTCCCTCCGGGATCCAGACCGGCTCCGCATCGCTCTCCGGTCGGCAAAGAGAGAGAAATCGGCCGAGAAGCCGACGGCTCCGGGAGGAGAGGAAGGAATCGGCCCGTCGGCCGAGGGCGGCGGCCCTCGGGACACCGAAGAGGCGTTCGGCGGCGCCGTTGAAGAGCTCGAGGCGAAGATCCTTCCGGAAGGAGAGAAGAGCGTCCATCGAGGAGCCGAGGATGGCGGCGAGGCGTGCCTCGCTTTCCGCCAACTGTTCCTCGGAAATGCGGGGAGCGGTTCGATCCCGATGAGTCTGGACCGCGGCGAGGATCTTTCCCGAAGGATCCGAGAGGAGGGTCGCCTGAGTCGCCAGGAAACGGCGTTCGCCTGTGGGAAAGGTACACCAATGGTCGAGCCGAATGTTGTCGGAAGAAAAGCGAGTCGGGATTGCCGCCGGATAGAGCGCCGGGAGGCGGTCGAGCTCGCCGTCGAGCAGGAGGTCGGCCAGAGTGGGAAGGCGCTCGGGAGAAAAGGCTTCCCGGTGGCGGTCGGTTTTCAAGACCGCCTCGGAGGCAAGGCCTGTGAGCTGCGCGCATGCCCGGTTCCAAAAAACGACCCGATGGCGCGGGTCGACGATGAAGAGCGCTTCGGGAAGCTGATCGAGAAGGAGATCGGCTCGCGGTAGGAAGGAGATCCCCGCGGGGTGTGGCCGATCGGAGCGGTTCATGCCTATGGCTGAAAAAAGGAGAATAGCAGGGATGAGAAGAGAGCGTCAAATCTGGGCCGCATCCTTGAAGCCGAAGGACTTTTTGCTTGCCTCTTGCCGCGGGAAAACGTTGGAAGAGCGGTGGTGAGGGAGGGTAGTTTCTGAGAGGAAGCGTTCCGTCCCGCGTTGCCGGACCGCCCGGCAAAAGGAAGAAAAAGAAGCGTCGTGCTTGACAGGATAGAGCGGAAAGAAGGACATGCCGGTTGTTTGCAATGGCCATGGAAGCCAATACGACGCCTGAGCTGAGCGGCCCGGTTCCGCCGGCCGTCTTCCTGCGGCTCTGTGCCCGGGAGCCCTATCGGATCCTCTTTCCGCTGGGCACGGTCCTGGGGCTCTTGGGCGTGGCGGTCTGGCCTCTCTCCATGCTGGGGTGGGCACCCTCTCCGCCGCTCCAGAGCCATCCCCGGATCATGGTCGAAGGATTCGTCGGCTCTTTCGTCATCGGTTTCCTGGCGACCTCCCTTCCTCGGCTTCTGGAAGTCGAGCCGTTGAGCGGGAACCTCGTGCTCGTCCTAGGGGTGACGCTCTTGAGCTCGAGCATCTTCCATCTCTTGGGCTGGCCGTGGGCGGGCGATATGCTCTTTACCTTTGCTCTCGTCTTGCTGCTGATCGCCTTCACGGCGCGTGGCCGGCGGCGGCGCATCCCGCCGCCGAGCTTCCTCCTCGTGCTCCTGGGTGTGGCGGGAGGGGCCGTGGGTGCCTTTCTCCAAGCCGAGCAGGCGGCCGGGATGCGCACGAGCCCCCTGGTCCGGCAGGTCAGCCTGCTCCTGGTCTGGCAGGGGCTTCCTCTCCTCCCCGTCCTCGGGGTGGGCGCATTCTTCCTTCCCCGGCTCTATGAGCGGGAGAGCCCGGAGCGGGCCGTTCCCGCCCTTGCGGCCGGGTGGGCTCGGGAAGCCTTTCTTGCCGCGGGTGCCGGCCTGTTGCTCTTCGCGAGCTTCCTGCTCGAAGCGGAGGGAAAGGGACTCTTGGGAGGACTCTTGCGGGTCTGCGTCATCGCCAGCTATCTCTGGGCGACTCTCCCGGCTTCCGGAGCGCTCCGTGCAAAAGGGACCGTCACGGCTGCTGCACGGTTTGCCGTTGCTTTCTCGCTCCTGGGATTCTTCCTCGCGGCTCTGCTCGGAACGGGGCGGGCTGGCTATCTCCACCTCTTTTTCATCGGAGGAGCTGGACTGATGATCCTAGCGCTTGGTGTCCGCGTCGTTTACGGCTTCAGCGGCCGGGGCTTCCTGCTCCATTTTCGTTTCATCCCCTTCGAGCTGGCGATCGCCGGAGTGGCGGCGGCGGTCGTTACAAGGATAGGGGCCGACCATCTCCCCTCGGGGCGCTCCGTGCTGCTCTCCGTGGCGGCCGTCTTCTGGATTGCAGCCCTCGCTCTTTGGGCCTTTGCGGTTCTTCCATTTGTCCTCTGCCCCGATACCGAGGAGAAGAAGGAGGCGGAGGGAGGGCGGGCCGAGTCGGCCCTCGGGTGAAGATCTCGTCGGAGGCCGACGGGACCGCTCTGCGGCTCCCCCGAACGGGCGACCGTAGGAGAAACCCGGAGCTCCGTCGGGTCGCCGTCAGCGTTGCGACGGTTTCGCAGTCAAGGTCTCGAGCTCTCTCTCGGCCCCGTGCAGGTTCTCCTGATCGAGCGCGTCCATCTGGTGGCGGCAGTAGAGCATACAGCGGAGCACGACGACTTGGCGCATCAGGTTCCGCGTCAGGGCGAGCTTCTTCTGCCATACCTGAAATTCGGGTGCGGAAGCGGCGTTCGGCGCGAGCGCGGAGCCGAGAGCGGGAAAGTGCGCTTGGCCCGGCAGCACCTCGTAAAGGATGATCGAGGGGGGATGGAAGAGAGGATGGAAGTGTTTGCCGTCATCAAGGATATGCGCCTCCCACCGCGCCGCGATCCTCGACTGCTCCGGCTCCGGGATGACCGTGAGCGCCTCGATCTTTTCCCCGGGGTAGAGATCCTTGGCGATCAGAGCCCGCACCTGCTCTTCGAGCGAAAGCTCGCGGGGAGCCGGGGAAGCGGCGGAATCAGGCGAGGATGGACGGGGTGCCGCTTGAGCCCACGCGGAAAGCAAGACAAATCCCGCCAAGAGCAGAGATCCGACCGACGCCGGAAACAACCACTTCTTCCTGCGAACCGTAGGCATGCCGATCATCGAAGTTTCCTCCGCCAGCCACAGCCATCGCACCACCCTCTATAGGAAGTATACGCCTCTTCCAAAGAGGTGCAACGGAGCGGCGGTCCTCCAGCCGGAGTGCGGAGGAACCTTCGTAAGAGAAGCAAGCCGCAAAAAGGCCCCGGGGCAAGACTTCCGGAGGCCCTGCCACGGCTAATGCCCGTGAATATTCACCGTGTCGTTATTCAGGACCGAGTAGAAAAGATATAAGAAGAAGGCGAGCGCCAGTGCAATCACCCAATAGAAGTTGCGATTGCCCGACTTTTCTTTCCCCTGGGGACCCTCTGGTTCCTTTCCCTTCGGTTCTTCGGGAAGCTCTCTGCTGCTCATGGGAGCAATATCCGGCTCGCCTTTCCGGCCGGCAAATGTTTTTTTCGCGCGGAATCCGAGGGCAAGATCGAAGGGAAGAGGGCACTAGCGGATGGCCCGGATGAAGAAGATGGGCACTATCCCACGCTCACCAGCGGAGCTCTCCGCCTGGCAGAATTCCCCGAGAGGCCCTTCCTCCACCGAGCGGAAGCCGGCGGTACGAAACAGGGTCGCCACTTCTGCCGGTCGGAAGCCCGGCCATCGGTCGAAATACTCGGTCAGAAAGAAGTCGAAGCGATGGCTCTCGAAATCCGTGAGCACCGCTCGGCCCCCGGGCCGCAGAATCCGAAAGAGCTCCCGAATCATCTTCTCCGGGCTTTCGACATGATGCAGGACCATGTTGGCAAAGCAGCAGTCGATCGCACCCGTTTCGAGAGGTAGCTTTTCGGTGTCTCCGCCTACGCTCCGGAAACCGGGCCGTCCTCCGAACTTCCGTTCGAGCTCCGCGAGCATGGCGGGCGAGCGGTC
>NZ_CABFUZ020000191.1 GCF_902143385.2 Methylacidimicrobium cyclopophantes
GGCCTCGAGCTCTCCGACTGCTTCGTGAGCGCAGCGGTCCGCTGCTGTCCGCCCCAGAACCGCCCCTTGCCCGAGGAGAGGAAGAGCTGCTATCCCTTCCTTGCGCGAGAACTCGAAACGCTCTCCCGGCTTCGCGTCTTCCTCGCCCTCGGCGGGGTGGCCTTCGAGACGCTTCTCGGTTGGATCCGGGAGCGATGGCCGGAGGAGGCCCGCTCTCTTTTCCGACCGCAGCCTTCCTTTTCCCACGGAGCGGAGATCGCGCTTCCGGAACACCGGACCCTGCTCGCCTCTTACCACCCGAGCCAGCAGAACACCTTCACCGGCCGATTGACCGAGGGGATGTTCGACGCGGTCTTTTTCCGCGCCCGCGAAATCTTGGCGACCGCTGGAAAGACGACGGAAGTGGGACGAGTTAAAAATTGAGCCGCACGGGAATCTCGCCGTGGTGCTCTCCCGAACAACCCTGGTCGGTCGGAGCGTCCACGGGATGGTCGCTCGCTTCGACGATCCCCTTGGCGATCAACCAATCCTCGAGTTCCTGGCCGCTGATGTCGGCGAGCAGCTCGCCGTCAACCTCGACACAGGGGGAAAAGGGCTGGCCGCTCTTCCGGATCATCTCTTCCCGGTAGGCGGGGACGTTGATGATGTCCCGGTCTTCGTAAGGAAGCTGATATTTCCGGAGGATCGCCCGGACACCCTGGCTCCATCCGCACGTCGGCTTCAAATAGGCAATAATCTTGGGTTGGTTCATGCTAAACGCTATATAGACCGCGAGAAGGTCGAACGCTACTGGTTTTTTTGGGCTTCCGGGCCCTTTTCGACGGGTTGCGGCGGGTTTTTGGGAAGGAAGGGGAGGATCGCTCGAAGGTTGCGGCAGTCAGCCTCCATCCCGTTTTCCTTCGGGGTTTCGAGCACCATCGGAAGGCTCGACCAGCGCGGATCCCGAAGGAGATTTGCGAAGGCGGAGAGGCCGAGGGTCCCCCGGCCCAGATGGGCATGGCGATCGCGCCGCGATCCGAAGGGGACTGCGGAATCGTTGAGATGGAGCGCAAAGACCCGTTCGGCGAGACCGAGCTTCTCCAGCGCAGCGGTGAAATCCCGGTAGCCGGCCGGGGTCGCGATCGGGTAGCCGGCCGCCCAGAGGTGGGCCGTGTCGAGGCAGAGGCCAAAGCGAGTGGGATCGGCCATCTCCCGCAGAAGCCAAGCCAGCTGCTCGATCCGCCATCCGAGCTGGCCTCCTTGTCCCGCCATCGTCTCGAGGGCGATCGGGACGGCGGGTTGTGGGGAGCTCTCCCGGAAGAGAGCCCGAAGCCGGTCGGCGAGGCGAAAGAGCGCGCGTTCGGGATCCTCGCCGCGCGCGGCCGCTCCCGGATGGAGGACGAGAAAGGGAAGGCCGAGGAGCTCGGCGCGTTTCAGTTCGTCGCGGAGTGCCGTGAGCGATCGCGCGGCCAGTGGCTCCGAGGAGGAGGCGAGGTTGAGCAGATATCCTGCATGAGCGAAAAAGAGGATGCCCGAGGCGGTGGCGGCTCTTCGAAAGGCTCGGGCCTCCTCCGCGCCGAGCCGGGGCGCTTCCCATTGCCGGCAGTTCTTGAGGAAGATCTGCGCGGCGGTAAAGCCGCATTCGGACGCACGCCCGACCGCCTGCTCGACTCCCCCGGCGATCGACACATGCGCGCCTAGAAGCCGGCCCGAGAGCTCCGAAGGGGCGAGGGGATGGGCGGGAGCCGTTTCGGCCTTCGGGCGCGCAGTCCCACCTTTCCTCCTTGCGAATCCTCGGTCTTTCTCCATTCTTTCCCGTCGGCTGTCGTCGAAAACGATTGTCTTTTTGACTCGCGGAGGCAAGATTCCTTCCCAAAACGCGCATGGCAACGTGCACTCTCTGGGAGGAAATTCCGGAAGAACTCGGTCACGAAATTCTTCTGGCCGTTCGAGAATCCGATAAACGGCTCTATCGCGTCGTCGTCGAGTTGACCAGCCGGCGCTTGGGCGTTCGGCAGGCCAAGCTTTTGGAGATGCCCAAGGTCGAGAGGCATCGGCTCTCCCGCCGAGTCCTTTCTCGTCCGGAGAGCGAGGAGATCTCCTCGCAC
>NZ_CABFUZ020000192.1 GCF_902143385.2 Methylacidimicrobium cyclopophantes
GGGCGGATCCGCCGACACGACGATGGAAGTGCCGTTTTGGCAATCGCCGGGTATACCCCGCTTTGACCTTCTTGCAGCGATCCGCGGCAACCAATTCCTCGATCTCCTCGTATTCCCGAAGGGAGCGAAGGCGACAGGCCTTCCCCCGCGCCAATTGGTGTAACTGGTGCCTGCGATGTGAACTATGCGGACGAAAGTGTGTCAAGAATTTTGTTTGCCGCATCGCGAAAGGCGCGGCTCGAGGGACGATCCGGATCCGAGAGGACGATGGGAACGCCTTGGTCGCCGGATTCCCGAATTGCGATCTCCAAGGGAATCTCTCCCAGAAAGGGCACTCCGATCCGCTCGGCTTCCCGCTTCCCGCCTCCCGTGCCGAAGATGTCATAGCGGTTCTGGTCGTTCGGGCAGAGAAAGTAGCTCATGTTTTCGAGGATCCCCAGCAGCGGCACGTTGACTTTCCCAAACATCCCGACCGCCTTCCGAGCGTCGATCAGAGCGACTTCCTGTGGCGTCGTCACGACCACGGCGCCCGAAAGGCGGACTGTTTGGACGATCGTCAACTGGATGTCCCCGGTTCCTGGGGGAAGATCCAGGACGAGGACGTCGAGATCGCCCCAATCGACATTCCGCAGGAACTCTTGGGTATAGCGGGTGACTAGCGGTCCGCGGAGTACCGCTGGCTGGTCGGCGTCGAGCAAGAGCCCCATGCTCATGACCCGTAAGCCGAACCGCTCGATCGGGAGCAGGCGTTGCTCCGAGGTGACCCGGGGCGACTCCTGGGTGCCGAGCATGAGGGGAATGCTGGGACCGTAAATGTCGCAATCGCAGAGGCCGGTGGCCCGGGCTCCTTCCTTTTGAAGGGCGATCGCGAGGTTGGCCGCGACCGTCGATTTGCCTACTCCGCCTTTTCCGCTGGCGACCGCAATGATATGACGGATCGAGGAGGGAGCGGCGGTGCGTGCGCGGGCCGCCTGCGGACCGGCGGCGTGGACGGTCATTTCTACCCGCTCGACGCCCGGGAGCTCGGAAATCCTTTGCCGCACCTGATGTTCGATCTGTGCGGCGATTTGGGGATCGGCGCTCGTCAACTCCAGCCGGAGAGAGACCACCCCATTTTCGGTGGAGAGCTCCTTGACGAGGCCGAAGGAGACGATGTCGCGGCTGAAGCCCGGGTACTTGATCTGTCGGAGTTCCTGACGGATTCCTTCGGCGGTAATCGGTTCCGGCATAAAATCTCCTATTGGTCTCGAAGCTCGCCGGAGAAGAAAGAGCCGCGGCCGGGAACCCGTAGGGGGATCTCCGTTGACCGAGGACGGGCCAAATTCGTATGAAGGGCCCTGCTGCTTACCGGCATATGGCGCGTCTCATTCGCTTCTCGTTCGGTTTCCTATTCTTACTATCGAGCCTTTCCCGCTCTCTGCAAGCGGCGGCTCCAGTCGATTTGGGTGTCGATGTCTTGGCGAAGCGGCAATTTCGCGAACTCCAAGGGAAACGAGTCGGGCTTATCACAAATGCCTCCGGAGTCAACAAGAACGGCATATCGACTCTCGATCTTTTGCGTCATGCCCCCGGGGTGCGTCTGACGGCGATCTTTGCTCCGGAACACGGCCTCTACGGAACGTCGTGGGCGGGAGAGAAGGTCGATTCTCTCCGGGATCCGCAGAGCGGCCTTCCAATTTACTCTCTATTCGGAGAAACCCGGAAACCCACGCCGGAGATGCTTCGCGAGGTGGATGCGCTGGTCTACGATATCCAGGACATCGGCTGCCGGAGCTACACCTACATCAGCACCCTCGGATTGGCCATGGAGGCGGCTGGGGAAAACGGGAAAGAGTTCTTCGTACTCGACAGGCCCAATCCGCTCGGTGGGGAGCGGTATGAAGGGATGCCTCTCGACTCCCGATTCCGCTCCTTCGTCGGGGAGTGGGACATTCCATACGTCTATGGACTGACTCCGGGGGAGCTTGCGAAGATGATCGCCGGTGAGCAGTGGATCCGCAAGCGGCCCCAGCTCACGGTCGTGCCAATGAACGGTTGGCGTCGGGATATGCTCTGGGAGGATACGCGGCTCCTCTGGGTGCCCCCCTCCCCGAACATTCCTCGGCCCGAGAGCGCGTTTTTCTACGTTCTTACCGGGCTGCTTGGAGAGATGAGTGGGGTCAACAATGGGGTCGGTACCACGCTCCCCTTCGCCTTGGTCGGATCTCCGGAGCTCGATCCCGACGGCTTCGCGCGCACCATGGGCCAGCGCCAGATTCCCGGGGCGATCTTCCGCCCTGTCCGCTATCGGTTGTTCGGCAAGGAGGCGCGAGGGCGGCTCTTCGGAGGTGCTCAAATTCATCTTTGGGATCCGCGCCGTGTGCCGCTCGTCCCGACGGCTCTGACTCTCTTAGAAGAGGTAAACAAGGCGCTCAACGGAGCTCCGGTCGCGGGTATGCGGGCGGAGGACTCTTCCCTGTTCGACAAGCTTTGCGGCACCGATGCCGTCCGGCTCGCGCTCCAGCAGGGTAGATCGGTGAAGGATTTGTGGGAGAGTTGGGATTCTTATCTTGAGGAATATCGAGCGCGCCGCCAAAAATATCTTCTCTATCCGGAAGTCGCCGCTCCTGCTCCCTTGGGGGGAGTGCAAGGACCACCCCAAGCCGTAGGATTGGAGGAAGCGGCCGTTCCGAAGGCCGTGCCCGTGCCGGCGAATGGAGGAAACCGGTGAGCAATCCTTTTCAGGTGGTTTTCAGCAGAGCGAGTCTGGGCGAGCTCGCGGCGCTTCCGAAGGATCTCCAACTCCAGGTGCTCGCCGAATTCGAGGTGCTGCCGCGGGAGTTGGAGGCTGGTACATCCGAGAAGCTAGGGACCCTGGAGCGGGAAGGCCGGCGTCTTCGCCGCTTCCGTTGCCGCGACTACCGCATCTATTTCGCTGTCACCGATGGCGGAGTGCAAGTCTTCCGAATCCTCCACAAGAATACCATCGCCGACTTTCTTTTTCGAAGCAACCTGCCCTTGGCCGAAGACGAAGAGCTCCAAAAGAGCCCCGCCTTCTGGCGGATGATCGACGGGCGGGAGGGCTAGCCCGCATGTCTCACGAAGGAGCGCCGAAGGGGGAAGAAGAAAGCTCAAAAAGGGAAGGCGACGTCTACTTGGAAGAAATTCCCTGAAGACAAAGCGGCTACAACCAAGAAGGGAAACGGCCTTCAATAACAGAGTGCAAGCAAAAGACTTCTGCACTCACAGCTCCTTTTTCGCAGCGTGGGCAAGCGGGATATCCCGCGGGTTGGATCTGGAGCGGCGGGCGAGTGTTTTCAGGATTGCGCTCGGCTACGAAGGTCTCCATGACTCCGAGTAGTTCCGTGCCGATCCGTTGATTTCCATCCGTAAGCGGGAAAAGAGATTTGGAGGAGGCCCTGGCGGGCAAGAGTATGCTCAACCGTCTGGAGTTGACGCGTCGCAGCGAGCGCTAGCCACCGATCTGCAACTTGGCCGTTGTTGCGGCAACATGGGCGCTGCTCCGCTGTAACTCCTTGAGTTCTGCGGCGTTGAGAGGGAGCTCGACGATTCTTTCCACCCCAGATCGGCCGAGAATCACCGGCAGTCCCACGAACTGACCCGTGATTCCATATTGTCCGCTGCACCAGACGGAGCAGGGGAGGAGCCGTTTCTGGTCCCGCACGACGCTTTCGACCATCTGGGCGATCGCAGCCGACGGCGCATAGTAGGCGCTCCCCTTTTTGAGATAGCGCACGATCTCAGCACCTCCTTCCCTCGTGCGAGCCACGAGCTTCTGAATTGTTTCCGCGGGGAGCAGGGTTTCGATCGAGACCCCGTTGACCGTGGCGAAGCGAGGCAGCGGTACCATATCATCCCCGTGGCCGCCGAGGACCATGGCGTCGACGTCCGCATGAGCAACCCCGAGCTCGCTCGCGATGAAATGGCGGAAGCGACCGGCGTCGAGGATGCCGCCCAGGCCGAAGATGCGCTCTTTTCGAGTGCCGATTTTCACGGCTGCCAGGTGAGTGAGAACATCCACCGGATTGGTGACGACGATGACCATGGCCTGGGACGCATGCTGGCGGATCTGGTCGGCGACCGATGCCACGATTCCGGCATTTCTCTCTAAGAGGTCGTCTCGGCTCATTCCCGGTTGGCGAGCGATTCCGCTCGTGATGATGATGATTTCCGATCCGGAAAGATCCTTCGGGTCGTTGCTCCCGACGACGCGGGACTCGAATCCCCAAATGGGGGCGGACTCCATCATGTCGAGCGCCTTTCCCTGCGGGAGCCCCTCGACGATGTCGTAAAGAACGAGATCGCCCAAATTCCGTTCCACGAGCCGCTGGGCTGTGGTTGCGCCGACAAATCCGGCCCCGATGACTGCGATCTTCATAGATGTTTGGTTCCCTCGGTCTCGTTTGGGAGGGGATGCCGCGTGGGATGCCGCTCCTGTGGGCGGGATTCTAAGGAAGCGGAGAACGATTTGACAAGCGGCGGCAGCGGACCGCCGCCCTCCGCTCCGAGGAAGCGGGAGGGGGCGAGGAGAAAAGGAAAGGGGATCGGTCCCTTTCTTTTGGCATGAGTTATGCTTCTTCGGTTTCAGCCATTGCCTGTTCTCCTTGCCGGGGGAAAGCGGCCCGATTGGCCGACTTCCCCCGGCGCTTCGCTCCCGCGAAGGTCGGAGGATTCCCCTCGAGAAGGTTTGGAAGAGCATTCTTCTTGCCAATTCGAAGGAAACGGAGAAGAAAAAGCAGCCGAGGAGAGAGGGAGGAGCGCTGGCCCTTCTCGAGCGGAAGCCGCGACTCCTCCGGCGGAGGGGCGTACGTATGGGGGCGGCGGGACCGATTGACCTCACCTATTCTTTCGACGAGCAAAGCGTCTATTGGCCGACCGAGACGGGATTTCAC
Organism: Methylacidimicrobium cyclopophantes; assembly: GCF_902143385.2. GTDB lineage: Bacteria > Verrucomicrobiota > Verrucomicrobiia > Methylacidiphilales > Methylacidiphilaceae > Methylacidimicrobium > Methylacidimicrobium cyclopophantes. Next base: position 4,893 of record NZ_CABFUZ020000192.1, read on the forward strand.
CACTGGTATGAGCACCATGGGCGTTTCGGGGGAGCGGGCCACTTTTATGCAGCGGGTAAGTTCTATGCCCCTGAGCATGGCGGAACTCACATGGATGCTCCGCTCCACTTTGCGGAGCGGGGAGCCTCCGCGGACCAGGTCTTCCTTGGGTGCTGCATCGGGCCCGCCTGCGTAGTCGACTTCGAGGAGCGGGCGGAAAGAGACCCCGACGCGATGCTCGCGGTTTCCGACATCGAACGGCATGAGCGGGAATACGGCCCGCTGCCCGCCGGGGCGATCCTCGTAGCCCGATCGGGGTGGGGGAAGTTTTGGCCCGACAAGAAGCGGTATCTCGGTACCGATCGGTGGAGGGATGTCGAGCACCTCCGGTTTCCGGGCTATTCGCCCGAAGCCGTCTCTTTTCTACTCCGCGAGCGGAGTGTGGCGGCCTTGGCGATCGACACGGCGAGCCTCGATCCGGGAAATGCAACGGATTTTCCGGTCCACCGGCTCTGGCTCGGAGCGGGACGGCCTGGATTCGAGAACCTCGCGAACGTCGGGGCGATTCCTCCGCGAGGAGCCGTGCTCTACTGTATTCCGATGAAGATCGCCGGGGGCACCGGAGCTCCGGCTCGGGTCTTCGCTCTTGTTCCGTAACCGCGGGCCTTCCGGGCCGCGGCCGCTTGCGTTCAGGACAAGCCGAGAGAGATATATTGAGGCTCGAGATACTCGGCGAGTCCCCATTTCCCCCCTTCGCGGCCAAGGCCCGATTCGCGAACGCCTCCGAAGGGGGCTTGGGCGGTGGAAGGAAGCGCGTCGTTGACCCCGACGATTCCGTACGGAAGCTCCTCGGCGAAACGGAGGGCACGTGCAAGATCCCGGGTCCAGAGGTAGGCGGCGAGGCCTGCCCTTCCCCGCCGGGCGGCGGCCAAAGCCTCCGCCTCGGTGCGGAAGGTGCAGAGCGGGGCGACCGGGCCGAAGATTTCTTCTTCGAGGATCCGGGAATCGGGAGGAACTCCGCGAAGGATCCTGGGGGGAAAGTAGAGCCCATGGCTGGGACCCCCCAGAAGCGTCTCGGCTCCACGGCCGAGGGCGTCTTCCACGAGCTCCCGGACCTTGGTTAGGCCCTGCTCGTTGACGAGCGGACCAACTTGGGTCTTCTCGTCGAGAGGGTCTCCCAACCGGAGCGCGGCGACCCGCTCGGCGAAGCGCCGCGTGAAGTCAGCCGCGATCTCCTCTTGGAGATAGAAGGCATTGGCTGCGACGCAACTCTGCCCGCCGTTGCGGAACTTCGCGGTGATCGCGCCATCGGCGGCCTTTTCCAAGTCGGCATCTGCGAATACGAGGAAGGGAGCCCCGCCTCCGAGCTCAAGGCTGATGCGCTTGAGGGTGGAGGCGCTCCGTTCGTAGAGCCGCTTTCCAACAGGGGTGCTGCCGGTGAAGGTCAGCTTGCGGATTCGCGCGTCGTTCAAAAACGGACACGATAGGCGCTCCGGATCCGAGCTGGGGAGAACCTGGAAGGTAGAGGGCCATCCGCCGCATTCTTCCCAAAGACGGGCTAAGAGGAGGGCGGTAAGCGGGCTCTCCTCGGCGGGCTTCAGCACGAAGGGGCAGCCCGC
>NZ_CABFUZ020000193.1 GCF_902143385.2 Methylacidimicrobium cyclopophantes
TCTCCGACCGTAAGACGGTCGGACTCAGGGAGACGGGCCGAAACCCCCACCCTTCTAAGCGGGACCGTTCCGCCGGTGTAAGATCCCCCTCGGGTCCGATCAAGCAAAGAACGCCCCGCTCTGCTTCTTTTCGAAGGAGTGGAAGGAGGCTGCGTAGCGGAGGAACCCCCGCTTGCAGAGATCCGAAAAGCCTCACCGGGTAGGCAGACGCCTCGCGGCTCAGCTCCCCGAGATCCGTGAGCGGATGGATTTTCGGAAGCCACGCGCGCCGGCACTGTTTTGCGGCGGCGATCGTGATCTCGGTCCAACGGGCGCGCTTGCGTTCCGCTCCTTCCCGACGCTCCACCGATCGATCGCAAAACACGGGGAAGATCTCCGTCACCCCGAGCTCGGTGACCTTTTGGAAAACAAGATCCATCGCCTTCGCCTTGAGCAGGGCTTGGGCGATTGCGATCTTCCAAGAAGGAGGTGCCACTTTCCTCTCTGCGATCTTCCGGAAGGCGAGTCGGCGGCCTTCCCGCCCGGTTACTTCCGCAATCCACTCCGTGCCGGCCCCGTCGAAGAGGGTGATCCGATCTCCCGGACGCCGGCGCATCACGCGCAGGGCATGCTCCGACTCCTGCGCTCCGAGCAGATTCTCCTCCGGCTGCGCCAAGTAGTAACGCTCCATTTCCGAGAGTGCTCTCCAGCGGTCTTCCCGTTCCGGATCTCGAAAGAGAACGGGGGAACGGCGGTGCTCCTCGGCCATCCTTTTTAGAGAAAGCCTTCTTGGCGGAGATCGTGGACATTCCGGGGGAGGGATTTTTGCACCCATTCGAGGAAAAAGCGCAAGAGAGAGACTTCCCAGCCATCCTCAATGCCGACGAGGACAGTCGCAAAGGGATCGTCCCGCTCCTGCACCTCCCGCGTGATGGCGTGTATCACCGAGTCGATCGGGGAGTCTACCTTGCGGAAGCGCAGCTCCTCTTTGCGCAGCTGAAATCCATAACGCAAAAACGAGAGAGAATCGGGTTGTCTGCTCAACCATTGCGCATAAGCGCGGGCCTTTTCGCCGAAACCCTCCAAGAGCAGCTTCTCCATGGTCTTCGGCAGGATGAGCTGCGGCTGCTCCGCTTCCAGGTTTCCCTCGCGGACGAAGGTCGTGCCTACCCTGTCCATCGCCTCGGTCATCAGCGTGTAATGGACCAGAGACGTACGGAAGGTCGCCACCCGCGTGCGCGGCAGCAAGATCACGCGACTCGATTCAAGCGAGTAGTCAAAGGTGTCCTCGAATCCCATAGCTTTCTCAGAATCGGCCTCGCCACTCGAAGAGCCGGTCGAATTGGCGAGCCTGCCGAGCAGAGGCAACAAAATCAAACGAATTTTCCTGGGTTGAGCAACCCTTCCGGGTCCAACGCCTGCTTCAAGTGCTCGTGCAGGGCGCGGACGGCGGGAGAGGCCGCGAGGGGCCACCAGCGCTTCTTGGCGATGCCGATGCCATGCTCCCCCGTGATCGATCCTCCCCAAGCGACGATCTGGCGGAAGAGAAGGTCGAGGGCTTCTTGCGCGCGCTCCTCCATCCCGGGCTGGCTCCGATCGATCATCAAGTTGACATGGATGTTGCCGTCTCCGGCATGGCCGAAGCAGGCGACGGGAAATCCATAACGAAGCTCGATCTCGCTCCCCAAACGCACCAGGTCGACGAGCCGCCCTCTGGGCACGACGACATCCTCGTTGAGCTTGGTGAGGCCGCTGGCCTTCAAGGCCAGCGAAAAGGCACGCCGGGTTCGCCAGAGCGGGTCGCATCCTTCCTCTCCGCGGCCGATTTGGACCTCTCCCGCGCCCGAGCGCCGAAGGATGGGAAGAAGGCTCTCGAGCTCCGCTTCGACTCCCGCGGCATGGCCGTCGATCTCGACCAAAAGGTGCGCTTCGCCCGGAGGAATCGGCTCCGGACAAAACTCGCGCGCCCGTTCCAACGTAAATCGGTCGGCGACTTCCAGAGCCGAAGGGAGAAGGCCGGCTCCAAAGATCTCCTCGACGCAGCCGGCGGCCGACTCGATCGAGGGAAAGATCGCCGCCGCGCAGACCCGATAGGGGGGGCGCGGGATCAGGCGCAGCGTCGCCTCCGTCACCAACCCGAGGAGTCCTTCCGAGCCGACGAAGAGGCCGACGAGATCGAAGCCGACCTTGTTCTTGTGGGTGCGTCCGCCGACGCGGATGGCCGTTCCATCGGCCAACACGACCTCGAGGCCGAGCACATAGTGGCGAGTCACCCCATATTTGAGGCAGCGGGGACCTCCCGCATTGGTCGCAATATTTCCTCCCAAGCTGCTTTCCGAAGCGCTTGCCGGATCGGGCGGGTAGTACCAGCCGAGCTTGGCGGCCGCTTCCTGGAGTTGGGCGGTGATCACCCCGGGTTCGACGACCGCGACTCCATCGCGCGGATCGATCTCGCGGATCCGGTTCATCCGGGAGAAGTTGACGACGATCCCACCTCGGATGGGGACACAGCCCCCTACGTAGCCGCGTCCCGCTCCACGGGGGGTAAGCGCCACTCGGGCCTGGGAAGCCCATCGGACCAGCCGCACGACCGATTCGGTGTCTTCCGGATAGAAGACCGCTTCCGGGGCTTGCGTTGCCATCCAGGCATCGCCCGCGTTGCGGGCGAGCGCCTCGGGATCGGCGG
>NZ_CABFUZ020000194.1 GCF_902143385.2 Methylacidimicrobium cyclopophantes
GGGACCGCCGGCTCGGCAAGGATCTCCTTCCAAATGTGGGGCACGGTCGCCGAGGACATGTTGCCGTTTTCCCGGAAGATCCGACGGCTGAAGGCGACCTGGTCGGCATGGAGCCCCATCTCTTCCTGCACGGAGTCGACGATCCGCGGCCCGCCGGGGTGGAGTGCGAAGAGCAGCCGCTCTCCATCCCGCTCCCAATCCATCCCACAGCTGCGCAGCAGCTCGGTCGCAAAGGGGCGGACCGACTCCCGGATGACGGTCGGAACGTTGGTCGTCAGGGTCATGTCGAAATGATGCGAGCCGGGAATCCAGCTCATTTCCTCGGCCGAATCGGGCAAAAGATGCTCGCGATACCCGAGGAGCTTCAGTCCGCGAACGCTCCTTCGCGCCGCTTCCTCGTCCGAAAGGAGCGTGTAGCGGATGAAGCCGTCTCCAAAGAGCGTCAGAGTTATGATGTTCTGTGGGCTCCAATCCTCGACGTCTCGATGGAGGGAGAGCAGCTCGGTATGGACGATCTCGACTCGCGCCGAGACCGGCCCGAAGCCGCCGCGGGAAGAGGCGAGAAATCCATGGCCCATCTTGACCGCGGGGAAGGCCCCGTAGCAGCCCTTGTGGTAACAGTGGGTGACGGTCGTCTCGAACCAGCCATTCTTGGCGGCGAGGCGCTCGACCGGACTGGGAGCCAGATACCCCGAGCAGGTCACATGGATCCAATCATCGGGCCCGGCTTCCGACGCTTCGTAGAGCTGGCGCAAGACTCCCTCGACCACCCGGCCGTAGCTCGCGTGGCGGCTCTTGAGATCGACTCCCCTCGGCTCCTGCCAATCGGGCAGGAGCCGCAGATGCGCCTCCTCCGGCTCCGAGAGAGCCAATCCCGCATCCGTCCATCGAACGTCCCCCAGCCTCGGGAAAAAGACCAGCTGTCGCCGGCGAATGAGCTTCGGGGAGACGGCATACCGGCTGAAGCGGGCGCGAACCTCGCGCCGGACTTCCCGGATCGCTTCCGGATCGACGATCCGCTCCCGCGCGCAATAGGCGTTGGCGAAGGCCCAACAGCTCACCTCCAGGGAGAGCATCTGTGGAATGGGCTTCACGGCCTCCACGGAGCGGAAATCGGTTAAGACCGGCATCGGTTGCCCCTTTCGGCACCGCTCTTCACCCCTCTCTCTCCGGAGAGAGCCTCCCAGAAATGGGAGAGCCCATGGCCGCTTTCCCCGCGGCCACGACGATCTCGGCCTCTCTCGTCTCGGTCTCTTCGATCTCCCGAAGGAAGAGGGAGGAGCCGACCGTGGGCGGAATGAGTCCGATTCCCCGTTTGGCGAAACGGGAGCCGAGCTCCTCTGCGACCATCCCGCCTTCCCATGGTCCCCATCCAAGGGAAACCGTCCGCACTCCGGGCCATTGGACGGAGAGCCTTTGGGCCAGCTTGTTGAGGACCTCGTTCCCGGCCCCGTAGTCGCACTGGCCGGGATTCCCGAAGCGAGCGGCCGCCGAAGAAAAGAAGGCGAGGAAACGCAGCCCTTCCGGACGGAGCTCTCGCGCCAACGTCAGCGCCGGCGATACCTTCGTCTCGTAGATCCGCTCGAAGGAGGCCAAGCGCTTTTCTTGGAGGAGTCGGTCCTCGACGATTCCCGCCACGTGGATCACCCCGTCGATCCGCTTCTCGCTTCGGTAGATCTCTTGGAGGAGGGCCCGGAAGGCGGCGGCGTCGCGGGCGTCGATCGATCGGTAGAGGACCCGGGATCCGGCGGCTCGGAGCGCCGCCAAATTTCTTTCGATCTCCCGCTTCCTCTCCGATGCCTTCCAAGCATGCTCCGCTTGGACGGGGGTCAGCTCGGGCCGCTCCGATCGGAGCCGACGAAGCAGGAGAGCCTTGCGATCGGCGGGCCCCACGGCCGAGGACTCTTGGACCTCCACTCCCGGCGGGGCGCTTCGGCCGAGAAGAATCAGGGTAGGCCGATATTTGGCGGCGAGGGCTTGCAGCGCGTACGCGCCGATTCCGTAGGCGCCCCCGACGGCGACCACGACGCTTTCGGGATCGAGCGGCAAGAGCGGGCCCGAAGGCGCCAGAGGGGCTTCTTCCAATCGCAGCGTCCATCGACCGATCGGCGTGAAGCCCACTTCGATCGCGGGATCCCCGCAGGCGAGTTCGGAAAGGAGGTGGAATCCCGCCTCCTCCGGATCGAGTTCCGGATCGAAGTCGATACACTTGACCCGCACCTCGGGCCACTCCCGCGCGGCCGTCTTCGCAAGGGCGGGGAGCGCTCCGGAGGAAGCGGCAAAATTTCCACCGCCGCCCAAGCCAAACTTGCCGTCCAAGGACGTTACCGGAACGATCCAGCAGCCCCCGGTTTTCCGCAGCGGCTCCGCCCACGCCTGGAGCGCAAGGAAGAACTCTCGAGCCTCCGCGGCGTGTTCGGCCTCGTCCCGGGAGGGTGACGAAAAAAAGAAGAGGGTTTTCAACGGGGAAGAAGCTCCTTCGATCCATTGCCGCGCCTCACGCAGCGAGCGGGCCGTGGAGAAGCTCTCCTCCCTGCTCTTCGCCGAAAGTTGCCGACTCGCCCTTCCGGGAAGGAGGCGGTAGACCTCGACGCCGCTCTGCGCGAGCAGACGCGCCACTCCTTCCACGAGCGGCGAGGCTCGACCGATCAAGAGGGCGGAGCCCCTCGCCGTCGGAGGAGGCTTGTCTCCGGACTCTTCCGGTCGAGCCTCGAGGGCGCGGACGACATACCGCGCCGTCGAGAAGCTCCTCGGTCCGTCTTCGGAATCGCCCCCCTCGAGGAGGCGAAGGGTCGGTCGAGCTTGAGCGACCGCGCCCTTTCGGCGGAGGGGACCCGCTTTCGAGAGAAGCTCGTCATGCCAGCGGAGGATCTCCTCCAGCGTCCGCCGGGATCCGAGTTCGGCAAAGAGCCACTCCTCCTCCTGCTCGGCCAAGAGCGGGTAGCGCCGGCGTAGCCGGTAGAAGATCTCCGCCCTCTTGATCGAGTCGATCCCCAACTCCGCTTCCATATCGGCATCGAGACGGACCATCTCCTCCGGATATCCGGTCGCCTCGACCACCTCTCGCACGAGCTCCTTCCCGAACTCCTCCCGGTTCTTCGAGATCCCGTTTTGCCGTGGAGCCGCTTCCTCCTCTCCCCTCGGAAAGGGCGTCTTCGGCTCCCCGGGAGCCGACCGGAAGGCCGATTCCCTTGGAAATGGAGGCAGGACCGGAGCGGGAGGAACCCCGAGCCCCTCTTCCGCGTGGCCGCGATGGTGATCGGCTTCCCCATCCGCTTCCAGCGGGCCCACTTCGGCCGAGTTCGCAAGGCTTGGACCGAAGAGGTCCAAGAAGCGGCGGAGGGTCCGCTGTTGCTCTCGCTGAAGCTCGATGAGCTGGCGCAGCGTCGCCTGGAGCTCCCGCGCCGATGAACGGGAAGAAGCCGCAGGATCGGGCGGAGGAGGCGGATCGGCGGGAGAGGAAGCGGAGTGGTCGCCGAGGATCGGTTCGGAGCTCGGCTCGCTCGGAGAATCGTTTTTCTTCATGGGGGCCTTTGTGTCGCAACGATTTTCTTCGAAAGGGAGTCTGGGGATCTCGTCCCCGCCGCTTTCCGCTCTGCGCGAACCGGAGCGAGTCGTCGGATCGGCTTCCAGGCGAACCGCCCTCCCTCCGTCGATCCGCCAGAGGCGGGATTCGCTCTTCTCCCGCGCCTCGAGCTCGACCCGGAAATCCTCCAAGGAAAGCTCGGGCAACCCTCTTCCCTCGAACCAGGCCCCGGACCGGAAGCGCACGCCCGCAGCGAAGCATCGGGCCAAGATCTCGCCCCAGCGCTGCCAAAAGGGGCGGCCGAGCGGATCGAGCCCGAAGGCGAGATGGGGGCGATCGGCCAAAATTTTCCGAACGAAGCCCGTGAGGGTCGCTCCCGGTCCGCACTCGAAAAAGGCCCGGATGCCGGCTCGGTAGAGAGCCTCGATCGTCTCGACGAAGCAGACCGGCTCTTCGATCTGGCGGAGGAGGAGCGCGCGGATCCCGGCTCGAGAGGAGGGATAGGGAGAGGCGCTCCCCCCGCTGAAGACGGGCTTTCGTGGAGCCGAAAAGGAGATCTGAGCCAAAGACTGCGCGAGCGGGGCCCGGGCCTCGGCCGCCAACCCCGAATGGAAGGGAAAGGCCAAGCCGAGCTTCTTGCCGGGGATCCCGGTCCGCCGGAGCTCTTCGAGAGCCCGCTCGATCCCCTCGACCGTTCCGGAGATGGTCGTCTGCCGTGGCCCGTTGGCTGCGGCCACCCAGACCGAGGGTATGGAGGGGAGGAGCTCCCGCACCCTATCGGAAGGGGCGCCGACCGCCGCCATCGCCCCCACTCGCCCCTTCGCGACGAGCTCGTCGATGATTCGACCCCGCTGCGCGGCGAGTCGAAGGAGCTCCTCGGGAGGAAGCGCCGCCGCGGCGCAGAGAGCGGCGTATTCGCCGAAGCTATGCCCGGAAAAACAGTCCGCCTCGAATCCGTACCGGGAGAAAAAGGATAACCCGGCGAGCTCGACGGCGGCCAGCGCGGGTTGCGCCACTCGGCTCGCGTTGAGGGCTTCCTCGCGGGCCGAACGCTCTTCGGCGGAAAAGGTCGCAGGGGGGAAGAGGTAACGGGAGAGTGGCTGGGGAAGCTCCTGGCGGAGGGCCCGGTCGGCCCACTCGAGCCTCTCCCGGCAATCCTCCGAGGCTACCGCGAGCTCCGCGAGCATCCCAACCCGCTGGGAGCCTTGACCGGGGAAGAGGACGCAGAGTCCTCCCAGCCCCGAACCGCTTCCCCAGTAGCATCCCTCCGACTCTCCCGAGCCATCCATCGGCCAGCCGGGCCGGCTTTGCCAAGCCAAGAGCCGGCCACGGAGCTCTTCGAGAGAAGCGGCGAGGAGCGCGAGACGGAAGGGCGGGGTCTCTCTTCCGGCCGGCGAGGGATCCGCCCGGAAGAGCGCGCCGGCTAGGGGGCCGAGCTCCGCGATCCCGCTCCGGGGGAGCCGATGCAGGAGCCGCTCGATCGCATCGAAGATCTGCTGCGGATCGTTCCCGGAAAAGAAGAAGAGCTCCCGCTCGCGCGGCGCAAGATCGATTCGATCGGCGGCGCGGAAGGCTCCTCGGTACTCTTCCAAGACCAGATGGAAGTTGGAACCTCCGAAGCCGAAGGCGCTCACTCCGCAGCGACGCGGACCCTTTTCCGGATCGGCCAACCAGGGTCTCGGCTCCATGGGGAGATAGAAAGGACTCTCGGGGGAGCGCAATGCGGGGTTCGGTCGATCGACCCCGAGCGTAGGAGGAAGGACCCGCTGGTGGAGCGCAAGGGCTCCCTTGAGCAACCCGGCCATGCCGGCCGCAATCTTCGTGTGGCCGATCATCGACTTGACCGAGCCGATCGCACAGGAGGCCGGGAGGGCCTCGCTTCGAGCAAACGCCCGTTTGAGCGCCTCGATTTCGATTCGATCGCCGAGGGAGGTCCCCGTGCCGTGGGCCTCGATCAATCCGAGGGAAGCGGGGTCGATCTCCGCTTCTCGGAAGGCGCGCTCGATCGCCGCAAGCTGTCCTTGGAGATGGGGAGCGGTGAGGCTCCGGTTCCGCCCGTCGCTCGAGCTGCCGCAAGCCCGGAGGAGGGCGTAGATCCGGTCCCCCTCCCGCTCCGCATCCTTTGCACGACGGAGCACCACCGCGGCAACCCCCTCCCCCAGGACGATCCCGTCGGCGGCTGCGTCAAACGGACGGCTCTCTCCCTCGGGGGAGAGGGCGTGGGACTGCGTAAAGCCGACGAACGAGCAGACGTTGTTGTTCGTGTCGGCCGCTCCCACCAGGGCGAAATCGGCTCGTCCGTTGCGCAACTCCTCCATCCCGGCTCGGACGGAGGCCAGAGCCGACGCGCATGCGGCATCGACCGAGAAGCTGGCTCCGCCGAGATCGAGGCGACTCGCGATCCGCCCGGCAAGGACTCCGCTCAGGATGCCGGGGAACGAGTCGGGGGTCCAAAGCGGGAGCTCCCGCTCCAAAAGTCGGCGCTCGATCTTCTCCCGCAGCTCTTGCGGGATCTCCTCGAGCCGTCCGAGATAGTGGCGGATCAGCGCCCGGAAGACGTAGGCGGCGGCCAAATCGGGAATGCCACCGGCTCCGAAGATGGTCGCGGTCCGCTCCCGGGCGAAGGGGCGCCGATGGAGCCCCGCATCGGCTAGGGCTCTGGCGGCGACCTCCAAGGCCAAGAGCTGGACCGGCTCGATCGAAGGCACGCTCGCCGGAGGAATGCCGTACCGGATCGGATCGAAGAGGAGCGGCTCGAGAAAGCCGCCCCATTTCGAGGCGACCCGCTCGGTCGCAGGAACCGCGCCGGAAAAGAACTCCTCGGGCCGCCACCGCGCCGGATCGACCTCCCGGATCGCCCTTCTCCCGCCGAGGATGTTTCCCCAGAAGGAACGAATCCCCTCCGCTCCCGGAAAGAGGCAGGCCATCCCGATGATCGCGATCGGCTCTCTCTCTCCTCGCCCTCTCTTCCGCCCTCCCACTCTCCGCGATCCCACGGCCTGCTCGAGCTTCCGGTAGGAATCGACGGAGACCGTCCGGTGCAGCTCCTCGACCGTGAGGATTTCTCGACGGAGTCGGGCCGCCTCTCCCAGCATATAGAGCCCCTCCTTCCTCTGGAGAGGGAGCGGAGCGGAGACATAGCCGGGAGGGGTGCCCTCTTTCTCCGGCACGGCGGAACGGGTGATCCCCTTGGCCGCGATCCGCAACCGGCCTACGTTGAGGAGCTCGAGCTCCCGGAGCAGCTCGGCCTTCGGAGTCCCCGCGAGGAGGAGGCGGCGACGGCGTTCCAAAAACTCCGTACAGAAAGGGGTCCGGGCGCAGCGGGTCCATACCCCGGTTCCCGAGGGAAGGAGAGCCGTCCTCCGGCAGGCCGCCGCCTGACGCTGGAACTCCCGGACGATGGCGCCGTCTCGGACCACTTCCCGAGTGAAGAGGTAGGCCGTTCCCATCAGCACCCCGATCTGGCCTTCCCTCTCCACGAGCGGAGCCGCCAGGACGGAGACCATCGCCGCCGAAAGGGCGTCATGAATCCCCCCCGCAAAGAGCACGCGGAGCGGCGGGGAAGAGGAGGCCGCCTCCGTCGCGAGAAGCAAGATCGCCTTCTCCCAAAGGACGAAGCTCGTCCGTGGGCCCGTGTGGCCTCCGCATTCGCTCCCTTCCAAGATGAAATGGCGATGCCCTTCCTGGAAAAAGCCACGCAGGATTTCCGGAGAGGGGACATGCGCATAGGTCGTGATCCCCAGCCCTTCGAGCCTTCGGATCTGGCTCATCCGAGCGCCGGCCAGGAGGGCGAAGGGCGGCCTCGTCTCCTCGATGGCCTCCATCTGCTCCTCTTGGTATTCCGGAGGAAGGAACCCGAGGAGGCCCACTCCCCAGGGAAGGCCCTCCAGCGCATCGGCGGTCCGGAGCAAGAGAGAGCGGACCGCCTCCCTTCGCAGCACCGCCAAGGCGAGGAAGGGGAGCCCTCCCGCCCGAGCGACCGACCGGGCAAAGGCGGGCGTATCGCTTACCCGAGTCATCGGTCCTTGGACGATCGGGAAGCGCGTCCGGTGCGCCGTGGCGAGGGCCGACCCCTCGCCCAGCGCTCTCTGCGAAAGCGCTTGCCTCGCTCTCCGCGCAAGCGAGGCGCGGAGTCCCTCCAGAACCCTCCCTACCGTCCCGTAGGTCGACGCGAGCTCTGGGGCGAAGGCGATCTCCTGGCCGAGAGGAAAGAGCCCACCGTCCTCCGATCCCTCCAAGAGAGCCGCGAGCTTCCGCCACCAGATCCCCCCCCGGTCGGCCTCTTCCTGAAGGATCCGGATCGGCTCCGGACCCGTCCGGGAAAAGAGGCGAAAGAAGATCTCCTCTCCGCCGACCGCCGCGCCCACCGCTCCCTCGCACTCCTTCCCTCCCGGTCTTTGCTCCGGTCGCGCGTACGGTCCCTCCTCGGTAAGCCAGAGCGCCTCGGAAAGCACGACACCCGAAGCTCCGGCCGCCTCCGCGGCTGCAGCACCCCCCAAGCCGATCCCGCCCCAAAGCAGATATGGGATCCCCAGCCGTCCGTGGAGCTCCTGCAGCAAGATAAAGGAGCTGCTCATGCCCACGCGGCCGCCGGCCTCGTGGCCGCGAACCACCACACCGTCGAACCCCGCCGCTTCGGCCGCGAGTGCCTCGGAGAGGCCGCAGACCTCGAGCCAGACGCGCTCGGCCAGCGCGCGGCCCGCCTTCCGGATCCTCGGCAGTTGCGCTTTTCGAAGGGGAGAGGCACCGCCGATCGAAAGAAAGAGATGAGGAACCGGAGGGGAGGACCATTGGCCGATTTTTTCGGGAGACCTCGAGGAAAGACCGAAGCTCTCCCATCGAATCCCCCAGCCGCCTTCCGCTTCCGCCTCCCTTCGCAACCGCTCCACCGCCCTCTTCCGCGCGCCGCAGCCGCCGCGTCGATACCCCAAATCGAGGATTCCCAAGGCCCCCGCCCGGCACGCGGCGATCGGCAGCGTCGGATCGAGGAGGTGGGCGGGGCTGACGACGGCGAAACAAAACTCCCCCTTCTTTTTTGCCGCCCCCCGGCCGGCCGGAG
>NZ_CABFUZ020000195.1 GCF_902143385.2 Methylacidimicrobium cyclopophantes
CGCGGCGGGGGAGAAAGCAGACGACCGGTTTTGACAATCTCTTCCGCCTGCCGAGCATCCAGGGTCTCGTAATCCAAGAGCGCCTTTGCCAATGCTTCTATCCGCGTCCGATTCTCGACGATCAGGTTCTTCGCACGCTGATAGGCTTCTTGGATCAGCCGCTGGACTTCTCCATCGATCGCCTCGGCCGTCGCTTCGCTGTACGCCCTCGACATTCCCAAGTCCCGGCCGAGAAAAGTCATCGTCGGATCGTCCGCATAGTGAACCATCCCAAGTTTTTCGCTCATGCCCCATTCGCAAACCATCCGTCGTGCATACCAGGTAGCCTGCCGAATGTCTCCGCTGGCCCCGCTGGAGATATCGCCCAGAAAAATCTCCTCCGCCACGCGGCCTCCCATTGCGACGCATAAGCTGTCGAGCAGCTCCTTCTTCCTGGTATTGTAACGATCGGTAGCCGGTAGCATCATCGTCACTCCGAGAGCCGGTCCTCGCGGGATGATGCTCACCTTGTGTAGGGGATCCGTATGCTCCAGAAGGACGTTGAGAAGAGCGTGACCCGCCTCGTGATAGGCGGTGATCTGTTTCTCCTCGTCGCTCATGGCTAAGCTCCTTCGTTCGCGACCCCACCGAACCTTATCGCGAGCCTCTTCCAGTTCGGACTGTCCAATCGCTTCTTTCCCACGGCCGGCAGCCAAGAGAGCCGCCTCGTTGATGAGATTGGCCAACTCGGCTCCCGAAAAGCCGGCGGTTCCCCGAGCCAAGGCGAGAAGATCGGCCTCTTTTGCCAATTTTACCTTTGCCGAGTGAACCTTCAGGACTTCCTCGCGACCCCGGATATCCGGCAAGTTGACACGGACCTCGCGATCGAAGCGGCCTGGACGGAGCAAGGCGGCATCGAGCACATCCTTGCGGTTCGTCGCGGCAATGACGATCACACCTTCCTGGGATTCGATGCCATCCATCTCGACGAGCAAGGCATTCAGCGTCTGCTCTCGCTCATCGTGCCCACCGCCCAAGCCGGTCCCGCGGCTGCGCCCGACGGCATCGATCTCATCGATGAAGACGATGCAAGGAGCATGCCGACGGGATTGCTCAAACATGTCCCGGACCCGTGACGCCCCCACTCCGACGAACATCTCGACGAAGTCGGACCCGCTGATGCTAAAGAAAGGCACGTCGGCTTCACCCGCAATCGCCTTGGCCAGCAGCGTCTTCCCGGTGCCGGGAGGCCCGACCATCAATACGCCCTTGGGAATGCGCCCACCCAGCTTCTGGAAACGCTTGGGTTCCTTGAGGAATTCAACGATCTCCTGAACCTCTTCCTTGGCTTCCTCGATTCCCGCTACGTCTTGGAAGGTAACTTTGGTCTTTTCCCCGGAGAGAAGCCTCACCCGGCTTTTCCCGAAACTAAACGCGGTTTTCCCCGCCATGCGGATCTGCTGCCGGAAGAGTAGGTAGAGGGCCAGAATGAACAGAAGGAATGGGAGGATGCTGAGAAGTGCCTGACCCCAAAAATTGTGGACTACTCGGATGTCGACCTCCGGGAAGCCTTTGGCCGCGAGAAGATCGTGGAGATCGCGATTGAAATCGAGATCGACGATTGTCCGAAAAGGGACTAGGACCATTCCTCCCGGAGCATCGGGCGATGGCTTCATGAAGCGCCCTTCCAGGTAGGTCTGCCCATTCGAGGTATCTCGGACAAAGGCGATCGACTTCACCTGCTTCTGATCCAGAAGCCGGACGAGCTGCGGGAGCGTTTTCGCTTCGACGGGAGACCCCTGCCCGGCACCTACGAAATAGAGCAGAGCCGAGAAGACAAAAGCGATCCCGAGGAAGAAGACCAATCCCTTCCACTTGCTCTCTCCGGGACCCCTCTGGTCCCTCCAGGAGGGATCATTCTTCTTGCCCCGAGAAAGCTTGTTTTTTTCGGGAAATTGGGTAGGCGACGACGCCATCGTAGTATTCTCCTTCCGTCAGAGTGTCGGCCTGAAGCCGTCGGGTTTCTCTCTCACAAATTTTGCAGCCGAGGTAGGGAAGACAAACCCGGCCGTAAGGCGGGGAAATCCATTTTGCCAACCGCAGGAGAACGCTTGTGGAGCATGACGGGAAAAGCATACCACCGCTCCGCTCGACTCGCAAACGCGGCCGGGATCCAATCCCGTCACGCCCCCACTCCGATCGCTTTTCGGAAAGGACGGACAGCGGGATGAACCCGGTAGTAGGTATCTCGTGCCACAGGCTCCCGTCCGCTCTCCCGGATCGCTGCCGCCAGATCGTCGGCCTTTTGCGAAACGGGGTTGTTCGAGCCCGCCATGTGAAAAATCTTCTCCTCCTCGATGGTCCCATGGAGATCGTCGGCGCCAAACGAAAGGGCGATCTGGCCCAGAGGCAGTCCCGAACTGATCCAATAGGAAGTGATATGGTCGAAATTGTCGAGATAGATGCGGCTGACCGCGATCGTCCGCAGGATGTCCAAGGCGCCGGCCCGTCGAATGTGGGAAAGCTTTGTGTTCGCCGGCTCGAAAGCAAACGGTACAAACCCGCAAAACCCTCCCGTCTCCTCCTGCAGCTCGCGCAGTCGCCGTAGGTGATCGACTCGGTGTGCTGGCTTTTCGACGTGCCCGAAGAGCATCGTCGCCGTACTCTTTTTTCCCATCCGATGCCACGTGCGGTGGACCTCCAGCCACTCCTCGGCTGTTTCTTTCCCTCGACAGATCTCGTCTCTGACCCCGGCGTCGAAAATTTCCGCTCCTCCCCCGGTGAGGGAGTCGAGGCCCGACTCGGCCAGCTCCTCCAAGACCTCCTGAATCGACCGGTGAACGATCCGATCGGCCATATGACGGATCTCCACGGCGGTGAATGCCTTGACCATCATCCCCGGGCAACGTTCCTTGATCGCAGCGATCAGATCTCGGTAATAGGAAAAGGGCAGCTTCGGATGGAGTCCCCCGACGCAATGCACCTCGACCGCCCCCCGATTCCAAGAGCGATAGGCCTGCTCGGTCAACTCCTCGACCGAATAGAGGAAAGCTCCCGGTTGCCCCGCTCGGCGATAAAAGGCGCAAAAGCGACAGCTCAAGAGGCAGATGTTGGAGTAGTTGAGATAGCGGTTCACAAGATAGGAAGCACGTAAACCGTTTTTTCTCCGGGAAATCAGGTCGGCCAAAGCGCCTACGGCGGCCGTATCCGGACAATCAAAGAGCCGCAGCGCGGCCCTTTCGTCGATCCTCTCCCCCGCAACGACCCTCTCGGCGATGTCGAGGATGTCCGCCTTTCGGCAGACATCCCAAAAGCCTGTCACAGCCATAGACTTCCGATGACCCCCAGTAAAAGCAGCAAGCTCACCGCCACGTTGACCTCGAAAAACGCCACGTTCAGGGCTCGTCCATCTTTTTTTCGACAGAGCCGATGCTCATAGAGGAGTGCTGCCCCGGCAATCGCGCAAGCCAACCAATATGCCCCCGAGAGATTTGCCTGCAAGCCGAAAGCAACCCAACCGACCCAAGCAGCCCCATGGAGAATCTGCGCCACCCGAAGCGTAGTAGCCGCCCCGTAGCGGGCCGGAAAGGAATGGAGGCCAAGCCGAAGATCCACCTCTCGGTCCTGCAAGGAGTAGATGAGATCGAACCCAAAGGTCCAAGAAAGCACCGAAGCCGCAAGCAGGTACGGAGCAACGCTCGTCAACTCGCCCCGGACCGCCGCCCAGGCCCCGAGAGGGGCCAGGCCTAGAGCGAGGCCTAAAAGAGCGTGGCAAAAGGAGGTAAAGCGCTTGGCATAGGAATAGCCCAAAATGATGACGATAGCCGGCAACGCGAGAAGGCGGCAGAGTCCGTTCAGGAGCAAGAGCCCGCTACCAAAGAGCGTAAGCCCTCCGAGACAGAGGGCCAGAGCTTCCCAGCGGCTCGCAAGCCGACTCCTCTCTGCTGTCCGCGGATTTTGCTGGTCGATCTCCCAGTCGACATACCGGTTGAAGGCCATGGCCGCAGTACGGGCTCCTACCATGCAAACCAGGATCCCTCCAAGAATCGACGCTGTCGGCAGCCCTCGGGCAGCCACCAGCATGGAAGCGAGGGCAAATGGAAGCGCAAAGAGCGTATGGCTGAACTTGATCAGTCGCAGCAAGTTCGCAATCCGAATCGACGGATGCGACCCTACGCTTGTCACGATTTGCTCTCCTTCCATCGAACGGCTAGATCATTCGGTATTTGCAAATGGTCGAGCACGCGAGCAACCACGGTGTCGACCAGGTCCAGGACGCTCGCGGGCTTCCCGTAAAACGAAGGGCAAGCCGGAATCACCACCGCTCCGGCTTCGATCAAGGCCACCATGTTCCGCGCCTGGATCAAATTCCACGGCGCCTCCCTTGGAACGAGAATCAGCCTTCGCCCTTCCTTTAAAAAGACGTCCGCCGCTCTACCGATCGCTCCTTCGGAGACACCGTGCGCAATTCGACCCGCCGTCCCCATCGAGCACGGGATGATGACCATCGCCGAAAATGGATTCGATCCGCTGAGGAAGGGAGCCTCCATGGAACGCTGTCCGTGGAGGATGAAGCGAGACGGAATCACGAAGCTCCCCTTCTCCAACTCCTCTCTCGCCACATGACGCGCGCAATCGCTTATCACTACGTGGACCTCGTGATCCCCATGCTCCAAGAAGGAGAAAAGCCGCTGTGCGTAAAGCGCACCGCTCGCTCCGGTTACCGCGACGACCAAACGCATGAGCAGTCTATCGCCGCAGGTCGAGAGCCTTGCGGCTTCCTCCCATCCGCCCTCTCGGCGAATCCAGATCCGCGCGGTCCGCTCGAGGGAAGTTCGACCGCTCCGGTTCCGCTACACCAGATCGTAATCCCCACCGGAGAACCCGGAATCGTCCGAATCGTCCTCCGCAAGGCTCGCGGAAGAATCGCCTGGCTCTTCTGGATCTTCGCAGCAGGTGGGCGGCTCCTCGGTGGGCGCCTCTTGCGCATGCGGCTCCCCCAAAGACCGTGCCGGCGGCGGATCGGGCTCGACGAACACCTCGAGCGGAGGCTGCGGTCGCGGACCAAAGACTCGATCGAGCATCCCACCCATGATTGCGCCCAAACCCATCCATCCCGCAGCCTTCGCCACCTCGCCCATGGGATGCGAAGGGGACGCAACCGGATTTATCGGAGCCGCCGGTCGTTCCTCCTGCCGAGACGGTGCATCGAGTCGGGTTGTGATCCCATGCTCGGGAGCCGCTGGCCGATCCGCGATGTGCGCCGCGATCACCTCCCGCAAACCTTCCACGGAAGGGGTAGGAATCGGGTAGGGGAAAATTAGCGGAGCCGTCTCCTCGGTGCTTCCGCTCTCCCCCTTGCGCAAGGTATCGGCAAGCCATTCCCGTTCGGCCGGCGAAAGGACCGCCGGACTGAGATCGAGCACTACGGCTTCCGGGGCATCAATCCCTCTGCGCAGAGCTTCCACAGGATCGACAGGACAACGAAGTTTCATAGTTCCTCCGAAAAAGAGTACCCAACGCTAGCCCTTCCCATCCCGCCTGGCAAGCTGCGCTTCTCCAGAGGGCTGCATGCCCTTTTCTTCCTTATTCCCTCTCGACCAGGCCGAGGACGTCTTCCATCGAGTACATTCCGGGAGGCTTCCCCACCACCCAGCGTGCCGCGCGGAGCGAGCCCAACGCGAAGGTATCCCGCGTTTCGGCCCGGTGTGTGAGTTCTAAAACTTCCCCGGAACCCGCAAAGAGGACGGTATGGAGTCCAACGATCTGCCCCGCCCGGATCGCATGAATGCCGATCTCCTCCGCCTTTCTCGGGCCCGGTTCTCCCTCTCTTCCATAGCGAGCCGCTTTCTCCAGCGAGATCCCGCGCACCTCCGCGACGATTTCCGCCAACCGGCGCGCCGTTCCGCTGGGTGCATCCCGTTTTTCGCGATGGTGGGCTTCCACGATCTCCGGATCGAATCCTTCACCCAGAACCGCAGCCGCTTTTCGCACGAGGTAGAAGAGCAGATTGACCCCGGTCGAAAAATTTGGCGCCCGGACGATGGGAATTCTCTCGGCTGCCCGACGCACCCGAAGGAGTTCCTCCGGGAGATGCCCCGTGGTTCCAATCACGAGCGGCTTGCCTGCGGCTGCGCTCGCTTCGGCGACGACGGTGGAGAACGCGTGGGAGCTGAAATCGATGGCGACATCGCTCCGGAGCAGAGCCGGCTCCAGCGCATCGCCTTGATCGATTGCCCCCGCCACCTCCCATTCCCCAAGTCGACGCGCCTGAGCGAGTACGGCCCTCCCCATACGCCCCTTTGCGCCCGTTACGGCCAACCGAATCATACGCTCGTTCCTCCTATTCCATCCCCACGAGCGATAAGGTCTTTTCCAGCCGAGCTTGGTTGTTCGGCTGGAGGGGAACAAGCGGGAGACGCACTTCGGGCGTGATCCAACCCCGGAGCGAGAGCGCCGTCTTGATCGGCACCGGATTGGTTTCTACGAAAAGATCGCGAAAGAGCGGGTAAAGCCTCCGATGCAGGCGCTCCGCCTCCCGGATGTCGCCGGCCAGAAAGGTCTGAACAAGATCGACAACCGCCTTCGGCAACAGATTCGAGGCGACGCTGATGACCCCTACCGCCCCCACGCTCAAGAACGGCAAGGTCAACGAATCATCCCCGCTTAAAAGGGCAAATTCGTCGGGGAGCAGCTGACGAAGCTGGCTGAGGCGGTCGACCGAACCGCCGGCCTCCTTTAAGCCGATTACGCTTTTGTGCTCCTGGGCCAGTGCCAGAACGGTCTCAACGGCAATCTCGACGCCACATCGGCCGGGAATGCTGTAGAGGACAAGCGGCAGTCGTGTGCTTTGCGCAATGGCTGAAAAGTGAGCGTAGAGCCCGGCTTGACTCGGTTTGTTGTAATAAGGAGCCACGAGCAATGCCCCGTCGGCTCCCGCCTCTTCCGCCGCCCGCGTAAGCTCGATCGCCTCCGCCGTGCTGTTGGATCCGGTACCTGCAAGGACTGTCACTCTCCCAGCCGCAAACTCGACCGTTTTGGCGATCACCCGAATATGCTCCTCGTGGGTCAGCGTCGGAGATTCTCCCGTAGTTCCTACGGGGACCAATCCGGCTACCCCGCCCTCGATTTGTGCTTCCACCAACCGCCGCAAAGCCTCCTCATCCACGACACCTCCGCGAAATGGCGTGACCAGCGCGGTATACGTCCCCAAAAGCCTCATTCGCTCACCTCCATCTCTCCCGTAAACACCTTCGTCGCCGGACCTTGAAGCCAAACCCTGCGGAATCCATCGCCCGCCCGCTCGAATCCGACTCGAAGGCTCTCTCCGCTCCGAACCAGGACCGAAACAGGGGACGGGAGTCCCTTCGCCAAGTGCGCGACCAGAGCCGAAGCGGTGACCCCAGTCCCGCAAGCAAGCGTCTCCCCCTCGACTCCGCGTTCATAGGTCCGAACCGCGATTCGATCCGGACCCTTCACTTCCACGAAATCGGCATTCGCCCCTTCAGGAGCAAAGTCCGGCAACCATCGCAGCTCTCGTCCCAGCTCCTCCACGTCGATCCGCTCCACATCCCTCACGAAGACCACAAGATGAGGCACGCCGGTATGAATCCAGTGTACCTCGAGCGGCCCATGCCGTGTGGTCACCAGTCGCCGCAGGCGCGCCGATTCGGGATCTGGCATCGAAATGGAAACCTCCTCTCCAAGGAAAGAGGCTTTCACTATCCCGGCCCCGGTGAGAAAGATAAGAGGATCCCCTTCCGACCCTGGCAAAAGCGGCTGCAAAAAGCGGGCGAAGCAACGGGCTCCGTTTCCGCAGAGAGATGCTTCTCCTCCATCGGAGTTGTAATAACGCATCCGGATACGATCTTCTTTCGCATCGGTCTCTGCGACGAGCATGCCGTCGGCGCCGATGCCGAAGTGGCGATCGCAGAGCCGAGCGATTTGATCCGGCCGGAGTCGGAGACGGCCGTCTCGATTATCCACGAGCACAAAGTCATTGCCGGCCCCAGTCATTTTCGTAAACTGAATCTTCATTCGTAGACGCAAAGTTTTGTTCGAATCGCATTTTTTGCAAAGGAATTGCACAAAAAACGTTGGACTCCCCTTTCTCTAACCCCGCCGCTGCACGCGCCCACCCTTTTATCGGTGTCATTGATTCTGGAATGGGCAACCTCCGAAGCGTCGAAAAGGCTCTCGCCTTCGTCGGAGCTACTCCTCGACGTGTCAGGAGCCCGGACGAGTTAGCAGAGGTAGCAGGCGTCGTTCTCCCCGGAGTCGGAGCCTTCGGCGATTGCGCAGTCCGTCTCGCGCAAACTGGATTGTGGTCTCCGCTGCGCGATTGGGCGAGCAGCGGCAAGCCCTTCCTCGGTATCTGTCTGGGCTATCAACTCCTTTTCGAAGAAAGCGAGGAGAGTCCCGGGGTACCGGGCTTCGGACTCATTCCCGGCAAGGTGATCCGGTTTCCGGAAAGAGTCGGGAAGGTTCCGCAAATCGGCTGGAACACGATCCGAATCGTGCGCGAAAGCGAGTTCACCTATGACATCCGCTCGGGAGAGTTCGTCTATTTCGTTCACAGCTATTTTCCGCTCCCTCGGGACCCCGAGTGGACTGCGCTGGAAACCGACTACGGCGTTCCCTTCGCCAGCGGCGTCCACCGGGCTGCTCTCTTCGCGGTCCAATTCCATCCGGAAAAGAGCCAGCGGGTAGGGTTGCGGCTGATGGCGAATTTCGTCGAAGTCACCGCGCGCCGCGAGGCCGCTCTCTCCTCTTCATCGTGAAGATTTACGCCGCCATCGACTTGCTCGACGGCAAGGTCGTGCGCCTTCGCCAGGGAAAACGGGATTCCGCCACCATCTACTCGGACGACCCGCTTGCTACCGCACTCCGCTGGGAAGCGGAGGGAGCGGATGGGTTGCACATCGTCGACTTGGAGGGAGCCTTTTCCGGATCCTCTTCCTCCTTGCCTTGGTTGGAAGCCATCGCCAAACGAGTTCGCATCCCGATCCAGCTCGGCGGAGGACTCCGAACCGAAGGGGTCGTGGAGGAAGCTCTCCGCCGGGGAGCCTCGCGAGTCGTCATCGGAACTCGGGCTTGGGAAAGAGAAGACTTTCTTCCGAGCCTCGCCGCCCGATTCGGCTCGGATCGGCTCGTCGTCGCCCTCGATGCCCGCCATGGCGAAGTTCGCGTCGCCGGCTGGGAGCGAGGTACGGGACGGAAGGTGATCGATGCGGCGCGATTTGCCCAAGAGCGGGGTGCCGGCTTCCTCCTCTATACTGATGTTTCCGTCGATGGCATGCTCTCCGGCCCGGACCTGGAACGAACGAGGGAGCTTGTCGAAGCCGTTGCACTGCCCGTCTTTGCCTCGGGAGGAATCGGGAAAGCCGAGGATCTTCGCGCTCTGCAACGGATTCCGCGTCTCTATGGAGTCGTCCTGGGCCGAGCCCTCTACGAGAATCGGCTCTCCTTGCAGGAGTGGCAAAAAGAAGCCGGCGAGGTACGGTCCTGAAAATCAGCGCCTCCGCTCGCCTCGGCACGGCGATGGCAGGCGTTGCCGTCCGAAACCGAGGAATCTATGCCCCGACCTCGTTGGAGGAGAAGCGAAAGACGATCGCAAAAATTTCCGAAGACTGACCGATGCGAACGGGAGGGCCCCAAGTACCCGCACCGCGGGTGACGACGATGTGGGTCTTCCCTTTGCGCTCATACCCATACGGGAGCGGAAAGAGCCGGGAAACGATATAGTTGACGGGCCAAAACTGTCCGTTGTGCGTATGGCCGCAAACCACCAGATCAGCGCCGGCAGCAGCCGCTTCCTCTAGAGCGGAAGGCCGGTGGTCGAGCACGATGAGAGGCATACGCGGGTCGCTCTTTGCCAAAATCTCCGAGAGCGGCCGTCGCGGCCGCCCGTCGCCGAGCAACATCTTCGCCCGGTCCTCTCTGCCGACGATCCGAAGATTCCCCCCGACCTCCACGCACCGGTCACGTAAGACGCTGATCCCGTTTGCCTCCAAAAATGCCGCAGCCTCGTCCGCTCCGCAGTAGTACTCGTGGTTTCCCAGGCAGGCGAAGACTCCCCAAGAAGCGGAAAGGGAACGGAAGCGCGGCCCAACTCCGGAACGCTCCAGTACCTCGGCCGGCGCATCGACGAGGTCACCCGGGAGCAGGACGAGGTCGGGGTCAATCGATTGGATCGCCTCGACAATGCGGGCGAGTCTTTTTTCGCCGAATGTTCCGATGATGTGAAGATCTGAGGCGACGGCGATCTTCAAGAACGGCGGCAGGGAAGAAAGGCCGGCCGGGGGATCGACCGAAAGATCGAGCCTCTGCACGGCCACCTTCCGAGCGTTGATCGCCCCTTTGAGCAGCATGACCGCGACCAAAATCACCAACCCTGCAAAAGAGCCCCATCGAGGAAGGAAGCTCGCCTCGAGCCTTGCGGCCCCCGGGAAGAGCCGAAGCAAGTCCCAGGCCGTGATCCCCAGAAAGAGGTAGAGAACCGAGGGAATCCAGAGCGAAGAAAGGAGAACCGCCCAATCGGCGCTCCGGGAAGGTCTCCGTTCTTGCCAACGGCGTGCCGCGGGGTAGCCGAATACGCAGATCGCGCCGAGACAGAGATAGATTCCCCGTAGGAGAGGAGAAGCAGGGACGACGATCCATCCCCGAAGGACGACGTAGAGTCCGAGCAGCAAGTATCCAGCGATTAGGAGTGCCGAGAAGGAAATCCTCGGTATTCTCCTTGCCACGGCGTTCTCCGAACGAACTCTATTCGAGCGATGCCAAGGCCGCGTGATACTCCTGCAAGGATTTCACCCGGAACTCCTTGTGCTGTAAGGACCGGATGGCGTCCACCGTCGCCCAGGCCGCAGCCATCGTGGTCATGACGGGCACTCCCGCGGTGAGCGCGCTCGTCCGGATCTGAATCTCGTCGCGACGCGCCGTCCGTCCGCCAGGGCAGTTGATAACAAGAGCGATTTCCGCGTTCTTGAGCATATCCAGAATATTGGGGCGTCCTTCGGAAAGTTTGTGCAGCCGGTGACAAGGAACGCCTGCTGCCGCAAGTGCGCGACCAGTTCCCGCCGTGCTGAAAATCGTAAAGCCGAGTTCGTGGAGAGCGCGCGCGATCCGGGCGGCTTCTTGTTTGTCTTGATCCCGAACGCTCAGAAAGACATTTCCCCGGAGCGGAAGGCTCGGCGAGGCCGCCGTCTGCGTTTTCGCGTAGGCGAGCCCGAGATCCTCATCGATGCCCATTACTTCTCCGGTCGATTTCATTTCCGGCCCGAGGAGAATATCGACGCCGGGGAATCGACGGAACGGGAAAACCGCCTCCTTCACGCAATAGTAGTTGGGGATCACTTCCCGTGTGAATCCGAGCTCGGCGAGCGTCCGCCCGGCCATCACCTTGGCGGCGAGCTTGGCCAGCGGCACCCCGATCGTCTTGCTGACAAAGGGAACGGTCCGGGAAGCCCGGGGATTGACCTCAAGCACGTAGAGCGAGTCGCCCTTGACCGCAAATTGTACATTCATCAGCCCCTTGACTTCGAGCTCAAGCGCCAGGGACCGAACCGCTTGACGGATCTCCTCCTGAACAGCCGTCGAAAGGGTCGGAGCCGGGATCACGCAAGCGCTGTCGCCGGAATGGACTCCGGCCTGCTCGATGTGCTCCATGATGGCTCCGACGACAACGGTTTCTCCGTCGCAAAGGCAATCGACGTCGACCTCCGTCGCTTCCTCCAGAAATCGGTCGATCAAGATCGGTCTCTCCGGCGAAACGAGAAGAGCCTCTCGGACATAGCGGCGCAAATCCTCTTCGGTATACACGATTTGCATCGCTCTCCCACCGAGGACGAAGGAGGGTCGGACGAGGATCGGATAGCCGATCTCGGCTGCCCCGGCAATCGCCTCCTGCTCGTTTCTCCCGGTAACGCTCGAAGGCTGACGTAACCCGAGCTTCGCCACGAGCTCGGTGAAAAGCTTGCGATCCTCCGCCCGCTCGATCGAGCGGA
>NZ_CABFUZ020000196.1 GCF_902143385.2 Methylacidimicrobium cyclopophantes
TATTGAGCTTTAACAGATAAGTTCATGTCCATGGGAGCTCGGCTTGCACCCAGAATGCGGAGATAATAGAAGGTCGTTTTTGGGTGCGCCGGAGGGCTCTACGAACAAATGCTGCGAGATGGGCGAGTGTCTCGGGAGCAAAATGAGAAAGCTGATGATTCTTGAGATGCCCCCAGAGGTACTCTACCGGGTTCCATTCGGGGGCGTACGCAGGAAGCCGTTCGACGACGACGGCTCCTTGGGTGCTCTCCAGAAAGGCGCGAACCTGGGCGCTTCGATGAGCCGCGAGGCCGTCCCAGATCAGCAGAAGCGGGCCTCGGATCCGCTGCTGCAGCTGGCGGACAAATTCGATGACTTCGGCGCTTTTGATCGTTCCTTCCTGAAGGGAAAAATAGAAGGAGCGGAAGCTCACTCCCGCGATCGCCGAGAGGGTCTTCCAATGGAAATGGAACTCCAGGATCGGAGTTTCCCCCCGGGGAGCCCAGGTTCGTTTTCGTGCCGGCTTTTGGGAAAGACCGCTTTCGTCGACAAAGACGATCGTTCGCCCCTGCGCCGCAGCTTCGTCGCGCAATTGCGGCCATCGTTCCCGCTTCCATTGGTCAATCTTCTCGCGATCCCCTTCGCGCGCTCTCTTCTCTGGCTTCTGCGGAGTCCAACCGAAGGAGCGGAGCAGCTTCCAGATGCGAACCTCGCTGTACCGGACCCCAAATTCCTTTTCGACGACCTGCCTCACCCGCCCGAGCGTCCAAAGGTTGGTCGCATATCCGTGTCTCTGCGGCCCCTCTCGCAGCATCCCTTTCCATGCCTCCAGCTGCTCATCGGAAAGCAACCGGCTCGGCCCAGGCGGACCCTTGCTCCGCAAGCCTCCCCTGCCTCCGTGCGAAAAGGCCTTTTTCCATTTCCGTACCGCACGATCGCTTACCCCGAGTTCCCGCGATATTTGGGCTACGCTCTCGCCACGCGCAAATGCCTCGGCTGCTCGCATTCTTCGCTCTTCTCGAATCTCAGACAGTTTCCGTTGTGGCTTATTACTCCGTTTCACAGAAAACGATCATACCACTGCGGAACTCATATGTTAAAGCTCAATAAG
>NZ_CABFUZ020000197.1 GCF_902143385.2 Methylacidimicrobium cyclopophantes
CCGCCGTCGGCTCGCGGCCGATCGCCATCGTGACGGAGAACCGACGAGGAAGCATTCTTGACTCCCCTTCCTGGATAGGATTTGTTATGAGAGATCACCGGAGAAGCTCGTAATGTCGAGTGGAATGCATATGGCAGCCGCACCTCTTTCCAAGGGGGATTCCCAACTGCCGGCAGACCACTCGATTTCTTCTGCGTCGCGGAATTCCCAGGAGTCTGCCGCTCCTCAAAAGCAAGGGAGGAGATCGGCGGAGGCGGAAATGGTGCCCGGCTTCTGGACGACCCATCTCTCCTCTAAGGGACAGATGGTGATTCCTGAGCAGATCCGAAAGAATTTCGGACTGCAACCCGGAGATGAATTCGTGGTCGTGGCGATCAACGACCTCGTGTTTTTGAAGCGGATCTAGGCGGCTCAGCTCGCCTTCTCAAGCGAGCTCTTCTCCGTTTACGCGGCGGCGGCCGGTTGCGAGAGGCCCTTCATAAGAAGGTTGGCCAGCTCCTGGAGTTGGGCCCATTCGCGGCTCGTAGGGGGCCGAAGCACCCGAAGACAAATTGTATCCTTATCGGCAAGAACGAAGAATTGATCTCCACGCTTCAGATCGAGACTCTTGCAGATGGCTTCGGGAATCACAACCTGACCCTTGATGCTCAGTCGAGTCGTGCCGACGGGCCGTCCATTCCCCTCCGAGACGGTTTTCACCTTGGCTGTCGTCTTTTTGCGCGCGCCCTTATCAGGCTTACTTTGCAAATTCTTAGCCATCACTAGCAGTTACTATGCCGTAATAAGCGAGTCAACGGCTTTGTCACATACTTGTAACACGAAAAGAGAGGTCCTGCCATCTTTCTGCAGCCGCGGAGAACGACCCTTTCCTACGAGCATGCGGCTGCGGCGCTAGGATCGGCCTGCGGGCGCTGGGAGCTTGGAAACCGGCTGGACGACCGTCTTACTTGCACCCCGGACGTTGACGGAGGGAAGGGGCGCCGCCTGGCATGCAGCGGCGGGACAAGCATGGAAAAGGCTTACTCTCTCGGCTTTCGGTTCGGTCCTACCGCTCTTCTGGAACTCCCCGCTCAGCCACGTCTACCTGGAAATCTACTGGAACAAACCAGAAGACGTGGCCCGGATGTCCTGGCTGCTCGTCTTAGACTTCTTCGCACACCGCCTTCGGTCCCGGGCCGGGGATGGTTAGAAGGAGAGCCGGATCATCGCCTGGACCCAAAAGGGCATTTGGAGAGCGGCATACTCGAGGTTGGCGGAACGGGCGGGGGTAAAGCCGGGAGCCCCGGCGATCCAGTAATGGTTGTCGGTGAAGTTGTAGAGCCAGACCCGCGCCTCCCAATGGTTCGCTGCGTAAAAGAGGCTCGCATTCAAGGTGTACCAAGCCGGAGCTCGGACGGAGTAGTCGTACGAAAGGAATTGTCCTCCCTGCTGGATGGTCCAAAAGGAGATCCCAAAGCCCGAGTCGGTCTTGTAGGTCAGCATGAGGTTCCCATACTCCTTGGGGAAGCCGATGAAGGGATAGATGCCTGGGGCGAGGGAGACGATTTGGCTGACCGGAAGCCCGTACTGTGCGGCCACGCTGGCCGTGTAGGGGGTGAAGGTGGTCGGGCCGACGCCGTCGGTATTGGTCCAGTTCTCGTACCCCTGCATGTAGTTGAATCCAAAGTTGGCCCAAAAATGGCGATCTGGCTGGTAACTCCCTTGAAGTTGCACCCCCTGCACGTCGGCGGAGACGGTTGGCGTCACACCTCCCGGGAGGACGAAGGCGGGGATGAAGCCCGATTGGGCGTAGGCGGAAAGTCCGAGGAAGAGCGTATCGCGCAGGAGCGAGAACTTGAGGCCTGTCTCGTAGAGGGTCTGCGTCTGGTGGTAGTAGGTGCTGGTGAACTCCGGGGCGAAGGAGCCGAAGATCGATTGGGCGGTCGTCTGCCCGAAGTAGTAGGTGGCATACCAGGACATCCAGGGAAAGATCCGGTAGGTGGGGCTCGCGCTGATTTGGGGCAGCAGGGCGCTCGTCGAAGTGGCTTGGTAGTCGGTGTAGGGAGCCAGGAGGAGCGCCGGGGTGCCGGAAGGGGGTTGGGCGTTCACAAAGTAGGCGTCGACGCGGGCGCCGAGGAAGAGGCTCGCCTTTTCGCCGAAGTGGAGGATGTCCTGGACAAAGGGAGAGAGCTCCCAGAAGTTGCATTGGGTCGAGGCGAAGTTGTCGACGTTGAAATATTCCCCGGGATAACCTGGAATCGGGATGTCCGTTAAGAACGGGTTGTTGTAAGCGGGGCTTGTCGCCAGTGAATAGGGCACCGGCAGGGAGCCATCGGCCGGAGTAATCGGCCTGCTCATATCGGCTTGGTTGCTCGTTGGGTGCCAGCTACCCGAATACTCCTCGTCGCTTAGGAAGCGGAAGGCGAGGCCGGCGTCGACGAGCTGCGAGAACCAGGAGCTCTTCTTTTCAGGCTCCCAGCGGATTTCCAATCGGTCGGCGAGATCGACTCCGTAGGGCATGACGACCCAAGTCGGATCGGGAATCGGCTGCGCCGCATTGGCTTGAAAATACTCAAAGAGCGTGTTGTTCACGATGGTCACGTTCTCGCTGAGCCGAATCGTCGCGATCGCTTGGCTCACCGCATAAAGCTGGCTGGAAGAGTCGAGCGGCGTGTTGAAGAGGTTGGCTCGCCCGCTGATCGGAACGAGAGGCCCCCACTGGATGGCGTAGCCGGAACCGGGAGGGGGGGTGCCTTGGCCCGGATGGAACTGGCCGAAGGGTTGCGCCGCAGTCGCCGGTGGGGTGTAGTAGCCGATCCAGGGACCGCTCTGGTAGAGCCCGGAATCGATCAAGGACTGGGTGGGTCGCGTCACTCCGGCGTAGGGGAGGAAAGAGTTCTGGTCGATCTCCCCATTCCAGTCGACTTCGACCTCCGGCGTCGGCTTCCAGGAAAGGGCGAGATAGGCGCACTCCCGGTTTAAGTAAGATCCATCATAATAGTTGTACGGAGCATAGCCTTCCTGGCCGAAGTAGTCGAAGCGGTAGGCGAGCGTTTTTTCGGTCCCGATCGGGCCTCCGATGTCGATGTTCCACATGTTGGTGTCGTACATGCCCAAAGTGTAGTAGGCATCGCCCCGGAAGCGGTCGAAGAAGGGCTGCTTGGTCACCTCGTTCATGTACCCGCCGGCAAATTCTTGAGGACCGAAGACGATGCTCACCGGGCCGGTCACGACGTCAAGCGAGTCGTCGGCATTGAAATTGAGCAGGGGCCCCCAATTGCCGCCGCTAGAAAAACCAACGAGCATGCCGTTGCGGAAGGCGGTGGCGGGGAGCCCGCTAACCACGGGTTCGCTGACGACGT
>NZ_CABFUZ020000198.1 GCF_902143385.2 Methylacidimicrobium cyclopophantes
AAGACCGCCGAGCGGGCACCTACGACGATGCGGGCCCGCCCGGAGCAGACGTCTCTCCACTGGTCGTATCTTTCTCCCGCCGAAAGCCGGCTATGCCAGAGCGCTACCTTTCCGGGAAGATCGCCGAAGCGGCGCTGCACCTGCTCCACAAGTTGCGGAGTCAAGGCGATCTCCGGGACCAAGACGAGGGCGGAGCGGCCCTGGGCGAGCGCTTCTCCCACGGCGCGCAGATAGACTTCCGTCTTTCCGCTTCCCGTAACCCCGAAAAGCAAAAAAGCGGAAAATCCTTTTTGCCGAATGGTGCCTCTCACCGCTTCGAGCGCGGCAGCCTGATCCCCCGTCAAGACCGGGGGCGATCCCCCCGCTGCGGAATGCGGATGGAGGGGATGTCTCGGTTTCTCCGCCTTGCGCAGGTCGACCAGCCCGCGCTTGGCAAGACGCTTCCAGATCTCCGGTCCCGTGCGCGTCGCCGCGCAGAGCTCGGTCAACCAGATCGGGCCGAGCTCGCGCAACTGGGCCCACGCTCTCTTCTCGCGAACGGAGCAGCCCAGCCGATCCAGCTCCCCTTCCTCCCTGTCTGCAAGGCAGCAGACCAATAGCTGCTCCCGCTTCCTCCCCTGGCGCACTGGTGCAGGCAGGATGCAGCCGAGCGTCGAGGCGAGCGGCGCGCAGTAGTAGCCGGCAACCCACTCGGCCAGCTGCAAGAGCCTCTCCGGAAGGTGAAAGGGCTCTTCGGAAAGGGAAGAGAGCTCGCGCAACTCCTCGACCGCCGGCCTTTCCGGAAAATCGATCACCCACCCCGTAGCCTGGCTTCCCCGCAACGGAATCCGGACATGGGAGCCGATCCGGATCCGATTCGCGAGCCTTGCGGGGATGGCGTAATCAAGCAGGCAGTCCCGCTTCCTTTCCAGGAGAACCCGGGCGACCGAATTTCGTCGCTCGGAATGGAAGTCGTCGCCTCCGAAGGGATCGCTCGCCATGGCGCGGGATTTTCTATCGTACTCCGCCGGGCGGACGGAACCAATGTTCTCGTAGGCGGGCCATGGATCCAAAGGAGAAGAAGAGGGTGGCCCGCTTGCCGCCCATCGAGATCGCGACTATCGTCCATGCGTGAAGTCGAAGGAGCTTTGGAGCATGCCTTTCCCCCTGGACCGCCCGCCGCGACCGCCGGCAATGTTTTATGAATGACACCATCGCGGCGTTGGCGACTCCGGCGGCTCCGGCGGCGCTGGCGGCAATCCGAGTCAGCGGCCCGCGGGCCCGAGAGATCACCGATCTTCTGCTCCGGAGGCCGGTGTCGTGGCTGCCCCAGAAAGCATGGCACCGAGAGATCTGGGATGATGAGCAGAAGCTCGACGACGTCGTCCTCCTCTACTGGCGGCAACCCCGCTCCTACACCGGAGAGGAGATGGTCGAGATCTTTTGCCACGGCAATCCCCTGCTGGTCGACAGAATCCTGACCGCCTATTTCAGCCGCGGCGCTCGGGCGGCCCTTCCCGGAGAGTTTACCCAACGCGCCTTCCTCCACGGGAAGCTCGACCTGACTCAGGCCGAGGCGATCGCGGATCTCATTCATGCGGGCAGCCTGCGCAGCTTGGCCGCGGCCCAAGAAGCAAAAGAGGGGCTGCTCGGCCGGAAGCTTGCGGAAGCTCGGGCGACTCTCCTGGAGCTCGTAGCCCACGCGGAGGCCTACCTCGATTTTCCGGAAGAGGATCTCTCTCCGGAGGTCGGCGAAGACATGCTCCGCCGCATCGACCGGCTCCGCAGCGAGCTTCTCGGGTTGGCCGGTACCGCGCCTACCGGCAGGCTTCTCCGCGAGGGAATCCTCGTAGTTCTCGCTGGTTGTCCCAATGTGGGGAAGTCGAGCCTTTTCAACGCGATCCTGCGCCAAAACAGGGCGATCGTCTCTCCCCATCCCGGAACGACGCGGGACACGATCGAATCGATCTGCCAGATTCACGGATATCCGGTCCGCCTCATCGACACCGCGGGCCATCGGACGGCAGAGCATCCGGTGGAGGCCGAGGGGGTCCGTCGCGCCGAAGAGGCTCTCCGCTCGGCGGATCTCATCGTCCACGTCTCGGTCGCCCCGGAACCGCCCGCATCCGATCCGTTCCTCCCCCCGCCTCTCCTTCCCCATCAGCGGCTCCTGCGGATCGCGAACAAGGCGGACCTAGGGATTCACCCGGAGCGTCGGTCGGAACTCTGCATCTCGACAATCACCGGCGAGGGGTTATCGGAAGTCGACCGCCTTTTGCGCCGGGAAATCGAGGCCCTCGCCCCCGACGCGGCGGCCGGAGGAGCGGTCAACGCCCGCCAAGAGGCGTCCCTTCGCCGCGCCACAGCGGCCTTGGAGCGGGCTTCGGTCGCTTTCCGCACGGGCTTGGCCTGCGAGCTCTGGTGTCTGGAGCTCCGCTCTGCCCTGCAAGCCGTGGGTGAGGTCATGGGGCTGGTCACCAGCGAAGAGATCCTCGACGAGGTCTTCCGACGGTTCTGTATCGGGAAATAGAGGCCTTTTTCGGTTTCCGCCGGCTTGCCGGAGTCTCCCGCTCTCCCGAGAAAACCATGCCGGGGATGGGGCTCGCTTCTCTTCCGGCTCCGATCCATAATTCCGGCGGGAGCGGGGAAAGGGATGTTTTCGGAATCAGACATCCGTGCAGCCATCGCCGAAAAGAAAGCGAAGCGAGAAACTTTCGGCCGATGGGAATATCTCCGGCTCCTCCACGAGTGGCGCGGATGGCCTCGGGGTACGCTCTTGGCCGACGGCGTCGTCGTTGCCGGTTATCCGAAGATCGGGCGGATCCAAACTCTGGCGGGAATCCTCTCGCAGTTCCACGCCCCATTTTGGGTTGAAGAAAAGATCGACGGCTACAACGTACGCATCTTTCGTGTAGGCGACGCCCTCTATGCCGCGACTCGCGGAGGTCTCATCTGCCCGTTCACGACCGACCGCTTGGGCGACTGGATCGATCCAGCGGTCTTTTCCGTCCACCCGGACTGGATTCTCTGCGGAGAGGTGACCGGTCCGGAAACTCCTTACGTCGAGGGGGCCTCTCCCCTGGTGCCCCAAGGGGTCGGCTTTTTCCTCTTCGATATCGCGCGGCAAGGCACGGAGGGCTTTTTCCCGGCGGAAGAACGGCGTGCCCTCGCCGAGACTTTCGGACTTCCAGCGGCTCCTAGTTATGGCCGAATCGAGCCGAAAGAGTCAGCCTCGCTTCGTGAAATCGTCCTCCGACTCGACGCAGAGGGACGCGAAGGAGTCGTCCTCAAGGAGGACTCTCCGCGCAACTTGCGCGCCAAATATGTCACGGGGAGCGCCGAGCTTGCCGACATCGCCTCGATGGCCCAGCGCTATCTCGACGTACCTCCGGAATATTTCACGGAGAGGGTCTTGCGCTTGGCACTCTTTCTGGAGGAGATGAAACGTTCGGATCGCCAAGAATGGAATCGGCGGCTGGGAGAAGCCTTTCTCTCCTCGCTCCAAGAGAGGATCGCCGCCGCGCGGCAAGGCCGCTGCGTCGGCACCTTCTGCTGCCGCTTCCATGCCCGCGAGAACGCTCTCCGACTTCTCGACTCGCTGGGCCAGATCCGCGGCCATGAAGGAGAAACCCGCCTGATCAGCCTTCAGGAGGAGGGAGGGTACTGGGTCCTCCGGTTCCAAAAGCTCTACCGTTCAACCACGGGCTTTCTCCGGAATGCCCTCGGCGGCTCCCTTCGCTTCGACTAGATGGCGGAGAAGATCCCGGAAATGGCGCGCGTCGACCACGGCCACCCCCATCCGATCTGCCCATTTGCGCATCCCCTCGTCGGCTGCGACCAGGATGCCTTCGAGCTCGAAGGAGAGGAGGACCACGTCGACATCCCCCCGGCTGTCGAGTATCCCCCGCCGCAAGGTTTCTCGGTAGCGCTCCCGGAGCTGGTGAAGAAGTTGGCCCATCTCCGCCGCCTCGCCGGCCCTCCGGGCATGCTCCTCGGCGATGCGCAACCCATGATCGATCCGCTTTCGAACCTCGTCGATGAAGTCGTAAAGAAAATCGCCCGGGATCTGCAGATCCGATCTCCTCGGGGAACGGATCCGAATCACCGATTCGAAGTATCCGATCAGAGCATCGAGATCCCGCATCTTCCGCAACTCCTCGTAAACGGAGAGCGGCATATAAAATTCCGCGGGCACCCTTCGAGCCAAGTCGAGAAAGCCGCCCACCGCCGCTTCGTCTTCCCCGAACTGAAAGGCGACGTCGGGGTTGGTGAAGATGCTCGTATCGAGGATGAACCGGTGCATGGCTCCCGCGCTTCCTTAGACTACGGGGCTCGGGTCCCCCAATCCAGACGTTTGTTGCTTCTTCCCGCTCTGTGGTTTGCGGATTGTCAACGAGTGCAAACTTCCCGAAACTGCCGCCGTGCTCTACCGGTCGCTTCTCCGCCCGCTTTTCTTTTTCCTTCCTCCCGAAAGCGCTCACCATCTTGTCCTCTCCCTTTGCGCCAATGATTGGATCGAAAGCTTGCTCCGGCGCTTCTCTTCGCCCCTCCCCGCGCGCCTCGAACGGACTGTCTGGGGCCTCCGTTTCCCGAGCCCGCTCGGCCTTGCGGCCGGGTTTGACAAGAACGGCGTCGCTCTCCGCGCCTGGGAGGCGCTAGGATTCGGCTTCTGCGAAATCGGTACGGTAACGCCGATCCCCCAGGGGCCGAATCCACCTCCCCGACTTCGTCGCCTTCCTCGAGCGGAAGCTCTCTGGAACCGCCTCGGCTTTCCGAGCGAGGGAGCCGAAGAGGTCGCCCGCCGTCTCGCTC
>NZ_CABFUZ020000199.1 GCF_902143385.2 Methylacidimicrobium cyclopophantes
CCGCCGTTAACGGCGGCTCTGCGGGCCCGTTGGGTCTATCCCGCTCAAAAGAAGGAGGAACTTTGCGAGGGCTATGCGTTTGGGCCCGATTCCTCTTCCTGCTAAGGGGCAACCACCTCTTGGGTAAGGGAGAATGGATCCTTTGAGGAATGGGTCGAGCGGGCTTCCTAATTCAAGGCCTCGGCTTTTCACCGAGAACATGCCAGATGTAGTCCTCGGCACCGGGGAGCAGAAAGTTCTCTCCGAGTTCCTCAAGTTGCGGGGGTCTGTCCTTCCATCGGAGTCTGCCGTTGACCCGCACAAGAGTTCCTTCCTGCTCCAGCTTCCGAAGGCGCATGGTGAGCGATGGCAAGGTTCGTGCGAGGTCCTTTTCTATGTCTTCGCGAAGAAGCTCTGAGTCCGTTTGGAAACCGAAGTTTCCTCCCCATCCAGCAACCGGATTGGGTCCGGGATTCTGGCTCTGGTAGAGACGAAAAAGGGCTTCCCTCCACTCCTTGCCGGCACTGGGATAGGATAGCTTTGCAATTTGCTCCATGAGATCCGCCGGCAAAGAATGCGCAAGAAGCAAAAGCTTCTTGGCGCTGGGATCGAGCCAGAGCATGAGGAGCTTGCGGAGATAGCTGATATAGTTTCCCACGAATCTTTCCCTTGTGGAAAGCATACGCTGGAAGCATGCCCTGTCAATTTGGAGCTTTCCAAGGGTCTCCAAACGGCGGCGATCGCTTTCCCTCACTCGGAATTTGGAAAAAAGCGTCTTGATACGGCGCGGCACCGCCAGAGAACGCTAAGTTACTCTTTGTAACTGCCGCTCTCTGAAGGGAGGCAACTTCTTATAGAAGAGCTTCCGCTCTCCATCTACACAGGAAAGAGAGCAGCCTTGAGACGGCCTTCCCGGAGTTTCCTTTTGCCTCTTCGCTCCCTTCTCCGGGCAGTGCGGGGAGATCCGAGCCTCCGCTTGCCCGGCTTGAGGAACGCGCTGGAGCGGAGGGAGAGGAAATGGGAAAAGGCTAGCGGGTGAAGGGAATCGAACCCTCGCTACAGGCTTGGGAAGCCCGTGTTCTACCACTGAACTACACCCGCGTAGCAGGGAAAATGCTCCCTTCGATCGGCCGAATTGTCAAAGGCAATTGTCGGCCGAGCTTCGAATCCTACCCGAGATACTCGACCCTTCCCTGCCCGTCGCGGAGGCAGACCGAAGCGCCCGGATCGGCGAGCACGAGCTCGAGGCTGGAGCCGGCGGCGAAGACCAGGACGAAGCGGCTGCCGCTTTCCAAGACCTTTTCGATCACGGCCTCTGCGGGG
This sequence comes from Methylacidimicrobium cyclopophantes, assembly GCF_902143385.2. GTDB lineage: Bacteria > Verrucomicrobiota > Verrucomicrobiia > Methylacidiphilales > Methylacidiphilaceae > Methylacidimicrobium > Methylacidimicrobium cyclopophantes. The sequence goes on from NZ_CABFUZ020000199.1 coordinate 1,303, forward strand.
ATCTCCGGGGGGGTCGAGCCGAGCCGGACCTGGAGCTGGGAGCCGTCGGTGAAGGAGAGCGTGAGCTGAGTGGGAGCGGCTTCGCTCCTGGCAATCTTCCGTCCGTGGAGGATCGGGCTGAGCTTTCGATTGAGAGCCATGGGTGCCTCTTGGGTATCGGGTTACTCCCCGCTTCCGTGCGCTGGGTGGAAGCCTCGGGCGCGGGCCTCCGCCTCTCTCATATATTGCCCCTGTTTGGTCTTTCCATAAAAGGAAGAACCGGGCTTCCAGTAGGCACCCGAGCGGGTATTGACCCAGACAAGGGAGCCTGGAGCGCTCTCCATCTCCGATGGCTGCACCCTCCGGCGGCTCTTGGATCCCTGCTCCCCCTCTCCGACGTATTTCCGGTAGGCCTCGATCCAGTTGGTTGCAATCGCCTTCTGGGCTTCGCCCAGATC
>NZ_CABFUZ020000200.1 GCF_902143385.2 Methylacidimicrobium cyclopophantes
CGGCGGCTCCGCTCAGCGCACATTCGGCATTGACGTGCAGATGGCGGGCCAAATTGACGACGGCAAAGAGGAGATCGCCGATTTCCTCTTCGATTCGTTTCGGGTCTCCCTCGGCCGCCGCACGGTTCACTTCTTCGAGCTCTTCGGCGATCTTCGCCTTGGGGCCTTCCGAGTCGCTCCAGTCGAGGCCGAGCTTGGACGCCTTTCCCTGATATTTTTGCGCACGGAGAAGGGCGGGTAGCTCCCGCGGAATCCCGTCGAAGATGCTTTGTCGCTCCGGCTTTTCTTTCCGCTTGCTTTGCTCCCAGTGAGTGATGACTTCGTCGGCGTTCTTGGCGCTCGCGTCCCCGAAGACATGGGGATGGCGTCGGATGAGCTTTTCCGAGAGGCCCTCGGCCACGTCGCAGAAAGTAAAGGCTCCCCGCTCGCTCGCCATCTGCGCATGGAAGAGCACATGGAGCAGGAGATCGCCGAGCTCCTCTTTCAGCTCCTCCGGCGAGTTCCGGTCGATCGCTTCCAAGACCTCGTAACATTCTTCGAGGAGCTGACCCTTGATGCTCTGGTGGGTCTGCTCCCGATCCCAAGGGCAGCCGTCGGGTGCTCGGAGGCGGGCGAGAATGGCCGAAAGGCGATCGATGGCAGGATCGGAGGAGCTCATGGGAGGGGGATGAGGAGGATGTTCTTCGGATCGGCGGTGCCGAGTCCATATTCGACGGCGGTTTGAATGTAATGGACCATGGGTTGCAGGGAAGGAATGTGAGCGCCGACGCGCCAGGAGTCAACGCGGCTCACGAGAAGGGAATCGATGGCGACCGGATCCCTGCTGAGGTAGATCGCTCCAAGTGGGTAGGTGAACTCCGGACTGAAATCGGGCCCTCCGGCATATTGCGCGATGAGCGCATCCATCACGTGGAGCACCACTTTGCTCCGGACAAAGGGCCGGTCCAAGATCTCCGCGATGGCGGGATCGCCCCAGTTTCCCTCTCCCTCGAATCGGCGGGTGTTGTCGACCATCCCGAAGGCGAGAGAGGCGAGGCTGCCATTGAAGCCGAACCCGCTGTTGTCGATGCAAACCGGCACGTTGATGATCTTGGTGCAGATCTGGGTGACGAGCCGTGCGTAGTAAGACTTGTTGCTCACCTGGCTCTCGAGGCTTCCCGCCGAGACCCCTTGGCCGTACATCTGCGCCACGCTCTGCTTCTCGCCGTGCCGTTGCGATCGTTGGCCTTGCCCGCGGTTGGGCTTGATCCCTTGGAAGGCGAGGTCTCCCCAAATCAGTCGGCCGAGGACTTCGTTCACGTAGAAGACATGCTCGTCGAAGCCGGTCGCCGGAATCACCGAGCGAACGAGATAGGGCGCTCCCTCCGGGCGGGGGAAGTAGCCGGCTTCCCGGAGATCGTCTTCCTGCTTGTCCCAGACGACGATCCGCTCCTCGGACACCCCCGCCTCGACCAGGCTTTCGGCAATCGCGGCGACGAGCTCCTTGCGACTCGACATGACGGGACCGCCCGAAGCCGAAATCTTGATCCCGACGATGTCTTGGGCGGTGATCCCGATCCCTTTGGTCCAGGCTGCCTGCGCAGTGGCCTGCTTCGTATATTGCAAGAGCGCATCCCGGAACATGGTCCGAACTGCGGCGGCGTCGACGCTGAAGTTATGGACGACGGACGGTCTCTCGACGATGACGACCGCGGAACCGGAGGCGGCCGCCTTCGACGAAGCCGAGACGAGGAGGAAGAACACGAAATAGAAGAGATGCCCCATGAAGTTCGGGTAGGCCTTGCGTTTTTCCACGAGAGCCGATTTATTCCAGCGGAATGGGGACGCCGGCGTTCCGAGAATTCGTGGAAACCGTTCGTGCCGCCAGCGACATTGTTGAGGTCATCGGCAACTATGTTCCTCTAAAGCGAGCCGGCTCCAAATACAAGGCTCTCTCGCCATTCAACGCGGAGAAGACTCCTTCTTTTTTTGTCGATCCGCAAAAGCAGCTCTTCAAATGTTTCAGCAGCGGCTACGGCGGGACGGTGTTCGATTTCGTCATGCAGTACGAGCGTCTCGACTTTCTGGGCGCCTTGCGCTTGCTGGCGGAGAGGGCCGGGCTGGAGATGCCCGGTAGCTTCCGGAAGGAAGCGGGGGCCCCCTCGACCCGGGAACGACTCTTCTCTCTGCACAAGGCGGTAGCCGATCGGTGGCGCGGTCTTTTGTGGAACTCCCCGGAGGGAGAAGCGGGCCGTCGCTATCTCGAATCCCGAGCCCTCTCCCGGGAGGCGGCGGAAACATTCGAGATAGGGTATGCCCCGGACCGCTGGGACGGAGTCCTTCGGTGGGGTCTCACGCACGGCTATTCGGTCGAGCTTTTGGCGGAGGCGGGACTCGTGGTTCTCGGTGAGAAATCGCAGCCCTACGACCGCTTTCGCGATCGGCTGATCATTCCAATCGCCGACGAAGCGGGTCGGATCGTGGGCTTCAGCGGCCGAAGCGTCGGCTCGGAAGGATCGGCTCCCAAGTACCTCAATTCTCCGGAGAGCCCGATCTTTTCGAAAGGGAAAATTCTCTTGGGAATGGATCGAGCCAAGCGGGCGATCGCGCAGGAAGGAAGAGCGGTCCTCTGCGAGGGGCCGATGGATCTGATGCGCTGCCACCTTGCCGGCTTCCGCAACGTCGTCGCCGTCCAGGGTACCGCGCTCACCGAACACCACGCGCGTCTGCTGCGAAGGTTCGCCGAAGAGGTGATCGTCTGCTTTGACGCCGACCGGGCGGGAGAGAGCGCTGCGGTGCGGGGATTGGAAATCTTGACGGAAGCGGGATTCGACGTCCGGGTGGCTTCCCTTCCGACGGGGGAGGATCCCGACAGCTTCCTTCGCCGGGGAGAGGCGGCCGTTGCGAGCTTTCGGGAGACGTTGCGGCTCGCTCCCGCCTATCTCTCGCATCTTTTGGATCAAGCCGCCCGGCAAAACGACCTCGCGCTTCCCAGAGGGCGGAGCCAAGCGGCCCAGATGATGGCCGTCTGGCTCGCCAAGATCCCGGATCCGATCCGCCGGGAGGCCGTCGTTTTGGAGACGGCGGCCCCCC
>NZ_CABFUZ020000201.1 GCF_902143385.2 Methylacidimicrobium cyclopophantes
CCCATTTTCAGCCATAGCCCGCAACATAATGGCCATCGCCGGTAGTCTCTTTACCGGCTTGTTGACGCTTCTCGGCTTCGGTCAGAAATCAGCCATCGCTCGGATTGCCGTTGATCCGCCTTCTTCGGAGGGCATGATGAATGGGATGATGGGGCAAAGCATGTCCCACATGGACATGCACGGGATGATGTCTCGCGATAACATGATGGGGCCAATGCGGCTCGGTATGGAACTGTTCGAGCGGCATGCGGAAATCACCCGTGCGACCGATTATCTACCAAACGGTATTATCGACACTACGGTGTCGAGTAACCCGAAAACCGCCAAGCTGATCCAGGCCCACGTGATCGAAATGTATGCTCGCCTCGCAGACAACCGCCCGTTTCCATATCCGATGAGCAACAGCGTCCCGGCCATGTTTACCAACAGCACGAAATATCAGCGTAGCTATAAGCTGTTGCCGACCGGCATCCAGGTGACAGAAATCTCTGACGATCCCGAGATGATCAAAGTGATCTATGCGCATGCCCGCGAACTCGACCGCTTCGCGAAAGAAGGTATGCCAGCGATGATGCGCGGCATGATGCGCAAAGCCGACTGATCGGGGTGGCGACACGGAAGTGCATTTTACGTACGTCACACGTGAACATACATAGAACTGATATGTTGGGCTTTGCCGTGTGGCCTCATTTGCGAGGGAGAGCCCGCATGAGCCAGATGCCGGATCCGGTCACGAGGATCGAGGTGATCCAGAGTGTCGGAAGCGTTGCCTGGGCGAACTGTGCGATGAGGCCGAGCAGCAGGGCGCCAAGCGCGTAGCCGGTGTCGCGCCAGTAGCGGTAGGTTCCGAGGGCCTTGCCGCGGATCAGTGGCGCCGCCTGGTCGGACATCGTGGCGATCAGGTTGGGGTAGAGCAGCGCCATGCCACCGCCCATGATCACGGCGGCTGGCAGCCAGAGTGCCGCACTGCGCCCGGCCGCCGTGATCGCGATGCCGGCGG
>NZ_CABFUZ020000202.1 GCF_902143385.2 Methylacidimicrobium cyclopophantes
TCAACATGGCCATTTATCGCGCCATAGAAGGAGATGTTTTCAAATGAAAAAGAATATGAAAAGAATATTCATATAGTCGGCCAAGTTGGAGGATGTATGGTAGAAAAGGGCAAGGGCACGAGACTGATGAAAGGCGGCATTGGCAAACGCGCGACACCACGTCCCCGGACCTACCTGACCATTGGCTACGACGACAAGGATTGGGCCAAGCGGCATGGCGCACAATGGGATAAGGAGCGCAAGCGTTGGTATGTCCTAGGCGAAGTGTCCGAAATGCTGCTGCCCTACATAGACTCCTTGATGGGTGGTCAGTCTCTCAAGGAAGTTCCTGAGGAAGAACGCCAGGAGGCGAGAGCGAGAGCCACTGCGGCACGAGCCAAACCGCTGTTGCGAACTCCCCCGCCTGACGATGCGCAGGCTGATTTTTTCGTGCCGGGCGTGTGGGACGTGGCAGCCAAGGACAATCGCGGCATCATGGACGTGGCCGTGTTCCGGCTATCGAAAAAGTATCCGCGCGCCAACTCGGTGATGACACACAACCTGCCGGATGGCGGTCATGTGCGTGTGGCCAGCGGACCTGATGGTATGGCTTCCATATGGGATTACGACATCGTGCTGATGGGTGTTTCTCACCTCACGGAAGCCATGAACCGCTATCGTGCTGGTCTGGGCGAAAAGCCAGGCCGTTCGTTCCGGCCACACGTCTCGGAAATCCTAAAATTTTGCCGTCAGTCAGATGGAGGGCGGCAATACGAAGCGGTGGAAGCCGCCTTACGGCGGCTCAAGCAAACCACCGTGGAGATTGTGCGTCGGCAGCGGGGTAAGGATGGACGCCCGCTCCGGGTGACCGAAGGTGCTGGCCTCATCAACGATTACAAGGCCGTGTCGCATGAGGATTCCGGCCGCGTCACGTCCGTGGAGATAGAGCTGCCGAAATGGCTCTATGCCGCTGTCGTCGAGGCTGAACATCCCGAAGTGCTGACGATGCACCCGAACTACTTCCTGATGACGCCTGGTCTCGGCCGCTTTGTCTATCGCCTGGCCCGTGTGGCTGCCGGTAAGGGTGAGGCCCGGTGGTCCTTCCGATTGATCCATGAACGCAGCGGGAGCCCAGATGCTTTCAAGAAATCCAGTGCTGCAATACGCGAACTCATCAAGGCCAACGAACTGCCCGAATACGATCTTGCGGAGGAACCAGGCCAAGATGGCCCCATTCTTGTTATGCGCTTCCGAGGCAGTTTCCCAACGCCCTCCACCGAGAAAGCTGGTCCTTAAAAGACGGACTTCGGGCTGAGCTGGCAGGCGAGTCGGGCGCATACATAGGCTGCATGCGCTGTAGGTGCCTCAGACCTGTGGATACGCCGTCTTTTAAGGACCTGCGGCCGTCCATTAAGGACCAAAGCCCCGTCCATTAAGGACCAAAGTCCGTCTTTTAAGGACCGAACGCTTTCGTAATGCATTGATTTACAAATCAAAATCGCCATTTTTTCAGGCTAAAACCCTTAAAACTAATATATAAAACCCTTAAAACGTCCCGAGTGTGGATAACTTGCGCCCATTACCCGCCATACAACGGATCTCCAAAGGTACGCACCACCTCTTGGGGCTACGCCCCCGCCGGCTCGCGTACTGCGGGCGCCCAGGCCGCTACACGGCTTCCAACCCGGCACCCACCTGCTCGTCGCTACGCGCCTGCGCTCAGATCAATGGTCACGCGCGTAGGCTTGAAATATCTGCTGAACGCAGGGGCGCTGCCCCTGCACCCCACCCGATAGGCTCAGGGCGGCCCGAAGTAACGGATCGCC
>NZ_CABFUZ020000203.1 GCF_902143385.2 Methylacidimicrobium cyclopophantes
GGAAAACGATTCGTTCGAGGTAGTTGCTAAGTGAGACGCGGCTTTTGGCTCCGGCGTTCAAAATTTGTATTCCTCCTGCGAAACGGAGAGTGGCCGACTCCGTCGGGAGAAGGAAGCGCGCGGACAATTCGCAGGGAAGACGCACAATCGGTTCGCCAAGGCGCCCGGAGACCCTAGAATGCCCGCGTCCGCCACGGGGCATGGGTCGATCGGCCGACGGGCGGCGGGAACCATGCGCATTCTTTTTCTAGGCATCAACTATTGGCCGGAGGAGACCGGAATCGCGGTCTTCAACACCGGCCGCTGCGAGTACTTGGCGAGCCGGGGTCATGAGGTGACGATGGTCACGGGGCTCCCTTACTACCCGCAGTGGCGGATTGCGGAAGAGTATCAGGGGAAGGGCTTTCTCTCCGAGGGGCGGAACGGGGTGCAGATTCTGCGTTGCCCGCTCTACGTTCCGGAGCGGGTCGATGCCCGGAAGCGGATCCTCCACGAGGCGAGCTTCGTCGCCTCGGCGACCTTTCGGGCCTTGGGTGCCCGGAAGCCCCAAGTTCTCTATCTGGTCTCTCCCCCCTTGGCCTTGGGAATGGCCGCCCGGCTCCTCTCCCTCGCTTGGAGGGTTCCCTATCTCTTCCACGTTGCCGATCTCCAGCCCGATGCGGCCCGCGATCTGGGAATGCTTCGAGAGGGACCCTTCCTTCGGCTCCTCTTCGGGCTCGAGAAGGCGGCCTACTCGGGGGCGGGGAGGGTGGCGACGCTGACCGAAGGGATGCGGAGGCGGATCCTCGAAAAGGGCTTTCCTCCGGAAAAGGTCCTGCTCCTTCCCGACTGGGCCGATCCGAGCCTCTTCGCGATCCCGCTGGAGATCGAGAGGGGAGAGTTCTGCGAGGAGAGGGGATGGGAGAATCGCTTCCTGGTCGTTCATTCGGGCAACATGGGGGTCAAGCAGGGATTGGAGGTGGTCTTGGAGGCCGCTCGGGAGACGGCGGGCAACCTGGAAATCCTCTACCTTCTCGTGGGGGATGGGGCGGCTCGACCTGCGCTCGAGGCGCGGGCGCGGGCGATGGGCCTAAAGAACCTAGTCTTCCTCCCGCTTTTGCCCCGTGAGGAGTTCCACCGGCTCCTCGCCGCCAGCGACCTCTGCCTCGTCACCCAGAAGCGGGAGGTCGGGGATATCGTATTTCCTTCCAAGGTCATGACTCTCTTGGCCGCGGGGAGGCCCCTTGTCGTATCGGTGAGCCCGGGGAGCGAGGTCGCCCGGGTCGCGGAAGAGGCGGAGGCGGGGGTGAGCGTCCCCCCGGAGGATGGGAAGTCGCTCGCGGAAGCGGTGTTCGACCTTTGGCGCGATCCCGACCGCCGGCGGCGGATGGGGACTGCGGGGCGGCGGTATGCGGAGGCCCGATGGTCTCGGGAAGCGGCGCTTTCTCGGATGGAGCGGGCGATCGAGGAGTTGCGCCGCCCAGACGGGCTCGATCGGTTGGCGCGGGCTTGACCGACAAACGATCCCGTCGCCGAAGAGGGAAGCCGGGCGCACTCGGCGAAGAAACAGACGGAGCTCCCTCCTTTTCCCTTTGCTGGGAAGCACTCCTGTGTCAGGCTCGAAGCGGAGGGAGCGGATGCGAGATCCGGATTTTCCCCAGGGATTTGAGCGGCTTTTGGAGCGCCTCCTCGAGGCGGTTCGGCTCTACTATGGCTCCCGCCTGGTTGCGCTTGCCGTCTACGGCTCGGTCGGACGGCGGAAGATGCGGCCCGATTCGGACATCGATTTTCTCCTAGTCGCTACTCCTCTGCCGCAGGGGCGAATGGCGCGCGTGGCGGAATGGGAAGTGGTCGAACGGTGGCTCTCCCCCTTTCTCGAAGAAGCACGAGCCGAGGGGATCTCCACGGAATGGTCCCCGATCTTTAAAACGCCGGAGGAGCTGGAGGCCGGAAGCCCCCTTCTCTTCGACATGACAGAGGATGCTCGGATCCTGTGGGATCCGGAGGGGGTGCTGCAAGGGGCGCTCCGGAAGATGGGGGAGCGGCTCGCCCGGAACGGGGCTCGGCGGGTCTGGAGCGGAAATGCCTGGTATTGGGAGCTCAAGCCCGGCCATCGGCCCGGCGAGCCGATCGAGATTTGATGGGATGATGGCGGAATCACTGGCGCAGAGCTATCTGCGCAAGGCCGAGGCGCGGCTGGCCTTTTTAGCCCATCTCCTGGAGTATGGGGATTATTCCGATGTGGTCCGGGAGGCGCAGGAGGCCGTCGAGCTCGCCCTGAAGGCGGTTTTGCGCCAGGCGGGGATCGAGCCTCCGCACGTGCATGACGTCTCGCCGGTCCTGCGCGCGCATCGGGAATACTTGGCTGCACCGATTCGGGAGAATCTGGAAGAGCTCGCCCGGATCTCGACCTGGCTTCGGAGGGAGAGGGAGCTCTCCTTCTATGGGGATATCGACTTCCTCCCGACGGAAAATTACCGCCGCGAGGATGCCCAGAAGGCACTGGAGGAGGCGAGGTTCGTAGTCGGCAAGGCTCGGGAAGCCGTGCCTGCGGGGATTCCGGAGAAGCCGTAGCGTGGCCGGTGGCGGTTCCCCGAAGAGGATCCGGGAAGGGCCTTGTCTCCGAAGGGCGCAACGGAGTGCAGATCCTGCACTGCCCGCTTTCCGGGAGGGAGCGGGCGACCCAGGAGTTGTGCCCCCCGGAAAAGAGGCTCGATCGGTTTGCGCGGGCTTGACCGACAGACGATCCTGTCTCAGAAGAGGGAAGCCGAAAGGAGCAGAAAGGGAGAATCATGCCGGAAGCACTCGTCTGCGGAGCGGGAGGATTCATCGGGAGCCATTTGGTGCGGAGGCTCAAGAGGGAAGGGTTTTGGGTCCGGGGGGTCGACCTCAAGTTTCCGGAGTTCTCGCCGACTGAGGCGGATGATTTCGTCCAGGGGGATTTGCGGGAGCCCGACTTCTGCCGACTGGTGGTCGACCGGCGCTTCGCCGAGGTCTATCAGCTCGCCGCCGATATGGGAGGGGCGGGATTCGTCTTCACGGGCGAGCATGATGCGGACATTTTGCACAATTCCGCCACCATCAACCTGAACATGCTCGATGCCTGCCGGAGGCGGCGGGTCAAACGGATCTTCTATTCTTCGTCGGCCTGCATCTACCCCGCCTACAATCAGGAGGATCCGGAGAATCCCCTCTGCTCGGAAGCGAGCGCCTATCCGGCGGCTCCCGACAGCGAGTATGGCTGGGAAAAGCTCTTCAGCGAGCATCTCTATCTTGCTTTTGCCAAGAACTACGGGATGGAGGTCCGGGTCGCCCGCTACCATAATATCTTTGGGCCCGAGGGTACCTGGAAGGGGGGAAGGGAGAAGGCGCCTGCGGCCCTCTGCCGCAAGATCGCCGAAGCTCCCGATGGCGGGGAGATCGAGGTCTGGGGAGATGGCCAGCAGACCCGCTCCTTTCTCTACATCGACGAATGCCTCGAGGCGAGCCTCCGGTTGATGCGCTCGGACTTTCCGGGGCCGATCAACGTGGGATCCGAAGAGATGATCCGGATCAACGACCTCGCCCGGCTGATCTCCCGGGTGGGAGGGAAGAGGATTGCGATCCGGAACGTTCCAGGACCACTGGGGGTTCGGGGGAGGAACTCGGACAACCGGCTCATTCGGGAGAAGCTCGGCTGGGCTCCGACCCAGCCGTTGGAGAAGGGGATCGCGTATACCTATGCTTGGATCGCCGAACAGGTGGCCGGCGATCGGGGAGGGAAGAAGCCGGGCGGATGAGGCGCGGCGAGGAGGGGAGCGCTCGACTTACCCTGACTCTTCTTCCACGACCGGTTCGGTTGGATCCCTTTCCTTTGTCTGAGTCGCGCTTTCGGTCGCGAATCTGCCATGGCGCTTTCCGGCGGAAAGCCGGCAGAGGAGTGCTCGACCTTCCCAGGGGGGAGACCGCCGCCGTTCGGTTGGCAGCAAAGACGATCTTCCCGGCTAATGGACTGGTTGTCGCTGGTTTGAGCGGCGGCTTGCGCTCTCGGGCAATGGCGAATATTTTTCCGCGTGCTTGGCGGGAGCCCGCCCGCCGATGCGCTGGTTTTGTGGCGCAACCCGAGCGATTCCTATGCGAATTGCCCAGATTGCACCTCTTGCGGAGGCGGTTCCCCCCCCGCGTTATGGGGGGACGGAACGGGTAGTGGCCTACCTGACCGAGGAGCTGGTTCGGGCCGGTCATGAGGTGACGCTCTTTGCGAGCGGAGATTCCTGCAGCTCGGCAAGGCTCGTCCCTTGCGCCCCTCGATCGCTGCGAACCGATCCGTCGCGCCCCGACCCGCTCGTCTATCACGTCTTGGAGCTGGAGCAGGTCCGCCGGCAGGCAGACGAGTTCGACCTCTTTCACTTTCACATCGATTTTCTCCACTTCCCGCTCTGCTACGAGCTTCCGGGACCGACGCTCACCACCCTCCACGGCCGGCTCGATCGCCCCGACCTCGCAGTCCTCTTCGAGCTCTTCTCCGATTTGCCCATCGTTTCGATCTCCCACGCCCAGCGGGAGCCGATCCCCCGGGCCAACTGGATCGGGACCGTCTACCATGGGCTTCCGCTTGCGCTCTATCCTCCTCGGTTTTCCGGTGGAGGCGGCTACTTGGCCTTTCTCGGCCGCATCTGCCCGGAAAAGGGTCCGGAGCAGGCGGTGGAGATCGCCTGCCGCGCCGGCTTGCCGCTGAAGATCGCGGCGAAGGTCGATCCGGTCGATGAGGGCTATTGGCGGCAACGGGTCGAGCCATTGATCGCTCGCTCTCCGGGGGTGGAGTTTCTTGGGGAAATCGACGATCGGCAGAAGGTGCGCTTTTTGGGGGAGGCGCTGGCGCTCCTCTTCCCGATCGATTGGCCGGAGCCCTTCGGGATGGTTCTCATCGAGGCGATGGCCTGTGGGACCCCGGTCATCGCCTACCGCCGGGGAGCGGTCCCCGAGGTGGTCGTCGACGGGGAAAGCGGCTGGATCGTCGACTCCGTCGAGGAGGCGGTGGAAGCGGTCCGGGCGATCGGCGCACTCGACCGGCGGCGCGTGCGGGCGCTGGCGGCCCAGCGCTTCTCCTCGAGCCGGATGGCCGACGATTACCTCGCCCTCTACCGGAGGCTGTTGGGCGGCGGAGGCCCGGAGCGACCGAAACCGGCGGATTCCCGGAAGCCTTCTCTCTTGGATGAATGGAGCCGGCTTTCCCCCGCCGAAAAAAGCACTCTTCGGAGATGAGCGACGAGACGACGCTCGGGAAAATCGGATGGGGAGGACCCGGGAGCTTCCGGCCCGAGCCGGAGGAAGCGGCCCTTGGCTATGCAATTCAAACCGCGGCCTCTCTCCTGCCGCTTCTTACTCTCAAGCACGGAGATCTCTTCGCAATTTGCGACCGGAAGGGAGACATCGTCTCCTATCGCGGCCTGGCCGAAGGGCTCTTCTACCGGGACATGCGTCACCTCTCCTACTACTACCTCACCTTCTGCGGAGAGCCTCCGCTTTTGCTCAGCTCGAGCCTGCGCCACGACAACGCGCTGCTGACCTGCGACTTAACCAATCCCGACATTGTCGACGGAGAGGGCAGGCGCATCCTCCAGCACGACCTCGTCCACATCCGCCGCTCCCGCTTCCTTTGGAATGGTGCCTGCTGGGAGCGCCTCGCCCTGCGCAACTTCGATGAACACCTCCATCGGATCGAGCTCTCCATCCATTTCCGGGTCGACTTTGCGGATATTTTCGAGGTGCGCGGGAGCCGCCGGCAGCGGCGCGGACAAAGAGATCCCGCCCGGGTCGGAACGGAGGAGGTGCTCCTGCGTTACGTGGGGCTCGACGGACGCGGGCGGACCACCCGACTCCGCTTCGATCCGCAACCCCTCTCCTTGAGCCCCGATTCGGCGGTCTTTTCGATAGAGCTTCCTTCCCGGGGGGCGGGGATGGTCTTCGTGGAGATCGCATGCGAGGAGGAGTCGGCAAGACGGCCGGTGCGCCCCTCCTTTTACGCCTCGTTCCTGGAGAGCCGAAGGGCGCTGCGGGCGGCCAGCCGGCGGGCTGCGGCCATCGTCAGCTCCCACGCGATCTTCAACGAGGCGATCTGCCGATCGATCTCCGATCTGGGCATGCTCCTCACCGAAACGAAGGAGGGGCCTTACCCCTATGCGGGGGTCCCGTGGTTTAGCACCATCTTCGGACGCGATGCGCTCGTCACCGCATTGGAAACTCTCTGGCTCGATCCGGAGATCGCCCGCGGGGTCCTCTCCTGTCTAATGATCACCCAGGCTCGAGAGGAGGATCCGCGCTGCGAAGCGCAGCCGGGAAAGATCGTTCACGAGATCCGCCAAGGCGAGATGGCGGAGCTTGGGGAGGTTCCCTTCCGCTGCTACTACGGGAGCATCGATGCCACTCCGCTCTTCGTCCTCCTGGCGGGAGCCTACTGGGAGCGGACCCACGACCGGCCTACCGTGGAGGCTCTCTGGCGGGCGGTGGAGGCGGCCGTTTTTTGGATCGATCAGTTCGGAGATCGGGACGGGGATGGCTTCGTCGAGTATGCGTCGCAGCCGTCGGGCGGGCTTGTGAACCAGGGATGGAAGGATAGCCACGATGCGGTTTTCCACGCGGAAGGCTCATTCGCCCCGCCCCCGATCGCTCTCTGCGAGGTGCAAGCCTATGTCTATGGAGCCCGGAAGGCCGCCGCCGTCTTGGGGAGGCTCTTCGGAAAGGAGGAGTTTGCCCTCCGGCAGGAGGCGAAGGCCGAAGAGCTCCGCCAGCGGTTCGATGCGGCGTTTTGGGATCCGCAGCTCGGGAGCTATGTGCTGGCTCTCGACGGAAAGAAGCGGTCCTGCCGGGTCCGGACTTCCAATGCGGGCCATGCCCTCTTTTCGGGGATCGCCTATCCGGAACGAGCCGCGATCCTGGCCGAAACGCTCCTCGAAAACCGCTTCTTTTCGGGTTGGGGCATTCGAACGGTTGCGGCAAGCGAAACCCGGTACAACCCGATGAGCTACCACAACGGGTCGGTTTGGCCGCACGACAACGCCATGATCGCTCACGGTTTGGCACGGTATGGGTTTCGGAAAGCGGCGGCGCGGATCTTCGAGGGGCTTTTTGCGGCTTCCACCTATATTGATCTGCGCAGGCTCCCCGAACTCTTCTGCGGATTTCCCCGCCGCCGGGGGCAGGGGCCGACTTTCTATCCGATCGCTTGCTCCCCCCAAGCTTGGGCGACTGCGGCACCGCTCTTCCTGCTCCAGTCCTGTCTTGGACTCGGCTTCCTCCCCTCCCCGCCGACGGTCTTCTTCGACCGTCCCGTTCTTCCTCCTTTCCTCGAGGAGGTCACCCTCGAGAGGCTCTCAGCAGGGGGCAGCCGGGTCGACGTGACGCTGCGCCGGGCGGGGGAGGAGGTCGCCATGCAGGTCCTTCGCCGGGAGGGACCGATCCAAGTAACGATGACGAGTTAGAGGCTGGGAAATGTCGTGCCGAGGGCGCAGACGAGGCAGAGGGGAGCGAGCCTAACCGGCCGGCCGGGGAAGGGGGACGCCGCTCCCTCCCGCTCCGGAGACGCATCCAGAAGCCGGTCAGAAGGGCGCCTAGGAAGCCCCCGAAGAGGTCGGCCACCCAATCGCGGGGGTCGGGCGTTCGTCCGGGAATCCACCTCTGGTAGTTCTCGTCGACCGCGCCAAGCAGGGCGACCGCGGCGGTAGCCAGAGGCGTGGCGCCGGTGGCCATTCGGGCGAGCATGCCGGCGCCGGAGTAGGCGGTTCCGTGGAGGAGCTTGTCGTTCACGAGCCCTACTTCCCGAGGGAGCTTGGACCCGGGAATGCTCGAAAGGGAGAGGAGAAGGAGGGCGTAGGCGAAAAAGGCGATCCAGCGGAAGATCCGCTTCCCCGACCGGCGTGGCGGGGCGCTCGCGACGTGGACATCCCCCTGTCCGGAAGCCTCGGGATGGGAGGAGGGAGAATCCCGCTTGGGCGAGGCTTCACTCTGTCGGGCGGGCGGATTCATCGGTTCTACGCTCTTGTTCGCCAAGAAACCCATCGCTCTCCGGGAGGAAAGGTCGGATCGCTTTGCCGGGAGATTCGACCGGGAGCCGGTTGGCGAGCGAGAATGAACGGGGAAGCACGGGTCGTCAAGAGACAAAGGGTGCGGCTCGGCTCTTCTCCGTCCTCGTCGGATCGTGCCGACCGTTTGCGTTTCGGAAGAGCCCAGTGGCCTTCGCCATGGGGAGCTTCCGGCATCCGGCGGTCCGTTCGAAGCGTCAGGGCCGCTCGGGCAGAGAGACGATCTCTTCGGGATCGGGAATGGAAGAAAGGGCTCCGGGCCGAGTGCAAGAAAGGGAGGCGGCTTTGACGGCCACGGTGGCCGCCTCGAGCAAGCCCTTCCCCCGGAGCAGCTCTGCAGCGAAGCAGCCGGCAAAGATATCTCCCGCTCCCGTCGTGTCGACCGCGGCGACGCGGGGAGCGCGAACCCGCGTCGGGGGTTTCCCCGCCGTGCAAAGAAAAACGCCCAAAGCTCCGGCGGTGACGAGGAGAGTTTGGACTCCCCGCCGCGCAAGCTTCCGGCTCCCTTCCTCGAGATCTCGGGGAAATCGGGCAACGCCGCCGAGCTTCAAGAATTCCGTTCGGTTTACCAAGAGGTAGTCGGTGGCGGCCAAGATCCCATCGGGAAGGGGAGCGAGCGGCGAGGCGTTGAGCAGAGTCGTGATGCCCTTGCCCTTGGCGGCCGAAAAAGCGGCCTCGACGGTCGATATCCGGATTTCCAACTGGCTCAAGAGGAGATCTCCAGGCGCAAGAGGCGCAAGCCGCGCTTGTGCTTCTTGGGGATTGAGGAGCGCATTGGCTCCCGGCACCACCGCAATCCGGTTCCGGCCCCGGGGATCGACCTCGATCCAGGCCAAGCCCGTCGACGCTCCTTCGATCCGTTCGACCAGGGAGAGATCGACTCCCGCCTCTTGAAGCGCCGTGGAGAGCTGCTCCCCGAAGATATCTTTTCCGAGAAAGGCGACCAACTTGGTCGGAACCTTCCAGCAAGCGGCGGCCGC
>NZ_CABFUZ020000204.1 GCF_902143385.2 Methylacidimicrobium cyclopophantes
CCGGCGCGCGGCGCTCTTCCTCAAAGCGGGCCGCGCGGCGCTGGCGCAAGAGCCGCAGGAGTTCCTCGGAGTTTTTCCAAAGGCGCCGGAGAAGGCATATGGGCTGGTGGTCGGGCGGCGAATCACCCAGGGAGGGCGCCGGGCGGCGGAACGAAAGGGGGTTCTCTTTGCCAAGTACCGCAACGGCTACGACCGTGAGGGGTGAGGGCTAGCCGCTTGTCGCTCCGCCGACTCTCACGCAGGAGATCTGCTGCGGCAGCTGGGAAATCATTCGATAGAGCCAGAGGGCCGACTGAGCGAAAGGTAGGCCGGCATCCCGGTCCTGGCTTCCGTCAGCCTCACCCGCAGGACGCCGTTTCTCCGGCTACTCCTCGCCGTTGGGTTCCGGGGTCTCGCTCAGCATCTCGGGCGCCTGGAGGAGGCGGGCCGAATGGTCGATCGGCTCGGGCGTTTCGATCGTCTCCCCCTCCGGGGCCGCCTGGAGGGCCGTGAAACGGCGCGCGCTCACCAGCACCCGCGACTCGAGCGCCGCCGTCGCCTTGTTGTAAGCTTTGATCGCCTGCTCGATCCCCTTGCCCACTCCCGTCCAGTGGTCTGCGAGGGTCGCGAGCCGTTTGTAGAGCGTCCGACCAAGCTCGCTGATCTCCCGGGCGTTTTCGGTGAGCGCCTCCTGCTGCCAGCCGTAGGCGACCGCTTGCAGGAGGGCGATCAGGGTCGTCGGGGTCGCCGGGATCACCCGCTTTTGGACCCCGTAGTCGAGAAGCCCCGGATCTTGCTGGAGTGCTGCCGAGAAGAACATCTCCCCCGGCAAGAAGAGGATCACGAACTCGGGGGTCGACGCCAGCCCCTCCCAGTAGGCCTTCTTCCCCAGGGCCGCCATATGCTCCCGGACCTGCCGGGCATGGTCGGCGAGCTTGGCGATCTGGGTTGGTTCGTCGCTGGCCTCGAGCGCTTCCAGGTAGGCGGCGATCGGTGCCTTCGCGTCGATCACGATCTGCTTGCCTCCGGGAAGCTGGACGATCAGGTCGGGCCGCAGCCGCCCCTCTTCCCCCTCGAAGCTCGCCTGCTCGAAGAAGTCGCAATGCTCTACCATCCCCGCCATCTCGACGACTCGTCGGAGCTGCATCTCTCCCCACCGCCCGCGGACGACGGGCTGCCGCAGGGCCTTGACTAGGCTCGCGGTCTCGCTCCGGAGCTGGGGCAGATGGGTCTCCACGAGCGCCTTGAGCTGCTCGTGGAGGGCGCTGTAGGCTCCGATCCGGCTCCGCTCGATCTCCCCCAGCTTCCCGTCGACTTTCTGGAGCGACTCGCGAATGGGTTGGGTAAGGGCCTCAACCGCTTGTTTCCGGGCCTCGAGTTCGGCCTTTGCCCCTTCCTGAATCTGGGCAAAGTTCTCCCGGGCCAAGGAAAGAAAGGCTTCGTTGTTCTGCCGAAGGGCTTCCGCCGAAAGCCCACGAAAGGCCTCTGCAAAGCGAGTCCGGGCCTCTTCCAGGAGGAGAAGCTTTTCCTTAGCCGCTTTTTCTGATTCGACGAGTCGACTGGAAAGCTCGGCGAAGCGCGTCCGGATCTCCCCGAGCTCTCGCCGGCTTTCTTGCAGGTCGGCTTCCAGGGTGGGAAGCCGGCGCGCCTTTTCTTCGGCGGCTGCTCGACGTTCCGTCTCCATCCGCAGGGCGGCCATTGCCTCCTCGCGAGTCCGCCGGTTTTCCGCAAGCTCGGTCTCCAAGCGGCTTCGGGCATTCTCGCTCTCTTCGAGCTGTGCCCGCAGCGCTGCCCGATCTCCTCGCCAGAAGAGCCAGACGATCGTCACGCCGGCGGCCACTCCCGCCAACCCGATTACCCAGAGTTCCACGGTCTTGCCTTTGGAGTAGAGCCTCTGTGCTGCGCAGAGAACGGTCAATGGAAAACGCGAAACGATCCTCTAGGCCGCCGCTGTTGCTCCCCCCACTCCACTGGGCTGAAGTCGAAGCGTGAGCGTGCCGATTCGATCCTCCGACGAGATGCTGGCCGCACTTCGGGAGCACCCGGAGTGGAGGAACGCGATCCGTCGGGAGATTTTGACCGAAGAGCTCCTCGAGCTTCCCGCTCGGTTCGCCGCCGCGGAACTGAGACGAGAGGAAGATTCCCGGAGGATCTGGGAGACGATCGAGCGGTTGACGGAAGCGCAGAGCCGGACCGAAGCCGCCCTACGCACCATGGGAATCGAACTCAATCGGAATTCGGGCGACTTGCTCGAAATCCGAGTGGAGAGAAAGCTTGACCGCTACCTCGGCGAGCTTTTGGCGATTTCGGAGCCGATCGAGAACCGCTTCCGGAGCGCGGCGGCCCACCTCGCGGAGGAGATGGGAGCGCTCACCGCAAGCGAGCGGCGGGAAATCAGCACCGCTGACGTCCTCGTGGGCGGCATCGATTCTCGCGGGAAGGACCCGCGTGCGCGGTTCTGGAGGTATCCCAAAGGGTCCACGCACGGGATGTCGAAAGGGCGGACCGCCGGGCCCAACTGCTGCTCCGGGCGCTCCGGGCCGCGATTGCGGCCGACCCCCGCCGGTTCCAAAGCCTTTTCCTCTCCCCCGGTCCAGGCGTTCGCCGTGGTCGTGGGCCGGACGATTTCGGATCAAGCGCGCCGAGGGGTAGAGCAGAGGGGGGTCGTCTTCGCCGAAGCAGACGGTGGCTACGACTGGGAGAGGAACCATAGACCTTCCGGAATTCGCGGACCGAGCGGGAAAGCGGTCCAGCGCCCTCCTTACGCCGCTCCGTCCGGACGATTCCGCATTCAAGGATCGGGGGCAGATCCAGAACCGGCTTCCCTCCTTGGACTAATGGAGGTGCTGCGCGATTGGCGGGATCGCGCGAAGCCCGATGCCGGGTGGCCGTCGGCATCGGCGGGATGGAGCGGCCGTCGGCCTCCTTCCCCGAACCCCGGCCCCCCGAGGGGATTTCATTGTGAGAGAGACCTTTCCCTCGAGACCGTGCGGCTCGGTTGCCTTGGTGTGCTCTTGCGTAATGATGCTAGCAAAAGAGCCGTAAATTCTATTTACAAGGAGAATTTCCACGAGAAGAATAGCGCACCGTGCGTGGGGGAGAGCCCCCATTGCGACCGGACTCGGCCGTAAGCCGACTCGCTGTGCGCAATCTAGTCTGGCAAGAGGCGATTGCGGCCTCCCGAGAGGCGGGGGCGCCAGGGGCGGCAGCTTACTCGCAAAAGCGGTCGATGCGAAGAGCGGGGCTGCCATGACGGCTCCAAATCCGCCCTTTCCCCTGAGAAGCGGAACCGCCGGCGAGGAGCTGGCGCGCCGTCGGGGCGCTCGCCAGGACCGCTTTGGAATCCTGATCGATAGCATCCTGATTGGCGCCGCTGGAGTCTTCGTCTTCTGGCTGCGCACCTCGCTCGAAGGAGGCACGATCACCTGGGAGCGGGGCTACCGCCACCTGGGTTTCCTGTTACTCTATTTGGCCCTCGTCCTCCTCTTCCTCCAAGGGGAAGGGGTCTATACGCTCGCTTGGGCGAGAGGAGAGAGCCGGGAGCTCTGGGCGGTAGCCAAAGGGGTCTTGCAAGGTACGGTCCTTCTCATGGTGGTCTTTTACCTGGCGCAGATGCCGATCAGCCGGTTGATGGTCCTCTGGCTCTGCGGGATATCCCTGGTCGCCCTGCCCGCTTGGCGGGTCTTTTTCTGGAATCTCGCCCGGAAGGATGTCGATGCGGGCAACGGCTGGCGCCACGTGCTCATCATAGGAGCCGGCCTCCATGGAAGGGAGCTCGCTGGAGCGCTCTCGGCCTCCTCCCACCTGGGCGTCTTCGTTCGGGGCTTTCTCGATGACGACAGATCCGGGGAAGGGGTCCTTGGCCGTGTCGCCGATCTCCCCCGGGTCCTCGACCGCTACCTCGTGGACGAGGTTTTCATCGCGAGCCCCTTGGCCAGCGACCAGTGGGAAAGCGTCCTCGCGGAGGTCCGTCAAAGGCAGAAGAACATCTGGCTCCTTCCCAGACCTCCGGTGGAAAGCGCCGCGATGAGGCCCGACTGGCGCTCCCTCGAGCTGGTCGGCGGCCGACCGATCGTTCCCCTCCATTGGGTGCCGGTCCCCGTGCTCTGCCTTCTGCTCAAGCGGACGATCGACTTGTCCGGCTCCTTTTTCGGTCTCTTGCTCCTCTCCCCCCTCCTTCTCGGCCTCGCGATCGCAATCAAGGTCCAGGATGGAGGGCCGGTCTTTTACCATTCGACGCGCATCGGTCGCAAGGGCCGATCCTTCGAATGCTGGAAATTTCGCACCATGGTCACCGATGCCGAAGCCAAGAAAGCGGAGCTGGCCCATCGCAACGAGCGGCAGGGGCCGATGTTCAAGGTGACCGACGACCCGCGCGTCACCCCGCTGGGCCGCTGGCTGCGCAAATACAGCCTCGATGAGCTCCCCCAGCTCTGGAACGTGCTCAAAGGGGAGATGAGTCTGGTCGGTCCTCGTCCTCCGACTCCCGACGAGGTCGAGCGCTACGAGCAGTGGAGCGTCGGCTACTACCGGCGTCTCGATGTCAAGCCTGGGATGACGAGCCTCTGGGCGGTCGAGGCCCGGAGCGATCCCCGCTTCGAGCGAGCGGTCGAGCTCGATCGCCACTACATCGAGCACTGGAGTCCCTGGCTCGATCTGCAAATCCTTTTGCGGACGATTCCCGCGGTCTTCCGCGGGCAGGGGAAGTAGGGATTCTCGGGAGATCGGTTTATGTCAAAACAATGTTGACGACTCGACCTCGATCCACTAATCGTTCAAACTGAGAATTCAGAAATAGAGAGAAACAGGGGAGGAACGTTGAAAACTAACGATAGCTTGATCCATTCGCTTCGGTCGAGGAAGCTTGCCCGACTTTGGACGGTGACGTCTCTCGTCTGCGGCGCGGCGGTCTGGATGGCGACCGCCCCGCTCTCTCCACTGCTCTTGGCGGCTTCCGTGCCTGTCGCCGCTCTGGGCAGGGTAACGGGGGTTGGGGTGCTCGCCCAAAACGGCGTGCATGTTCCGTTGAGCGGCGGTGCCCTCCCCGCGGCCAATGGGGCGCGGCTCGAAACGCAGGAGGGGTCCCTCCGGATCGATCTCATCAGCGGGGGCTCCATCACGCTCGGTCCCTACGGATCGATGGTCTTGCAGAAAACGGCAGAGGGCGTGGTGGCCAAGCTCGAGTCGGGCATCGTCCGCTTTCATTTGCCAGCCGGCAGCGCCGCCTCTTTCCAGGCGGAAAAGTTCCAAGCGACCTCCGCAGGTCGGGAGTTGCGGGAAGGGGAGATTCTCCTCGGGCCGTACGGCAACACCGCGGTCTTCATGACCAAGGGGAGCCTGCCGGTCGAAGATTTGGCCACCCATAAGGTCACGCTCGCCACCGCTGGAAACCCGGTCGATGTCGGCACGGGTGCGCTTACAAAGATCAAGCGTACCCAGGCGCCGGCCGGCCTTGCCGAGGGAGATACCGAGCTTCCCTCGGGAGCCAAGGCGATTTATGGCATGGACGGCAGGTCGTTTGGCTATGTGCCGCACGAAGGCGGGTTCGTCTTGCAGAAGGGGGTCGTTCCGGCGATCAACAAGACCTTCACGACATCCGACATTCCGTTCGACGCCAATCAGCCGGAGGGAGCGATCCCTGGCTGGACGAAAAACGGCAGCTATGCGGGCTATCTCTATAAGGGTGTCTGGTATCCGTACGAAGCGAAGCGCGCGATTGGGGGGGTGCCCTGGTGGGTTTGGCCCGCCACCTTGGCGGTCGTAGGTGCCGGGATCGGAGCGGCTGCTGCCTTTACTACGGAGCCGCACCGGGCACCTCCTGTGACCTCGACGAGCCCCTAAGCGCATCCTCGGAGGCTGGTGAGAGCCAGACCCGATGTTCTTCCGCATATGTGCATGAGTAGCCGCTCGCAGGAATCAACCATGCGGGCGGCTCTCTTTCGTCCGTTGCTCCCGATTTTTGCGGTCCTCGTCCTTGGGGCTTGCTCGAGCACCAAGGCGCCGGTTTTCCCTCAGGTAACCACCTTCCCGGCGGGCAGCCTCGACTCTCCCAACAGTCGGATCAACCACGTGGTCCTGGGGCAGGCGACCCAGGAGTCCGACCGCAACGAAGCTCCTTTGGGAGGGGGAGACCTTCTCGAGATTCACGTGGCCGATGTCCCGGAGCTCAAAGATGTGAAGGCGCGGGTGACGCCCGCCGGAACCATATTGTTGCCGCTCGTAGGCCAGCTCAAGGTGGAGGGGATGACGGCCGAGGAGCTGCACGAGAAGCTGCGGACCCTCCTTGGGGAAAAGTACCTGAGGGATCCCCAGGTTTCCGTGTCGGTTGTCGAGATGCGCAGCCACAAGGTCGCCGTGATGGGCGAAGTCCAACATCCCGGCCTTTTCGATATGAACAGCCATATGCGAGTCGCCGACGCAATCGGGATGGCCGGAGGGCTCAAGGACGAGGCTTCGCCGAGAGTCTACCTCTTGCGGCGCCTGCCGGAGCGCTCCTCTTCTGCGGGGAAAGAAGTTCCTCCCTCTTCGGCTTCGGCAAAGAGCACGAAAACGACTCCCCTAAGCGGGCTCGCTCCGGGGGTCGTGGAGATCGATTTGCGCGAACTATTGGATGGAAAGGGCGAGCGGGGCAATCTCCTCCTGCGCCCCGGCGATATCGTGGAAGTGCCGCGTGCGGGAACGGTCTACGTGGGTGGCAGCGTCAAGAATCCGAAGGCGGTCGACATCCTTGGAGGCAAAATGACGGCGCAGCAGGCGATCATCGCCGCCGGCGGGCCGGCTCAGATCGCGGCGATGAGCAAGGTCAGGGTCTATCGCCTGCTGGCCTCTGGACAGCGGCAGGAGATCAAGCTCGACCTTAGCAAAAACAACAGCGCGCGAATCGACTTTCCGCTCGAGAAGGAAGATGTGGTGATGGTGGGGACGAGCGGTGCCATGGTTGCCTGGACTACCGTGAAGGATCTCATCTATCCGGGAATCATGGCTGCCTGGCTCTTGGGGTTGTAGTCTCCCCATGGAGGAAATTCAACCGAGGCCGCGGGAAAGTCTTGGGCCCTTGGCTTCCGGGGCGCTCCCACTGGAGGTGTCCGAAGAGGGATCGGGGTGGGAGAGCGTCCGCTCCCTCCTTTCCGATGTCAATCGGTACCGGGGTGCGGCTCTGCTCTTCTTTGCCGCGGTCTTTCTTCTCACGGTGGTGGCGACATTCTCCCAGAAGCCGATTTATGAGGGGATCGCGGTCGTCAAGATCGGCACCGGTGCCGAGAGCTCCTCGATCGTCCCCTATCGCCAGATTGGACAGGACCAGATTGGACAGGAGAGTGCGAACGCCTTCGAATATGACACCTTCTTCCGGACCGAGATAGAGATCCTCAAGAGCCGGGCCATGGCCGAGCGGGTGGTCGACCGGCTCAATCTCGAGGAGCATCCTGACTGGGTCGGCCTCAAGCCGGGCTGGCGCAAGGCGGCGAAGCGGGCGAACCTAGAGGAGGAGCCATATATTTCCCCCGTCGCCGGGCTCCTCGTCGGCAATCTGAGGATTGAGCCGGTGCGCAACACCCGCTTGGTGAAGATCCGCTGCGAGAGCCCTTCCGCCTTTGGGGCGGCCCAACTCGCCAACGTCTATGCCCAATCGTTCATCACCTTCGGCCTCGATCGAAAGCTCGAGGCCAACCGCTACGCCCGCAAGTTTCTGGCCGGCCAACTCGAAACTCTCCGGAAGAAGGTGGCCCAGTCCGAGGAGCGGCTCGCCGACTTCATGGCCGAGACCGGAATCGTCCGTGTCTCCCAGATGGACAAGAGCCCGGCGGAACAGGAGCTCGGCCGACTCAGCGAGGCGATCTTCCGAGCCCGCCTCGACCTGTTGAGACGGGAGGTGCGACTCGAACGGGCGAAAGAAGCTTTTGCCGGCGGAAAGGCGGGGGTACCGGAGAACCCGTACACGGTCGAACTCAAGAAGCTGCTGCTCAAGGAGGAAGCGAAATATCGGGAGATGGAGGAGATCTACAAGCCCGAGTATCCGCGGATGGTCCAGGTCCATGCGGAAATCCAAGGGCTCCAGGACGAGTTGAACCAGGAGAAGGAGGCGAGCGTCGCCGATCTCGATGCGGAGTACGAGGCTGCCAAGCGGAACTACGCGGGCATCGAGCAGGAGTTTCAAAAAGCGATGGAGAAGGTTCGGGGGGAGACCAAGGCCCTGAGCCGCTACACCATCCTCAAGCGGGAGGCCGACACCGACCGGGAGATGTATGTCGGCGTCCTCAAGCGGATGCGGGAGACCGATATCACTTCGGCGATCAACGCGAGCAATGTCGAGGTGCTCGAGCACGCAAGCGTCCCCCAAAGCCCCTCCCGTCCGAAGAAAGGCCGCAACCTCCTCCTCGGCTTCCTTGGGGGAGGCTTGGGAGGGCTGGGGCTCGCGGTCGGGCTGGCCCGCTTCGACACCCGGCTCCGGGGGAAGGAGGAGGTCGAGCGGACCCTCGGACTCCCTGTCCTCGGCCAGGTTCCCGACACCGAGAAGCTCAAGGCCAAGGGAATCGACGAGATTCCCGCCGACTTGCCGATGGCTTTCGCCGCCCATGTGGCCCCCGACTCCGCGGTGAGCAACTCCTTCCGGCAGATCCGGACCCTGCTCCACTACAGCCTTCCCGATCGAAGGCCGCAGGTCATGCTCATCACCAGCTGCCAGATGGGCGAAGGCAAGACCTCGACCACGGTCAACACGGCCACCGTCCTGGGCCAACAGGGGACGGTCCTCTTGATCGATGCCGACCTCCGCCGCCCCAACCTCCACAAGATCCTCGGCCTGCGGCCGCATCCCGGGCTTTCGGAGCTCTTGACCAACCAGGCAAGCTTGGGAAACGCCGTCCAGGCGACCGCTCTTCCCAATGTCTGGGCGATCGGGGCGGGCCGCACCCCCTGCCATCCCGCCGATCTCCTTGGTGCGGCCGCGATGGCCTATCTCTGCCAGTGGGCCCGGGGCCACTTCACCTATGTGATTCTCGATTGTCCTCCCTTGGTCGGAATGCCCGATGCCGCCGTCGTGGCTACCCTGACCGATGGGGTACTTCTGGTCATTCGGGATGGCGCTGTCGACCGCTCCGATGCCCGGCGGGTCGTGGAAACCCTCTCAGTGGTCAACACCCGCATCTTGGGGATCGTCCTCAACCGGGTACAGCAGGCGAACCGCTCCTACTACGCCTACCATTACGCCTATCGTCTTTCCGAGGAGCAGAGAAGAGCGGAAGCCCTCCGGGCGCCTTCCCAACCCCCTTCCTAACGGCGTCGCAGCCCCAATAGAAATCCGATGGAGCCCGAGAGCGGCTCACCCGCCCAAGTCCGAAGCGCACCCCTGAGCCTGCTGGGGCCGGGACTCCTCCTGCTCCTGGTCGTCTTCTGCGTCTTGGATTCGCGGACCACCAAGGAGCCTCTCCTGGTTGCACCTCTCCAGCCCGAGCGGTGGCTCGCTCTCGCACAGGAACGGGTCAATCAGGGGAAGCTCGAGGAGGCCAAGGCCCTGCTCGCGCAGGCCCGAAAGCAGGCGGGCCCCTTGAGCTCCCATCGCCTCCAGGCCGCGACCCTCGCTGTCGAGCTCGGAGAGCTTCCCGAAGCCTTCCGCGACCTCCGCTTGGTCTTCCGGACCGATCCCGACCTGCGCCGGCAGGCGGCCTATCTCGCCAAGAGCACTTGGGGGGAAGAAGGCGGCTACCGGCTCGTGCCGCCGGGCGATTCCCGACTCCTTGCCGCCTACCTGGAGCTTTCCCTCGAGGAGCATTGGCTCGCGGATGCGGCGAAATGCTGGGAGCGGGCGGAGCGCGAAAAGATCGCCTTCGATCCCACGCTGGTTCGCCGCTACGTCGAGGTCCTCTGGGAGGCCGACCAGCTATCCGCGGCGCGCAAGATTTGGAAGCGGCTCTACGGAGGCGAGGGGATCGTCTGGAACGGAGGATTCGAAGAGGATCTGGTCGGATGGGGCTTTGGATGGAAGACGAGGCCCCAGACCGGGGTCGGCATCCGCCGGGACGAGAAGACGGCCTCCTCCGGAAAGGCTTCCCTCCGGATCCGGCTGGCCGGCCTGCCGGTCGACGGCGATCATCTGCTGGCCGAACAGACCCTCCTCCTCTCTCCCGGAAGCCATTATGAGCTTCGAGCCAAGGGAAAATCCGAAGAGATCACGAGCAGCTCGGGGCTCGTGATCGAGATCGCCGACGGGGAGACGGGGACCGTCTGGGCGAGCACACCAGTCTTGACGGGAACCACCGATTGGACAGAGTTCACGGTTCCGGTGGATGTGCCGCCGGGGAGCGGCCTTGCGGCGCTCCAGATCAAGTGGAAGGGAACTTCCGAGTGGGAGGTCCCCGTCTACGGCACCGCTTGGTGGGATGAGCTGGAGATCATCGAATCTGGACCTCCAATCGAGTTTAAGGGAGCCACGGCTGCACCCTCCCTCCGGGCCCCCTAGTCGGCTCTCCGACTGGACCGATCGGATCGTCCAGTGGGGGGCTTTTGCCATCCTGATCCTGGCTCCCTGGCTTTTCGGGGCGGTGGAACCCTGGGCGCAGGCGGCCCTCTTTTGCGCCACCGCCCTCTTGCTAGCCGCCAAGATGGTGCAAGCCTCCGCCGAAGGTCAGCCGCTTCGTCTTCCGCCCGGCTGGCTGCCGGCCGCC
>NZ_CABFUZ020000205.1 GCF_902143385.2 Methylacidimicrobium cyclopophantes
TGCAGAGTCTTCGTGTTGCGGCCGCTAGCGCGTTGCGCGAGCAAGAGGAGTGCTCTCGGGGAGCTTCTTGAGCCGTCGCCTCCCGGCTACCACCAGCCGACGCCCCATCCCATCACCGTCGGCTCCCAACCGATAGGATTCCAATACTGCTCGATGGGGCCGTACTCGTCGATCGAGCCGTAGGCCGCGAGCTCTTTTTGCTGCTCCTCTTCGATCACCTTCTTTTCGCGGGGCCAAAGGCAGAGGCGGATGGCTTCCATACTGATCGTCGGGCCCGGATGGAGAGCGGGCCTCGGCAGAACGCGCCCGGCTACGACGATCCTCTTCCCAGGGGCGTAGACGGCCGGGTCGAGCCGACCTTCATACTTCACCAGGATCCGTCCTCCGGATTCCGCAGTTGCGAGCGGCTGATCGTGAGGACTCAGCGGGCGTTGGGAAACGAGGACGATGCTCCGCTTCTCGTAGAGGCGCGTCTCGATGATCCGACCGCCGAGGATGACGATTCGTCCTTGGAAAGCAGCCGGATTGGCAGCGATCTCCGTAAAGAGGGGCTGTCCTTTTGCCTGGTGGCGGAGAGATTCCGGAACGGGGCTCACGTTGGCGCATCCCGTCAGGGATGACAGGAGGAAGATCCAGAGGCCAGCAAAAGCCAGCCGCTCCTTGCATTCGCCCATCTTCGAAGAGGAGTGAAGCAGCGTTGCCCTTCGCATCCAAGCTTCGAATGCGGGCAAGAATCGATTTCGGAATCTATCCCGGGGAGAAAAAACTTGGCGGAGCTCGGGAAAATCCGCATGAGAAGGCAAGTTGCTTCCTCCGAAAAAGGGTCCTGCGTAACGATGTTTCGAGAATCCATGAAATCGCCGAAACGGGTGCGCGTCGCCCTTCTCCAGGCAAGAGCGGGATCGGATCCGGCGGAAAACCTTCGGAGGCAGGAGAGGCTCTTTGAAGAAGCCAGCGAGGGCGGAGCGGCGATCATCTGCACCCAGGAGCTCTTTGCCTCCCCCTATTTTTGCCAGGAGGAGGATGTCGAGGCTTTCCGTTGGGCCGAATCGATCGACGGCCCGACCGTCCGCTTTTTGCGGGAACAAGCGCAACGAGCCAAGGCGGTGGTGATCGGCTCCTTCTTCGAGCGTCGCGCCCCGGGGCTCTTCCACAACACAGCCGTGGTGATCGATGGAGCCGGAGAATTGCTCGGCAGCTATCGGAAGATGCACATCCCCGACGATCCCGGGTACTACGAGAAATACTACTTCACCCCGGGCGACCTAGGCTTTCGGGTCTGGCCCACGGCTGCGGGACGGCTGGGCGTTCTCATCTGCTGGGATCAATGGTATCCCGAGGCTGCCCGGCTGACCGCCTTGCAAGGAGCAGAGGTGCTTTTCTACCCCTCCGCGATCGGCTGGCATCCGCACGAAAAAGAAAGCGAAGGTGCCGCCCAGGCGGACGCTTGGCGGACGATTCAGCGCAGCCACGCGATCGCCAACGGCTGTTTCGTCGTTGCGGTCAATCGAGTCGGGCGAGAGGAGGGACCGGGCGGCCGGGCGATCGAATTTTGGGGTCGGAGCTTCGTGGCCGATCCGATGGGCCGGGTCCTCGCGGAAGCTTCCGAAAAGGAAGAAGTGCTCCTGGCCGATCTCGATCTCGGCCTGATCGAGCAGGTGCGGATCCATTGGCCTTTTTTCCGGGATCGGCGAGTGGACGCCTACGGAGAAATCGCCGCGCGCTATCTGGGGTGAGCACGGAGGACGCGGTGGGAAAGAGCGGTCGGGAGCCCTGGGGGCCCGGTCTCGAGGAGACGCCCCGGGCGTTCGGCTTTCGGATGCCGGCCGAATGGGCGCGCCATCGAGCGACTTGGCTGACTTGGCCGCGCGAGGAGGGCATCAGTTTTCCGGGGAAGGAGAAGCGGATGATCTCCTTTTGGGTGGAGCTCGCCCGGCTCCTCTCTTCGGGAGAGCTCGTGCGGATCAACTGCTTTTCCAGGGAGCAGCGGAGCTCGGTGGAGAAGTTGCTGGAGACCCGAGGTCTCCCGGTCGGCCGTCGGGTGCTCCTCTATGAGAATCCGGCCTACGAGCCCTGGTGCCGCGATCATGGACCGATCTTCGTCCAAAACGGACAAGAGACGGCGATCGTCGATTGGGGCTATGACGCCTGGGGGAAGAAGTATCCTCCCTACTCGCTCGACGACCTTGTGCCGCGGCGGGCCGCCGCTTTCCTCG
>NZ_CABFUZ020000206.1 GCF_902143385.2 Methylacidimicrobium cyclopophantes
GGAGGCCGCGACGTCGAAGAGATTCTCGGCGATCCGGAATTGAGCCGCCTTGTCGTCGGCTTGATGGAAGAGGTCTCCGCCGTCGCGGAGCGGCGCAAGCTGCCGCTTCCCGAAGACTGGACCGAGAGGATGATCGCCGACACGACCAAAATGGGGCCGTATCGGCCCTCCACGCTCGTCGATTTTCTGGCCGGACGGACGATCGAGGTCGAGGCGATTTGGGGTGAACCCTTGCGACGCGCCCGAAAGTTGGGCGTTTCCACCCCTCGCCTGCAAGCCCTCTACGCCCTGCTGCGATCCCTCGACCGGCGGAGCGCCGATCGCCGGGAAGTTACGCCGTCGTAGCCGACGAATGTTCGGTCGGCTCGCTTTCGGCTCCGCCCGGGGTGAAGGTCAGGATTCCTTCGCGCACGTCGACGACGATCGACTTCGCTCCCTCGAAACGCCCGCGCAGGATCTCTTCCGCCAGAGGGTGCTCCACGTACTTCTCCACCGCCCGCCGCAAGGGGCGCGCGCCGTAGGTCGGGTCGTAGCCCTTCTCGATCAGGAAGTCGGTCGCTGCCGGGGTCAGCTCGAGCACCAGCTTGCGGCTCTTCAAGCGAGAGGTCACCTTCTCGACCTCAAGGGAGACGATCTTGACCATGTCGTCCCGATTGAGAGGCCGGAAGACCACCAGATCATCGACTCGATTGAGGAACTCGGGCTTGAACGTTCTCTTGGCAGCGTCGAGCATCCGCTCCTTCATCTGGCTGTAGCCGGCCTCATCCCGCTTGGAGGTGAAGCCCAGGACCCCCTGCTTGAGACCCATGTCGGCCCCGACGTTCGAGGTCATGATGACGATCGTATTCCGGAAGTCGATCTTTCGGCCGAGGCTGTCGGTGAGAATGCCATCCTCCAAGATCTGGAGCAGCACGTTCCAGACGTCCGGATGCGCTTTTTCGATCTCATCGAAGAGAACGACGCTGTATGGCCGCCGCCGCACCTTTTCGGAGAGCTGTCCTCCCTCCTCATAGCCGACATATCCGGGAGGCGCCCCGACCAGCCGGGAGACGTTGAACTTCTCCATGTATTCGCTCATGTCGAGCTGGATCAGCGCATCGGCGCTCCCGAAGACCTGTTCGGCCAACGTCTTGGCGAGCATCGTCTTTCCGACTCCGGTGGGTCCGAGGAAGATGAAAGAGCCGATCGGCCGCTTCGGGTCCTTGAGGTCGGCCCGAGACCGCTGCAGAGCCCGCGCCAGCGCATCGATCGCTTCCTCCTGTCCGATCACCCGCGCCTTGAGCTCCTCTCCGATCCGCAGGAAGCGGTCCTGGTCCCGCTCGGTGATGCGAGTGATCGGGATGCCGGTCGCCTTGGCGACCACCTGCATCATGTCGTCCTCGGTGATGACGACCTCCTTCTCATCGCGATTCTGCCGCCATTCGGCGAGCACGCGCTCGAGCCGCTCCTTGCTTTCGCGCTCCTTGTCGCGGAGTGCCGCCGCCTTCTCGAAATCCTGCAGCTTGATGCATTCGTCCTTTCGGGCCCGCACCTCCGCCAGCTCCGCTTCGAGCTCCTTCACGTTGGGCGGACGCATCGTGGCGGCGATCCGGGCGCGGGCGCCCGCTTCATCCATGACGTCGATCGCCTTGTCCGGCAGAAAGCGGCCGGTCAAGTACCGCTCGGAGAGCTGGACGGCCGCTTCGATGGCCGCATCGGTGAAGTGCGCCTTGTGGTGCGCCTCATACTTCGGCTTGAGCCCGTGAAGGATCTGCACCGCCTCGTCCCGCGACGGTGCTTCCACCAGGACGGTCTGGAAGCGGCGCTCGAGAGCGGCATCCTTTTCGATGTATTTGCGGTATTCGGCGAGAGTCGTCGCCCCGATGCACTGCAGCTCGCCCCGGGAGAGAGCCGGCTTGATGATGTTCGAGGCATCCATGGCCCCTTCCGCCGATCCCGCGCCGACGATCGTATGGAGCTCGTCGATGAAGAGGATCACATTCTTGCTCCGCCGGATCTCCTCCATAACGGCCTTGATCCGCTCTTCGAACTGTCCCCGGTATTTCGTCCCGGCGACCATCAGCGCCAAGTCGAGGGTGATGACCCGCTTCTCCCGCAACATCTCGGGAACGTTGTCGGCTGCGATCTCTTGAGCCAAGCCCTCGACGATCGCGGTCTTGCCGACGCCCGCCTCCCCGATGAGCACCGGATTGTTCTTGGTCCTCCGGCAGAGAATCTGCATCACCCGCTCGATCTCGTTCTTCCGGCCGATCACGGGATCGAGCTCGTGGCGCCGGGCCAGATCGGTCAAATCGCGACCGAAGGCCTTGAGCGCGGGGGTCTTGACCTCTTTCTTGGCACCCGCCTCGGTTCCGGCGAACGCCGGCTCGGGCGTTTCCTCTTCCCCCGCTTCCGAAGCCGAAAAGTTGGGATCGAGCTCCTTGAGAATCTCGTTACGGACGCGCTCCAGATCAATCTCGAGGTTCTTGAGGACGCGCGCCGCGACCCCTTCCCCCTCCCGCAAGAGGCCGAGGAGAATGTGCTCAGTTCCCACGTAGCTGTGGCTCAGCCCCTTCGCCTCCTTTTGCGCCAAGGCGAGCACCTTCTTCACCCGGGGCGTGTAGGGAATCGGGGTGGTCGGCTTCCCCTCGACCTCCGTGCTCATCTGCTTTTCGAGCTCGCTGCGCACCGTTTCCAGGTCGATTCCGAGCTTCTGGAGGACATTGACGGCGACCCCCTGTGCCAGCTTGATGAGCCCGAGCAGCAGATGCTCGGTTCCCACGTAGTTATGGTTGAAGCGCTCCGCTTCCTTTCTCGCCAAAGCTAAGACCTGCTGCGCTCGCGGAGTAAAATTTGTCATGGGTGTTTCCTCTGTTCTAACTATGCAACGGCGAAGAGAGTTGTCCAGTTTCCGGAGGGGGAACGTCCCGCAATTGTGTGCGGAGAAAGTCCGCCCGGAGGGCATCCCGCTCCTCCGTGGAAAGCTTTTTTTCTTGGGAAAGCTGCAAGTGGGCCGGCTGCGTTTTGATGAGGCACTCCTCGTCGACGATCGTTCGGCACCGATCCGGGAAGAGCCCCATGTCCATTCCGAGCCGGACCAGCGAGAGGAGGTTGAGGGCCTCCTTGGAGGAGATCGTATAGGCGTTCGCCAACACCCCGTAGGCGCGGCTGACCTGGTCCACCACGAGTCTCGGTCGCTCCTCCAAAAGCTTCTGCCGGGCATTTTCTTCGTGCTGCACCACCTGTCCGATGACCTTGTGCATCCGTTCGAGGATCTCCTCTTCGCTCTCCCCCAGCGTCATCTGGTTGGAGATTTGAAAGAGATTCCCCAAGGCTTCGGTCCCCTCCCCGTAGAGGCCGCGGACCGCCAGCCCGATCCGGTTGACCGCCTTGACGATCTGGCCGATCTGCTCGCTCAGGACCAATCCGGGAAGGTGCACCATCGCCGACGCCCGCAGCCCCGTGCCCACATTGGTGGGGCAAGCGGTCAGGTAGCCGAGCTTGGGGGAGAAGGCGAATTCGAGCTTCTCGTCGAGCTCGGTGTCGGCTTTGTCGGCAATCCGCCAAGCCGCCTTCAACTGGAGGCCGCCCTTGAAGGCTTGGATGCGGAAGTGATCCTCCTCGTTGATCATCAAGCTGATCGTCCGGGTCCGGTTGACGACGACCCCGCTTCCCGCGTTGCGGCCCGCGTGTTCCCGGCTGATCAGGTGCTCCTCCACGAGGACCTGCTTCTCCACCGGGGTGAAATGATCCATCGAGTCGGAGAGAACGGCTTCCTTCATCGCGCTCAGTCCGACCGCCGCCGGCAATGCGAGGGCCAACACCTTCTCCCGCTCGGTGCGCCGCGCCCAGCCGGGGAAAGGGAAGCGGCTGAGATTCCGGGCGAGCCGGATGCGGCTGGAGAGGACGATGCGGCTGTTCTGCTCCCCGGGATGGAGCCATTCGCAGGGGGCTTCTAAGAGTGCCTGGATCTTCAAAGCATCTCACCTTACCCGAACGGGCCCTTCTCCGCAAGGAGACCCGCTTCCTTTGCTCGAATCCCTCGATCGAGCCGGACGGAGGCCGACCGGCCATGGGCCGCCAATCCCTCGATCTGCGCGAACCGGGCGATTTGCGGCTCTACCCGAGCGAGCGCCGCCTTCGAGTATTCCAGGACGCTCGTTCGCTGGAAGAAATGCTCCATCCGGAGGCCGTCGAAGGCCCGAGCGGAGCCGCCGGTGGGGAGGGTATGGCTGGGACCCGCCAAAAAGTCGCCTGCGGCGACCGGCGAATACGATCCCAAATAGATCGCCCCACAGTGGCGCACCTGTCGGAGAGCCTCATGGGGTCGGCGAACCGCCAAGCTCAAATGTTCCGGCGCGAACTCTCCCACCAGCTCGAGCGCTTCCTCCAGGGTTCGCGTCGAGACGAAGAGGGCGTGGTCCCGGAGGACCGATTCGACCATGCTCCGCCGGGGCAGGGTCTCCGTCTGCTCCTCGATCTGGGCGATCACCTCCTCCAAGACCTTTCGACTGGGTGTCAGGAGCAGGATCCGGCTCGAAGGCCCATGCTCGGCTTGCGCCAAGAGATCGGCCGCCACGAAGCGGGCTTGCGCATGCTCGTCGGCGACCACGGCGACTTCGCTGGGTCCCGGGAGCAGGTCGACCGCGACGAGCCCGAAGAGCTGCCGCTTCGCTTCGACCACGTAGGAATTTCCCGGACCGAAGATCTTGTCGACCGGGCGAATCGTCTCGGTGCCGTAGGCCAAGGCCGCGACGGCTTGAGCCCCGCCCAGGGAATAGACCTCCGTGGCTCCGGCGCTCCGGAGCGCGTAGTAGAGGACCGGATCGATCGGCGGGGGGGTGACGGCCGCGATCTCCCGGACCCCGGCTTCCCGGGCGAAGGGAATGGTCATCAGCGCGGTGGAGATCAAGGGGGCGGTTCCTCCGGGCACATAGACGCCGACCCGCTCCAAGGGAAGAAAGCGCTCCCCCACCCAGGCGCCTTCCCGGTTCCGGATCCTCCAGTCCTTCGGCCGCGAGGCGCGGGCGAAGCGGCGCACATTGGCCAGCGACCAGCAAAGGGCTTTGTGGATCGCGGCGGCCGGCCGCTTCGGAGGATCCTTCCGGCAGAATTCCGAAGGCGAGAGCGCGACTCGGTCGAGCTCCCGTGTCAGCTCGACCAGCGCCGTGTCCCCTTTGGCGCGGACCCGCTCCAGGATCGAACGGACCCGTTCGGCCAGCTCGGGATTGGGAAAGGCACGGCGGTGGAGCTCCCTTCGGAGCTGGGAGAACTCTTCGCGGTCGCAGGAAAGAATGCGGTAGCGGCTCGTCATAGCCGAGTTACTGTAGCAGATCGTGCGCCAACCACGCGCGAAATTTCTTCGGTGGGGGTCCTGCGCCGGGAATCCATCGGCTCTGGATGAGTCCGCCCGGGAGATCCGCGCGGCCGAGAGGGCCCGAGCACTCCGGCAACCCTGCCGGAGTCGGAGAAAAGAGCTGGATGCGCGCCCTCAGGCTGATGTAATGTCAAGAGCGAAACGAAAATGCCGCGGCGGTCTGGAACGGCGCCTACGGCCTGTGGAAAACATCCGCTCCGTTCCGATGGGAGAACTGCAATGCGAAGAAGCGCGATCGTGAGAAAATCGACCCTCTGGATGGCCGCTCTCGGCTTGACGGGAGGTCTCTGCCTCTTCCCGCTCCACGCCCAGCACCAGCACCATGCCAAGAAGGGGGATACCGAAGAGGCCGCCGAGGATCAGGAAGAGCACGAAGGCCACCAGATGGAGGGGATGGAGCATGGCAAGAAGGGCTGCATGGGGGGCATGGGCGGAATGAGCCATGGGATGGGGGGCATGGGCGCAATGGGTGGCGGAGAAAATTGGGATCAGGTCCTTCGCGAGGTCGAGGAGACGAAGACCCCGAAGGCCACGGCCCGCAAGCTTCGGATGAAAGCCGACCTGATGAAGGCCGATGCCGCCGTCTTGGAAAAATACGCGAAGGAGCTCGAAACGGGGACTCCCTGAGCGCCCCTCCGCTCACTCCCACTCGATCGTCGCGGGAGGCTTGGAGGAGATGTCGTAGACGACCCGGTTGATCCCGCGCACCTCCTGGATGATCCGGTTGGAGATCCGGGAGAGAACCTCCCCCGGGAGTCGCGCCCAATCGGCCGTCATCCCGTCGACGCTCTGCACGACCCGAACCGCGGCGGTCAGCTCGTAGGTCCGGGCATCCCCCATGACCCCCACGCTCCGGGCGGGGAGGAGGACGGCGAACGCCTGCCAGACTTCCTCGTAAAGGCCGGCCCGGCGGATCTCCTCGACCACGATCGCGTCGGCGGCGCGCAGCAGGGCGAGATTCTCGGGCGTGATGGGGGCGAGGCAACGGACGGCCAAGCCCGGGCCGGGAAAGGGGTGGCGGAAGAGGATCTCCCGGGGCAGGCCCAGCAGTTCGCCCAGCTCCCGGACCTCGTCCTTGAAGAGGAGCCGCAGCGGCTCGACCAGCCGCATCTTCATCCGTTTGGGGAGCCCGCCCACATTGTGGTGGCTCTTGATCACCGCTGGCCGCCCGTGGCCCGCCGCCGCGCTTTCGATGCAGTCGGGATAGAGGGTGCCTTGGGCGAGGTAGCGGACCGGCCCCAGCTTTCCGGCGGCTTCCTCGAAGACCAGGATGAATTCCCTTCCGATGATCTTCCGCTTCCGCTCGGGATCGCTCACCCCGCGCAGCTTCGCCAGAAAGCGCGGAGCCGCATCGACGACGTGGAGAGCAAAGCCCATCTCCTCGCCGAAGAGATGGCGAACGGTTTCTCGCTCTCCCTGGCGCAAAAGCCCGTTGTCGACGAAGAGGCAGTGGAGCCGATCCCCGATGGCTCGATGGAGCAGGGCGGCGGTCACGCTTGAGTCCACCCCCCCGCTCAAGCCGAGGATCACCCGCTCGCCTCCGACCCGCGCCCGGATCTCGGCGCAGCTCCGCTCGAGGAAGGACGAAAGCTTCCAGCCAGCCGGAGCCTGGCAGATCCGGAAAAGAAAGTTGGCGAGGATCTCCTTGCCGAATTCGGTGTGGGTGACCTCCGGATGGAACTGGAGGCCGTAGAGGCGACGCTCGGGATCGCCGATCGCGGCATGGGGCTCTTCCTGGGTTCGAGCGAGGGCGACGAAGCCCTTGGGCAGTCGCGCAACCCGATCTCCGTGGCTGTTCCAGACCGTCGAATGGTGGGGAAGGTCCGCCGAGAGGGCGGAGGGCGCTCGCCATTCGAGGGTCGCCCGACCGTATTCGCCCGATTTCGCCCGCTCGACCTCCCCGCCCAGCAGCCGGGCCATGGCTTGGAGCCCATAGCAGATCCCGAGCACGGGAAGGCCCCTCGCGAAGATCGCGGGATCGGGCAGCGGCGCTCCCTCTTGGGCCACGCTCGAGGGCCCTCCGGAGAGGACCAGGCCCCGCACTCCGGGCCCCGCCAGCTCCCGGGCGGGGGTGGTGGGGGAGACGATCTCCGAAAAGACCCCGAGCTCCCGGATCCGGCGGGCGATCAGCTGCGTATACTGCGAGCCGAAGTCGAGAACGACGATCCGGTCTTCCGGCTTGGCTTTGCCCACCGGGAATCCCGCCACTTCCGGCTCGGAGGCGCTTTTCCGACTATGGGGAGGATGCGGCATCTGCCTAGCGCGTGCCCATTCCCACCGATTGCACCATTTGAAAGAGCTTCCCTTCCGATTGAATGCTCGGCGCGATGATCACCTCGGTCTCTTGGAACTGCGCGATCGTAGCGGCTCCCGCATTGCCCATCGACGTCATGAGGGCGCCTACGAGGTTTTGCGAGCCGTCGTCGACCGTCGCCGGACCGAAGAGGATCTGCCGCAAAGGTCCGCTGATCCCCATTTGAATCCGGGTTCCTCGGGGGAGGTTGGCGTGGGGGGTCGCCATCCCCCAATGGCTCCCCTGACCCGGGGATTCCTCGGCCCGGGCGAAGGCCGACCCGATCATCGCGCCATCCGCTCCGCAGGCGATCGCCTTGCAGAGATCCCCGCCCCGGCGCATTCCCCCGTCGGTGATGATCGGCACATAGCGGCCCGTCTTCTTGTAATAGGCATCCCGCGCTGCGGCGCAGTCGACCGTCGCGGTCACCTGCGGCACTCCCAACCCGAGCACGCCGCGCGAGGTGCAGGCCGCACCGGGGCCTACCCCGATCAGGACGCCGCTCACCCCGCACTCCATGAGATCGAGGACGACGTCGTAGGTGACCGCATTGCCGATGATGACCGGTGCCCGCATCTGCCGGCAGAAGGCCGCCAAATCCAGGGAGGCATATTGGCGGGAGATGTGCTTGGCCGTGCTGACCGTCGACTGGACCACGAAAAGATCGACTCCCGCTTCCTGGGCGATCGCGCCGAAGGCGAGCGCCTTTTGGGGAATCGCCGAGACGGCGGCCAGAGCCCCCTGGGCCTTCAGCTCCTCGATCCGTTTGCCGATCAGATACTCACGGATCGGAGCCGAGTAGATCTTCTGGAGCAGCTCGGTGACCTTGCTCTGATCGGCCGAAATGATCTCCTGGATCACCGCCTTCGGATCGTCGTAGCGGGTCTGCACTCCTTCGAGGTTGATGACTCCGAGCCCTCCCAAGCGCGACATCTCGACGCAAAAGCGGACGTCGGTCACCCCGTCCATGGCGCTGGCCAGGATGGGGATCTTGAGCCGGATCGGCTCGCCCGAGGGGTGGGGGATCGTAAAGCTCGTGTCCACCTCGTCGGGATTGATCGTGATTCTCCCCGGCACGAGCGAAATCTCGTCAAAGCCGTAGCAGACCCGTGCCTTTCGATTTTTTCCAATCCACATTCCCATGATCCGATTGCCCTTTCTACTCGTGGTATTCCTGGGCGAAGACCCGCTGTTCCGCCGAGCAGGACGGACAACGAAACTCCTGGCGGTCCGGCGAGATCGTGACTCTCTCTCCACAGAACCGGCAAACCACCGTTCTCCGGGCCGAACGCCGCCAAGCGCCCCTTCTTGCGCTAAAAGACAACCATACCCAAAGCAGGACCGCAAGAGGAACGGCGACGTAGAGGAGGAAGGCCTCCGGCATCGTGATCCGCATCATGAAGCGCCTTCCTCCCGAAAATGCCAGAATATCTTGACCCGCCCCCAGGTCAGGGGCGCGCGGGGATCGGGCAAAAATCGCAGACGCTGGATCTCCCGCAGAGCGATCTCATCGACCCGCCTCTCCCCGCAGCTCTCCTGGAGCAGGACGGCGCAGGGGAACCCTCGGCCGTCGACCGCGAGCCGGACGACGGTCGGTCCCGTTTCCGAGAGCAACCGGACCGAGACGGTCGGCGGCTTCCAGGGAGCGGGGAGCCGCCGGCTCAGCGCGTCGTCGAACTGGGCCGCGCTCTCGGAAGGGACGGTCGCCTCCAAGCCGG
>NZ_CABFUZ020000207.1 GCF_902143385.2 Methylacidimicrobium cyclopophantes
ATCCGGCGGAGCTCCGCCGGTTGACCGAGATCGTGGCGGAGAACAACGGCTGGAGAGCGCCGAGACCGGATCCTTCTTCCCAACATCTCTTTTCCGGCCTGCGCGACCGGATCCACCATGTGATCTACGTCGTGAAGGAGAACCGGACCTATGACCAGCTCTTGGGGAACCTGGGGAAAGGGAACGGGGATCCTTCGCTGGCGATTCTCGCTCCCTACAGCCCGAACCACCAGAAGATCGCCCGGGAGTTTGTACTCCTGGACAACTTCTTCGACAGCGGAGAGGTGAGCGGCGATGGCTGGCAATGGTCGACCGCGGCCCGAACGACCGAAACCACCGAGAAGACCGTTCCTCTCCACTATGCCCACCGGGGTCCGACCTACGATTGGGAGGGGAGCAATCGGAATGTTCCGGTTGGCCTCCCTTCCGAGGAGCGACGGGAGGCGAACCCCCTTTTGCCTCGGGATCCCAATCTCCTTCCCGGTCCGGCGGATGCGGCGGCTCCCGATGGCGGCTCGGGGGAAGCGGGCGCCGGCTTTCTCTGGGATGCCGCTCTCCGCCGGGGCCTCTCGGTCCGCAACTACGGCTTCTTTGGCGACTTGACCCGCTACTTCCTTCCGCCCGCGCTCCCCGGCGGGGTGGCGCTCGCGCGCCTTCCCTTTTCCGCCCACCGCCGCCAGTTCTACCCGGTGCAGCAGCGGCTCATCCCCCTCTCGGACCCCTTTTACCGCGGGTTTGATATGCGTTACCCCGACTATTGGCGCTTCCGGGAATGGCAGCGGGAATTCGAGGCATTCTGCCGCAACAGCTCTCTCCCAACGCTGGAGCTCGTCCGGTTGCCGCATGACCACTTTGGCTCCTTCGGCAAGGCGATCGACGGAGTGAATACAGTCGAGACCCAGATGGCGGACAACGATTACGCGCTCGGACTGCTTGTCGAAACGGTCGCCAAGAGCCGTTACCGGAACGACACCTTGATCTTGGTCCTCGAGGATGATGCGCAGGACGGGGTCGATCATGTCGACGCGCATCGGAGCGTAGCTTTCGTAATCGGGCCCTATGTCCGCAAGCGGGGGGTCGTTTCGAGCCGTTTCACGACGGTGAGCCTCCTGCGCACGCTCGAGGAGCTGCTCGGGCTTCCCCCGCTGGGCCTCTTCGACGCGGCGGCCCGCCCCATGGAGGAGGTCTTTTCGCTCACAGAGGCCCAGTGGGACTACCAGGCGGTGGTGCCGGCCGTCCTCCGGACGACCTCCCTCCCGCTACCGGGGAGCGTCCCAGTGGCTGGCGCCTCACGGGGTCGGAGGAGTGCTGCCTATTGGCAGCGGGCGATGGCGGGGGAGCGGTTCGAACGGGAAGATCGGCTCCATCCGGAACGGTTTAACCGGGCGCTCTGGACCGGCCTCCAGGGGGAAGGGGTTCCCTATCCGGCCGCGGGCCGGCGGGAGGGAGTTGAGCCTTAGGACGGCATCCCTGCTTGCTAGGAGTTCCTCCTTGGCAAAAGAGGCTCCTTTCGTATTGGGCAAAGATGCGTCGCGGCCGGATGGGAAGACCTTCCCCGCTTCGCGGTCCTCGGGGATTGGCTCCGGCCGCTCTCCCTCTTTGCCCAAGATCCGCTTCTCGAGTCCGGCTTCGATGGGGAGAGACTGGAAGCGGACCTCTTCAGCGAGCCGGCCGTTCCAAGAAAGTCACGCAGTCGCGGTATCGGGGAACTCCGTAGCGCTCTTGGGGACCCCAGCGCCGAATCTGGCGGACTACCAGCAGGCCCGCCTCGCTGGCCATCTTGCGCACCAGGAGGGGCGAGATATCCGACCGCCAGCCATCATCGTCGCGAGCCGCTCCCATCGAAAGGATCTGGTAGAAGCGGCTCGC
>NZ_CABFUZ020000208.1 GCF_902143385.2 Methylacidimicrobium cyclopophantes
GCTCCTGCCGTTCTTTCCCGGTCGGCCTCGCTTCGAGTAGGAGAGAGGCCGACCCCCGGATCCGACTCGTCGCGACAAGGGCGGCGCACCGGCTTGACTTTCGCGGAATTTTCCGGAAACTCTTGCTAACCGGGAGGCCCGAATTCGGTGGGAAGCTTTGCTTTCCTGCACGCTCCGAGCCGGAAGAGGCTTCAAATTCGGGACGAACCTCCGGCGGCTATTTCGCTGTGCGCGAGAGGAGCGGTCTCCTTTCGCTGCTGCGCGATCCGCTGGCTCGAAAAGCCAAACCGCAGTAGAAGGTGGCGGGCTTATTTTGTTAAGTGAGTATTTACTTACATAAGTAGGAGAGCAGATGTCGGTCTGTCGTCCGCTTTCTTCGGAAGCGTCGATGATCTTGGGTTCGGGGCTGGTCGCGCCCCTGCGTTCCTGGATCGAAGCAAACGGAACTGGGGAGAAAGAAGCGGAGCGGGGGCGTGCGATCCCGCGCGCAAGAGCCCGCAACTGCTTCCCTTGGCTCTGGACGTGGGTTGGTGCGCTCTCCGTATCCCTTGCCGGCTGTGCCTATCTCCCCAAGGATAGCAGGCCCGCGACGCCGATCGCTCCACCGGCGATGGCGGCGACGGTCTCCTCCGTCGGCCCGGATGCTTTCTCCCTTTCTTCCGAATGGCCCCGAAACTTCTGGTGGCGGAGCCTCCGTTGCCCGGAGCTCGACCGGGTCCTGCATCTGGCTCTCACGAGCAATCCCGATCTGCGGGCGACTCGCCAACGGGTGCATCAGGCTTGGGCGATGGCGGCCGGGGCCCGGAGCCGCTATCTTCCCTCCGTCGGAGTACGGCCATGGCTGGCAAACTCGTCGATGGGCGTCTGGGGCTTTCCGGGTTCGAGCTTCTTCGGTCCGTTCGGGACGAACTCCTTTTTCTTCGCCGATATCATTCCCCTGTTTGGCAACTACCATGTCGATCTCTGGGGGGAAGACCGAGCGCGGGTCCGGGCCGCTGTGGGCGAGGCGCGCGCCGAGGAGTCTGAGGTTGCCGTCACCCGGCTTCTCTTAGGTGCCACTGTGGCCCGGAGCTATGTCCGACTCGCGGCGGCCCAAGAAGAGCTCCTCTTGGCGCGGCGGAGAGAAACAGTCGCCCGCGAGCTCCTTTCGCTTTCCCGGGTGCGGGGATCGCACGGAGTCGACAGCCTCTTTCCGGTCCACACGGCGGAAGAGCGGTTGGAAAGCGCTCGGCAGGACGTGGCCGCGCTCGAGCGGGAGAGCCAAAGCTTGCGCAACGAGATCGCTCGATTGGCGGGGCAGGGCCCGGACTGGGGGAGGACGCTTGTCGCCTCGGAGGCGAGCTTCCCCCGCCGCTTTCCGCTGCCGGAGCGGATCGCCTTCGATCTTCTCGGCCATCGTCCGGATGTCGCCGTGGCGCGCTGGCGGGCGCAGGCGGCCGCGGAGCAAGTAAAGGTGGCCAAGACCGCGTTCTATCCGAACCTCAATCTCGTTGCCTGGCTCGGCTTCCAAACGTTGAACTTTCCCACCCTCTTCCTGAGCCCCGGCCTCCCACTCATGTACATGGCGGGCCCCGCCATCACGCTGCCGATCTTCGAGGGCGGACGGTTGACGGCTCAGCTTGAGTCGGTGGCAGCGGAGTATTCCATCGCCGTGGAACGCTACAACAGCGTCTTGCTCTCGGCGGTGCAGCAGGTCGCCGACGCTCTGGTATCCTGGCAAGAGGCGGTCCAGGATCTGGAGGCGCAGGAAAGGGCGGTGCAGGCAGCAACGGCGAATGTCGAGCTGGCGCAGCGCCTCTTCGCCTCCGGCCTCAACGTGCGGCAGGATCTGCTCGAGATGCAGTATCGGCTGGCGGAAGAGGAGAGTCGGCTCAGCATGCGCCATGCCCAGCATGTGGATTCGGCCGTGGGACTCCTGGTTGCCCTGGGCGGGGGGTTCGAGCCCGCCGCGGTTTCGGAGTGGCCGCGTAAGGAATTATGATCCGCGAGCTTTGGGAGCGCTGGCAGCGAGGGCTCTCCCGGAATCTGTTGGCTCGGACGCCTCCCCGCCTCCGGCGGCGGGTGATCCGAAACCGACGCCTTCTGTTCTTTGCCGGATTCTCCGCCTTTGGCTTGGTTCTCTTGTTGCTCTGGTGGTGGCTCTTCGCCAGCCGTTGGGTCGTGACCAACGATGCCTACGTCACCGGCAATCTCGTCCCGGTCAAATCCCAGGTGACTGGCACGGTCGTCGAGGTGCGCTATGAAAATACGCAATTTGTTCGGCAGGGGGCAATGCTCGTCCGACTGGATGGGCTCGACTCCCGCGTCGCCTTGGAAGGGGCCGAGGCCCGATTGGGCGAGGCGGTCCGGCGCGTGGAAGCCCTGTTCAGCCAAGTAATGCTCGACAGACAGAGGATCCTGGCGCAATCCGCACGGCTCGAGCGGCTCCGGCATGACTTGGTGCGGTACCGAGCCGTTGCGTCTTACGGCGCGATCCCCGCCCAGCAGGTCGACGATACCGAATGCCAGATTCGGGAGTTGGAAGCCACGGTTCGGGAGGTCGAGGCGGACTGGCAAGCGGCGGAGGCGCAGATTCGGAGAACGACCGTCGAGAGCCACCCGCAGGTGCTCGAGGCCGCCAGCGCCCTCAAGAAAGCATACTTGGACTATGTCCGGAGGGAAGTCCAAGCTCCCGTCAGCGGATTCGTCGCCAATCGCCGCGTTCAGCCGGGGGATGAGGTCCACCCGGACACTCCGCTCATGGCCGTCGTTCCGCTCGACTATCTCTGGGTCGAGGCGAACTACCGGGAGCGGGAACTCCGGCGAATCCGCCCGGGCCAGAGCGTAAGGATCTCTATCGACCTCTACGGCCATCGCCGGCGCTATCATGGCGTGGTCGAGGGGATTGGAGCCGGAACCGGAAGTGTCTTCGGCCTCCTTCCCCCGGAAAACGCCACCGGCAACTACATCCACATCGTCGAAAGGGTACCCGTTCGGATCCGGCTCTCCGAAAAGGAAGTGCGCGCCAATCCGTTGCGTCCGGGCCTCTCCGCGGTAACGGCGATTCATGTGAGCGAGCGGGGGATCTCGGTCCTCGAATCGTTGGCCCGGTTTCCCAAGGAGAAGTACGAAGCGCCATTCTACGAGCAACAGCTCGGCGGGGCCGAGGAGAAGATCCAAGCGATCATTGCCGCCAACCGCCGGCACCCCCGGGCTTCGACCGAGGGGCTGCAGGAAAGAAGAGAGCCTTCCGGAACCCAAGCGCCCGCAGCCCCTTCCCCGGTACAGCCATGATGCGGCGACTCGATCCTGCCGGGTTTGGGAGAGAAGGAGGGCTAGGGGCATTTCGATGAAAGCGGAGATCGCTCTGCGCGGGTGGCGATTTTGGGTCATTCACATCGTTCTCCCTTTGGAATTTGCCCTCGCCCTCTACGGCTCCTCCTCCTACGCCGCATTTAGCCTCTTCTCGATCGGTGATCTGGGCCAGAGCCCGAGCCACGCCTCCTGGAGCTCGGCGATCTTCTTTTCGGGGCGGGCCTTCGGGATGTTTTTGGCCCCCTGGCTCTCGCGCCGCTTTCGACCGACTCCCTCGCTCCTCGCCTCCTGCTTCGGTTTGAGCGCTTCATCCTTTCTCTGTGGGCTCGTCGGGGATTTCTACCTCTTCCTCGGCCTTCGGCTCGTGCTTGGCTTTTTTTCGGGAACGGCGATGATCCTAGCCCAGTTCCTCACCCTCCGCCTCCACCCCGTCGAGCGATGGCCGAATGTCATCACCGGCTTCGGCCTTCTCTTGGGAAGCACCTTTGCGTTCGGACCCAATCTGGGTGCCTGGATGGAAGAGCCCGTCGGATGGCGCGCCTTTTTTCTCGATGTCTCCCTGCTCCACTTTTTCTTCGGAGGTCTCCTTTGGGCGGTGCTTGTCCGCCGGAAGGAGGAGCGAGTCGCCTTTCGGTTCGATTGGACGGGTCTGAGCCTCCTCCTTCTCTCTGCGCTCTCACTCCAGACGGCGGTCGTCCGCGGACAAGACGAGGATTGGTACAACTCGACCTGGATCGTCCTCTTGCTGGTGGTCGGCGTTCTCTCCTTGATTGCTTTCGGGGTCTGGGAATTGGGAGAGAGGGAGCCGCTCATCGATGTGCGGCTCTTTTTGCAGCCCCATTACTCGATCGGGGTTTTCGCGAGCTCTCTCCTCCTTCTGCTCGCCTTCGGGATGCTCTCCTTGGTTCTCCTCAATCTCCAAACGATCGGCGGTTATACGCCCGATCTC
>NZ_CABFUZ020000209.1 GCF_902143385.2 Methylacidimicrobium cyclopophantes
GCAGCTTCGGCTGCCCAAGTTTCCCTTTCCGACTCCGCCTTTCTTTATCACGGTTTGGTTGACGCATTTGCGGGGACGAGTTCCGCGGTTGGACATCGCAACCCGGATCGAGGATCCCCAGTCCGGACATGTTTTGGCCAGCGCCTCGGGGCAGGTCCAATTCCCTCCCGATGCCCCGCCCTTCGAGGAGCAGATGGTCCTTGACCTTCCTATCCCGATGCCGCCCTTTCTGGTCTCCCAGTCAGCGGTCTATTCGATCGTCATTCTCGTGAACAATGAAAAGGTGGGAGAGCGGCCTCTCCCCATCGTTCCCTCCAATCCCGAAGCCGTGGGATCCCCCTGATCCCGGCCGGCCTTCCGATTCGCTATTCCGGAATAGGGCTGATCTCCAGGGCC
This sequence comes from Methylacidimicrobium cyclopophantes, assembly GCF_902143385.2. Taxonomy (GTDB): domain Bacteria; phylum Verrucomicrobiota; class Verrucomicrobiia; order Methylacidiphilales; family Methylacidiphilaceae; genus Methylacidimicrobium; species Methylacidimicrobium cyclopophantes. The sequence continues at coordinate 397 of NZ_CABFUZ020000209.1, forward strand.
CCCATCCGCTGCAAAATCTGCGGGAGGTCCGATCCGAAACGCGGATCCCGCTGCTCGACGACGAGGAAGAAGCCGTCATCCTGACCTCTGCGGCTGAAAAGATCCCAGTGGAAGATCGGCTTGTAGAAGCGGGGCAGAGAGCTCGCGAGGAGGATCCCCAGAACCGCGCCGAAGGCGGCGAAGAGGGCAGTAGTTTCGAAAGCCACGGCGAAAAACGCGGGGATGCTGATAAATGGTTTGCCCTGCACGACCAGAGGGAAGAAGAGATCGAAGAGATGGCTCGCGAGAATCCCCCGAAGGGCGGCGGGACGAGGCATCGAGGTCAAAGTTTCGAGAGAAACTCCGAGACAAAAGCCGAGCAGCCCTCCGCCTAAGACACAGGCTGACACCCAACTCTTCTTGTGTCCCGCCGCTTCCGCCAAGCCGTGAAACGGGAAGGGCGAATAGAGTTCGATCTTCCGAAATCCCATTTCTCGAAGGGCTCGACCCGCACGACAGAGCGCTGGAGCGGAGGGAAAGCGTGCGCCCATGCCAAATGTCGCCTGATCGAGGTTCGGGGAGGAAACCGGTCCTGGATCGGGCGGAGGAGATGGCTCTTCCTCGGAGCGGCTGCAGAGGGCCTTCACCTCGAACATAGCGATGACCGGGAGAAAGCGGAGAAAGAGGAGAAAGAGGAAAAGGAAGAGACCGATCGAGCCGATCAGCAGAGTGATGTCGACCCAGGTGGGATGGTAGAGGCTCCAAGAGGAGGGAAGAAAATCCCGATGGAGAGAGATGATGATGATGACGAAACGTTCGAGCCACATGCCGATGTTGGCCAAGACGGCCACTCCGAAGACGAGCCAGGGCCTCCTGCGGAACGCTCGGAACCAGAGGAGTTGGGGGGCCATCGCGTTGCAGGCGAGCATTCCCCAGAATTCGAGGGCATACGGTCCGGTGATCCTATTCCAGAAGGCATAGCGCTCGAAAGGATTAGCACCGTACCAAGCGATGAAAAGCTCGGTGAGGTAGACGTAGCCGACCAGCGATCCAGTCGTCAACAGCCATTTGGCCATCTGCTCGATATGGATAGGCAGGATGAACTCCTTCAGTTCCGGGACGAGAGTTCGCAGCGGGATGAGAAGAACGAGGATGACGGCAAAGCCGCCGAAGATCGCACCCGCACCGAAGTAGGGAGGGAAGATCGTGGCATGCCAGCCGGGGAGGATCGTGGCCGCGAAATCGCAGGAAACGAAGGAGTGGACAGAGAGAACCAGAGGGGCAAGAAGGCCGGCGAGGCAGAGATAGCCCATCTCGTAATGGTTCCACTCTCGGGCCGAGCTCGACCAGCCCATCGAGAGGATCGCCCATAGCTTCTGCCGCCAGGGATGTTTTTCCCGCTCGCGGAGGGTGGCAAAGTCGGGGATCATCCCCAAATACCAGTAGAGCACGGAGACGGTGAGATAGGTGAGCACCGCGAAAACGTCCCAGAGGAGTGGGGCTCGAAAGTTTTGCCAGATTGCGATATTTTCTTGGATCGGAAAGAGATACCATGCCATCCATTGGCGGCCCACGTGGAGGGCGGGAAACATCGCTCCGCAGCCGACCGCAAAGATCGCGGTCGCTTCGGCGGCTCGGTTGAGGGAGTTGCGCCACTTTTGGCGGGTGAGCAGAAGGATGGCGGAGATCAGGGTTCCGGCGTGGCCGATGCCGATCCAGAAGACGAAGTTGATGATCGCAAAGCCCCAGACGACGGGTGTCTGGACGCCCCAGACCCCGACGCCCGTGCCGACGAGGTAGGCGTTGGTCGCGAGAACCAAGATTGCAATCAGGCCGGTGAGCAGGGTCGCCGGCCAC
>NZ_CABFUZ020000210.1 GCF_902143385.2 Methylacidimicrobium cyclopophantes
TCCGGTAGCCGCGGCCGGCCGCTTCCACGGCGGCGCCGAGGCCGCTCGCCCCGCCTCCAACGACCAGAAAATCCCAAGGAGGCGATGGATCCGCGGCGAGGGAGAGCGCCCGCTCCCGGGTCATGAAGGTTGGGTCTCCTCCCGCCTCCAGCCCCGGGCCCGAAAGACCCCCCTCCTCCACTCCGCTCGCTTCCGCTCCCGCTCCGAAGGGGCCAAGGTTGGAAGGAAGGTCCGGTCGACCTCTCCAAAGGGGATCCGTTCCTCCGGGGTGGCATAGAAGCCCGCCTCCTGTCCGGCGAGGAGGGCTGCGCCGAGGGCGGTCGATTCGCGGTTGCGGGAGCGGGCGACCGGGAGGCCGAGAAGGTCGGCCTGGATCTGGAGGAGCAGATCGTTTTGGGCGGCCCCTCCGTCGGCCCTCATGGAGAGGATCGGGCTGGGCGATGTCTCGGCCATCGCCTCGAGGACATCGCAAACCTGGTGGGCGATGCCCTCGAGGACGGCCCGGGCGATCTGCGCCGGTCGGGTCTTCCGAGTGATGCCGATGAGGAGTCCTTCGGCCGAGGGATCCCAGTAGGGGCTGCCGAGCCCGGTGAGGGCCGGGACGAAGACGAGCCCTTCGCTCTCGCCGGCCTGGCGGGCGAGGGCTTCGATCTGGCCCAGGTGGGAGGCGATCCCTAGGCCCTCGACGAGCCATTGGACGGCGGCTCCGGCCACAAAGACGCTCCCTTCGAGGACGTAGCTCCGCTCTTCCCCCCGGCTCCAACCGGCCGAGACGAGGAGGCCCTTCGGGGGAGGAAGAGGAGCCGCCCCGAGGTGGAGCAGAGAGAAGGCGCCGGTGCCGTAGGTCGTCTTGAGGCTCCCCCGCTCCCAGCCGAGCTGGCCGTAGAGGGAGGCCTGCTGGTCTCCCAGGACCGCCAGGATCGGGATCCCCTCCCAGAACCCCTCGCCTCGAGCAAAGAGGCCCGCCGAGGGGTGGACCTCAGGGAGGATCGAGG
>NZ_CABFUZ020000211.1 GCF_902143385.2 Methylacidimicrobium cyclopophantes
CGGCCGCCAAGGGCCGGCCGTCGCGGAAGAAGAGGGTGTCGAGCGGAAAGAGATCGAAAGATTTCATGATGGATGGACTAGTCACGCCGATCCGCTAAAAAGGCGGCGGTAAGGAATGGTCCCAAGAAGTCGTTCAGGCACCGCTTCTCCTCCACACAGCAGTGGAGGTAATTGGATGCACCGGCCAGGAACTGCTCCTTCTCCTGGGAATCCCACCCCTTCAGGGACTGACGCTCGGTTACAAACTCCAGATCGGCCGAGCAGAAAGAACAGATCAGGTCAAGGCGGCTTTGCCACTCCTGCGCCGACTCATATCGGCGAAGCAGATCAGCGAGCACGTAGGGGAACCGACCGGAAAGCTTTTCCTCTTCTGTCAGTGAAATGGTCTCGTGGACCAGTTCGATTGCTCGGCAATCCCACTTCGCTCCCCATTCGAGGATTTCGCCCGAACGCTTGAAAAGGCTTACCGAAAAAGCCGACTTGCCATAGCCGGAAGAGCTTTTCGCGCGCTTCTCCGCCGCCCGGGCTGCCTCGACCAGATTCTGGAGCGGACTGTGCATATGCCCGATGGCGATTCCCGCGGAGATGTCGGCCCGCTTACCCGGCACGAGCATGTTGTAGCCTCGCGGGAAACGGCCTTCCCGTTCCCAGCCGTGCCAATTCCCGTCGATGCCCACGAAGCCCCACTGCGCCTCCGGAGACTCGAGCACTCCGGGGAACTCTCTGTACAGCTTGGGATCTCCCCGGAAGGCGCACCGGAGGGTCGAGGCACAGAGCAAGCCGTTCGCGGCGGGAAGGATTGCCAGCACGTCGTCACCGCCAGCGTAGATCAATTGACCTTGGAACAGTTTCACGACGGGACTCGCGAGATAAAGGGCGAAGTTGGCGAGAGCGGTGCTCAGCTCGAGGTGAAAGCTCGGCGTGAGGAGGCGAGGGTGATCCAGAAGCCCGCGCAGCGCCTCCGGGTCGTTCGCGGCGCCATGCTCCTTTGCAAAATAGTCGACAGCCTCCCTCGATAGCTGGTCGCGAAGCTCGGGTGTCTTTGCGCCACTCAGCCATTGGCCCATCGAATCCCCATCGAGGGCCAGAACCGCGACATACCGTCCCGGCGCGCCCGCTTCCCTGCGGAACTTCATGAGCTCCCCAAGGGCATTTTCTAAACCGGGGGATTCTTTTCCGGCTTCCTGTCGTTCTCGGATCTCCCGGCGCAGCTCCAAATCCTGAAACAGAGCGGGGGTCACCCGCTCGATCCATTGGGGACGGCTCTCGGCTTGCGCATACTGCTGGTAGTCGCAATCGAGCTCCCCTTCAGCACGATCCAGCGCCTTCCCGAATGCGTCGAGCCCATTCGCAAGGCTCTCCCGGCCTTCGTTCTCCAACTCCTTTTTGAGCTTTTCGACCCAGTCTGCGGCGGCCACAGCGGGCACCGAATCGAAGAGAAAGTGGCGAGAGGGTTCGCATTCGAGTTTATTCTTGTTGAGTTTATTCTTCAAATAGGCATCGTGCCAGACCCGCTTGATCAGGTTCATCACCCCCAAGCTTTCGCTTCGTGGAAAGAGATGATGCGGGATTGTGACCAAGCTCGCCTGCCACTCCTCACTCCCGATTGATTCCTCCTTGCCAGAAAGGACGTCCTTGACCGCTCCATAACGCTCCCGCAGGTCTTGGGGAGTCCCCCAAAATGGGAAATCCCTCGTGTTCCGCCGGGCGGCGAGGAGAAAATCGGCCATCGCATAATGGGCCGACCAGCAGAAGCCGACATTTTCCACAACGGGGAGGCCTTCTCGATCGAAGACGATATTCGATCGCCAATCTCTTCCGTCCCGCCAGCTCTGGTGGCGATAGTTCCGGGGATCGAGATCCTCTGCGGAGATCCCCTTGCGGGCGGCATCGTAGGCCTGCTGCAAAGCCAACCCGCAGCCCTCCTTGCCCGCCGGAAGGCGTTTGAAATCGGATAGCGCCTGCTTCAGGTCCAGCTCCCACGGCCAAATCTGCCAGTGAAGGGAAAGGAACTGGTCGACCTGCTGCCTCCATCGGGCTGCGGCGGTCCCATCGAGGCCTTTCCCTTTCTCTGCGAACCAATCGAGGCACGCCTGGGAAATCTCTTCGAGAGTCTTCCGGATCTCCGTTCCGGCCGCCTCCGCCAGGAGAGGGGCCTTGCCCGCCGGGACGACGGCCAAGAAGCGGTTCGGCAGGTTCGGAGTGAGAATCTGATCACAGGAAATGCGGAGATCCTCCCAGAGACTCCCATCTGCATCGACCCGATCATAGAGCTCCTCTTTGTGGAGAAAGTCGAAGAGGGGCTGGCCGCGTAAGGCGGGAAAGAGAATCGCATCGGGACCGACCCGGTCGGTGATCGCCTTGAGGCCGTTGGCCACGAGGTAGGAGAGAAGATAGCTCCCGCTCCACAGATCTCGGGTCGACCTCGCTTGTGCGATGAATTCTTGAACGGGACCGATCTGCATCAGGAGGAATGCCGGCGTGAAGGAGCGCAGCTCCCCCTCCGGCCCTTCCTCGCTGACTTCGACGCATCCTTGCAGGGCGCTCGTAATGGCGCAGTGGGTCCAAACCGTGTGATCGGGTACCCGGGTATCAGCCGGAAGAAAGGCAAGCCCAGGATGGGCCTCCGCCGCAAAGGAGGGCCAGAGCCGCCAGTGGAGAAAGAAGTTGGCCCAATCCCTCCCTACCCGTTTCGGAAAGCCGTCAAACGCGCGATCCACCACTCGATCGATTGCATAGTGGACCGGTTGGCAGGCCCCGACTTTTTCTTCGGCGCTGATTGGATCGATCGGATCGCCGAAGACGAGTCGCCCGTCCCCAAGCGGATGAAGGAACGGGGAGTCGGAATCGCCACGGAACTCGGCTCGCAGGACGGAGGGCTTCGGGAAGAGGATCCGATCTGCTGCAGCGGCGACATGATCGCAAATCCTATCGAAGAACCATCGAATCTGCCCAGGGTCGAAACCCGAAGCGCGGATGATCGCTTCCGCAATCTCCCCGTGCTGCTGGATGTTGAAGGGCTTGGTCGGCGGATCGTGTAACTGCGCCAAGAGCTTCCGCTGCCAGAAATTCATGACGCAAATTATTAGGCGCTTTTGCAAACATTGCCAAGGAAGAGACGTCAGCGGACGTCAAAAAGACATGGACTCCCGGGAGCGGAGACCCCGGCTTTCTCGGACGAGCCGGAGGGCGTCTTCCTCGCTTTTCCGCTGCTCGCGATCGGGGTCTATCCTTGATGCAGGGCTCTGTCACTCTTCTGGATCGAGCAGGTGTTGATCCCGAAGAGGGACCAGACCGGGCAATAGCCGGAGAGGCCCGTGAGGAGAGGAACCAGACCGACCAAACCCCACCATTTCGCTGCGCCGTGGAGCACGACCGGTAGGCCCACGAGGAGCAAGAGCCCCGCGATGACTCGGATCGTGCGTTCGGTTTTCCCTTCATTGACATGCATAGGCCATCCTTCCTTTGCGAAAGCATACTCCCAATATCGGATCCCGGCCACTCCGGGCTTCCACGAAGGGATCGAGGCGAAAGATCCCGCTCTCTGCAAAGGCGGGGCAAGGGCGAGAGCAAAGTGGAGGGCCTGCGAGTTTTCCCTTGTCGGAAATGACCTCGGGAGAGTAAGCACAAGCGTTCCGCTCTTCGAGCCGCAGGGAAAGCCTCCGCGCCTCGGTGTAAGGAGAAAAACGTCTTATGCCTTTCGACCTTCAGGGATTGGTGCGATCCCGCATGGGAGAGAATTACTCCCTCCACCAAAAGCACCTCAACAGCACTCTCGTCCGGGTGCAGCAGATCATCGGCTTCGACAAGATCTACGCGCGGGCGAAGGGAGCCTATCTCTACGATCGGGAAGACAACGAATATCTCGACTTTTTGAGCGGCTTCGGCGTCTTCGCGATCGGCAGGAACCATCCGGTTCCCCAAAAGGCGATCCGCGACGTCCTCGACATGGACCTCCCCAACATGGTCCAGATGGATTCCGCGCTGTTGAGCGGCCTCTTGGCGGAAGCGCTCGTCAAGCGCTTCGCGGCCGAAGGGCTCCCTCACCTCGACTCCGTTTTCCTCTGCAATAGCGGGACCGAAGCCATTGAGGGGGCGATCAAGTTCGCGCGCGCCGGAACGGGACGGCCCCGGCTCCTTTCGCTCCAGAACTCCTTTCACGGCCTCTCGATGGGATCGCTCTCCCTCACGGGGAATCCCTTCTTCCATGAGGGATTCGGCCCCTTCCTGCCGGGCTGCCAGACCGTCCCCTCGGGCAACCTGGCCGTGCTGGAGGAGGAGCTGCGGAAGCGGGACGTGGCGGCGCTGGTCATCGAGGCGGTGCAGGGGAAGGGGATCCAGTTCCCCAGAGACGATTATTTCGTCCAAGCCCAAGCCCTTTGCAGGCGCTACGGAACGCTGCTGGTCTGCGACGAGGTTCAATCGGGACTCGGAAGAACCGGGAGGTGGTTTGCTTTCGAACATTGGGGGCTCGAACCCGACATCGTGACGCTGGCCAAGGCGCTCTCCGGGGGCTATGTCCCCTGCGGGGCCTTCGTCACCCGCCGGTCGATCTATCAGAAGGTCTTTAACCGGCTCGACCGCTGCATCGTCCATTCGTCTACCTTCGGCCGGAACAATCTGGCTTGCGCCTGCGGACTGGCCACCCTCTCGGTCCTCGAGGAGGAGAAGCTGGTGGAAAACGCCGCGAAGATGGGGGAGCGGCTCGAGGAGGGGCTCCTAGCCCTTCAAAAGAAGCACGAAATCGTGAAGGAGGTGCGGGTCAAGGGGCTTATGATGGCCGTCGAATTTGCGGAGCCCAAGTCCCTCAGGCTCAAGTTGGCTTGGAAGACGGTCCACGCCCTCGACTCGGGGCTCTTCCCCCAGCTCGTGGTTTCCCAACTCATGGCGAATCATCGGATCCTGACGCAGGTCGCCGCCAACAACGCCGATGTGATCAAGGCCCTGCCTCCGCTGATCGTCGGGCCGAAGGAGATCGACTATTTCCTGGCCTCGTTGGATTCGGTCCTTCACGAGCTGCGGAAGTTCCCCGGGCCGTTGTGGGATATGGGGACCAACTTCTTCAAGGCGATGCGCAACGGAGCCGAGCAGCCGCTCTCGGCCTAAGTCTCTAAAGCCCGAGCCGTGCCTCTTCTTCGGGGCTGAGCGCAAGCTCGCCGGCGGGGTTTCGGCCCAAGGAGCGGCGATACCAGAAGTAGAGGAGCTGCTGCGCATAGCCTCCCCAAGGCCCGAAATAGGAAGCGGCGAATTCGGCGAGCTTCCGAGACGGCAGCTTCTTTCTCTTGGGAAAGTAGAGCTTGCGCAAGAGCCTCTCCATCCAGACGTCGATGGGAAAGGAGTCGTACCTGCCGAGTCCGAAAAGCAGGACGCAATCCGCGATCTTCTCCCCGACTCCGGGGAGCTCGCAGAGGTGCCCGCGCGCTTCGCGGGTGGGCTCCCTCTGCAATCGGGAAAAGAAGTCGGGATCGCCGGCGAGACGGCGCGCCGCTGCTTGCAGGGAGCGCGCTCGAAAGCCGAGCCGGCAGGAAAGAAGCTCTTCCCTGCTGGCGGAAGCGAGCGCTTCCGGAGTCGGAAAGGTAAAAAGCGCCCGACCGGCGATGGGGATCCCCCATGTAGCCCGCAACTTCCAGGTGATCCGCCGGATCTCCGGAATCGGCTTCACCGGGGAGCAGAGGAAGCTCGCCAGCGTCTCCCAGGGATCCTGCGCCAGGATGCGAACGCCTCGACCCGCCGCTCGCGCAAGGGAGAGTTGCGGATCGGAGGGAAGCTCTTCCGCGATCCGCTCCCAATCGACGCAGAGAGCGAAATAGTCGAGCAGGCTTTGGCGATCTCCCCCGAGACCTTTCAAGGCGTAGCCGTCCCCTTCGGGAAGGATTCGATAGGCTGCGCTCCCGACGACTCCGACCCAGGAGCCGTCTCCGAGTCGGCCCCACGAGAAGGTCTGCCCGCAGGAGAGCGAGCGCTCGCAATCGATCTGCCTGCCGGAGATCCTCCCAAGGCTCTCCCAGTCAGGGCCGCCGGCCTCGGGAGGGGTTCCGGGCGTTTTCTCGATTGGGTCGAGGCGGGTTTTCGACATATTCTTTGCTATCCGATAGTAAGGGGAAACGATGGAATTTCGCGATTACTACAAGATCCTGGGCGTGCCGAGAAGTGCCTCCGCGGAGGAGATTCGCTCCTCTTTCCGAAAGTTGGCGCGGCAATATCATCCCGACGTCGCCAAGGACAAGAAGAAGGCCGAAGAGAAATTTCGCGAAATCAACGAAGCCTACGAGGTCCTGGGAGATCCGGAGAAGCGGAAGCGTTACGACCAGCTCGGCTCGGCTTGGCAAGAGGGCCAGGAGTTTCAACCGCCCCCCCAGTGGAGGACGGGAGCCCGATGGACCCAGACTCCGGAGGAGTTCGGCTTCCACGTCGGAGGAACGGGCTTCAGCGACTTTTTCGAGGCATTCTTCTCGGACGGGGGGCCTTTCGGATCTCTCTTCGGACAGCGCCATCCCTCGGGGATGGGTGCGCCGCGCGCGGGGGCCGACGTGGAGGCGGACTTGGCCATCACCCTCGAGGAAGCGCTGCAAGGGACCTCGAAGGAAATCACCCTGCGCCGACAGGAACCCGGAGGCGGGGTGCGGACGCAGAGCTATCATGTCTCGATCCCGCCCGGAGTTCGGGAAGGGCAACGGATCCGGCTCGCCGGCCAAGGGCAACCAGCTCCCCCCGGCGGTCGGCCGGGAGACCTCTTTCTGCGGATTCGATATGCCAGACATCCCTACTTCCGCGTGGAAGGAAGCGATCTTTTCTACGAGCTCGAACTGCCGCCCTGGTCGGCCGCCCTCGGGACCCAGGTCGAGATCCCGTCGCTCACCGGCCGGGTCCGCCTGCGGATTCCTCCAGGATCGAGCTCGGGCCAAAAGTTCCGGCTCGCCGGCCAAGGGCTCCCGCGAAAACAAGGGAGCCGAGGGGATCTCTACGTGACGCTGGCGATCCGGATGCCGAAGGCGGCGACTCCACAGGAGCGGGAGCTCTGGGAACGGCTTGCCCGTGCTTCGCATCCCGGGGCAAACAAAGCGGGCTGACCCGCCCGAGCAGGAAAAGGATCTATGTCGTCATCCGAACCAGATTCTCGGCCCTCGGCCGCCCTGATTCTCTATCGAAGCTCTCCGCCGAGATATTCGGTCGCATCCCTGGCCGAGCTCGCCAGGGTCCATCCGGAGATGATTCTCTGCTATTGGAGGCTCGGTCTCCTTTCCGGCGAAACAGAAGGGCCGCAGGCTCCCCTTTTCGATGACGATGCGCTCTTTCTCCTCAAGAGGCTCGAGCAGCTCCGAAAAGATTATGGTCTCTCCGTGCGGGCACTCCGCCTCCTAGCCGACGCCTTGCGCTCCCAGGAAGAATGAACGAGCGAATCGACGGGTGCGACAAGGGGCAGACGCCCCTTGCGGCGCTCCTACGAACCCTCTTGGCTCAAGGGGGTCCCATTCCATTTTGGCGCTTCATGGAGCTCGCCCTCTACCACCCCCGCTTCGGGTATTATGCCCGATCCCCTTCCGATCGGATCGGCCGAAGGGGAGACTACTACACCGGCCCGAGTTCCGGGCCCGCCTTCGGCCGGCTCTTTTCGGAAACGGTGGCCGAGGCTTGGGCTCTTCTGGGACGACCGGAGAGCTTCGATCTCTGGGAGCAAGGGGCGGGAGCGGGGTGGCTCGCCTGCGACTTGGTCGGCTCGCTTCGACGCCGGGAGCCTCGTCTCGCGGAACGGATCCGCTACACGATCGTCGAGCCAAGAGCCCGGTCTCGTCAGGAGCAGGAAGCGCGGGTGCACGCGGCGGGCCTTTCCGATCACTTCCGCTGGATCCGCTCTTGGGGCGAGAGAGAAAAGCTCGCCGGCGTCTTTTTTTCCAACGAGCTGGTGGATAGCTTCCCGGTCCACCGGCTCGTCC
>NZ_CABFUZ020000212.1 GCF_902143385.2 Methylacidimicrobium cyclopophantes
TCACCGCCGAGGCGGTTGCCGTTTACCTCGGATCGAGCATCAACACGGTGAGCGCCGCAGCCATTCAAGGAGCGGGCATCAATGCGGGCTTCCTGGGAGCAGGCGGAACGCTCGGCTACCGGGTTGGTAAATCCTGGGAGCCCTTCGTAGGCCTCCTCGGAGGTGGCGCCGTCGCCAATGTGAGCAGGAATGGGATGAACTTCGGAACGGTCTGGGGGGACTGGTTTGCTCCAGCGCGGGGATCCGCTACTTCATTCCGAATACTCACTGGTTCCTGGTGCTGGACGGGCTGTTCGTCTTTGCGCAAGATCTCAACGGCTTCAACAGGATTTCCGGTCTTACCGCGAATGGGACGGCCGGTAATAACGGCTCCGTCTCCGTGCCGACAGCGGTGATGGCCGTCGGGTACGCAATTCTAGCCGGGAAAGAAGCGAGAGCCGCTTGGAAAGGCGGTGCACTCCCGAGGGATGGCGTTCCTGTCGCAGAGGTCCTCGTTCCCGAAGCCGCGGCCCCGGACATCGGCGCAGCTTTATCGTGGGAGGTCATCTCGGGGAACCCAAAGGCGTCGTGAATTTCGCCTCTTGCCAACGTCCCCCATCGGAGGCAATCTCTAGCACTCGAACCGGAACGCAACTGAACGAAAAATTTGTCATTGACAGGGGAGGAGCGGAAAAGCAAACTGACTGCCAATTGTGGCATTGGCGTTTGGATCGGAAGGCCGTAAGCCGTGTGCGACAGGCGTTCTGGAGCCAACCTCAAGCTCAAGGGAGAAAAAAGTAGGAGGAAATCAATGAAGCGACGAACATGGAAAGCGACGGCCCTGCTCGCCGGGGTGAGTTGCTTGCTGACGGTGGGCGTGCTTCCGCTGCGAGCGGGAACGACCGCCGGGCAGGAGAACGAGGAAGATGGGGTGACCGTCCCGCAAGGTCACAAGGAGGCCTACGAGGCGGCCAAGGAGCAGATGAAGGAAGCTCCGAAGGAAGAGCACAAGTCCGGTGCCTGGTATATGGCCGGATTCATGGGAATTGCCTGGCCCCAGTCCGACTCCGGGCAGATGGTCAATAACGCGACCGGTTTGGCGAGCCCACTCGGAATCAACGGAAATCAATCGTTTATCGGTGGCTTGCAAGGGGGCTACTACTGGCATGATCCGGATAAATGGGGCAACCTGAGCTTCAGCGCCGATGCAATCGGTGCCTACCTGGGTGCAAACATGAACCTGGCGACACCGGCGGGGATCTCGGGCAGCGCACTGAACCTCGGGCTCCTTGGGCTTGGTGGAACGATCGGCTATCGCATCGCCAAGAGCTTTGAGCCTTATGTCGGTTTCTATGGCGGCGGCGTGATCGGGAATGGCGCGATCAACGGCGTGAACATGGGAAACGTGTGGGGCTACTGGTTCTCGCCCGCCGTGGGTCTGCGTTACTTCATCCCGAATAGCCACTGGTTCGTTGCGATGCAGGGTCTGTTTCTCTTCGTCAACGACGTGAACGGGTTCGACCGTATCGCTGGTACGACCATCAACACGACGAGCGGAAGCGGTTATCTCTACGTGCCGGCCGCGGTGATGTCTGTCGGATACGCCTTCTAAGCGGCTTGTGAATTCAGTTGCTCTCGATTCTCTTGCCTAGAGGGCAAGAAATCGTGAGGACGAAAAGGGGCGGCTTCCCGAAGAGGGTTGCCGCCCTTTTCTTTTCCGCGCTTGCGCGCATCGGACGACTGCGCTATGGGTAGCCCGATGCGCGGCCTTTGTCCGGCCCTTTGGCCAAAGGAAAGCCGTTCCGATCGCCAAACGCTCCGTAGGTTTCGCCTTGGAAGAAGGGGAGCCCTCTTGCTCGGCTGGTTTTCGATCTTTCTTCCAATGGGAGTCGGTGCCGCCCTTCCGGGAGGGAGCTCGTCGATCTCGGCCAGGGACGCTTTTGGCCGGGAGGTGGTCCTCAACGCCCCCGGCTACGTGACCGTCGTACTCAGCTCGACCGAGAGGACCCAGCAGGCGACTCGAAGAGCCGCCGGAGCCTTGGATCGCTTTCAAACGATTCCAACCTTTCGGTTGATCGTGCTGGTGGATCTGCACGATTCCGTGGCCGCTTGGATGCCGGGCTACGTGTCGCACCGGATGCAGGAGGACCTCTGTCGAGAGGCGGCGCGGCTTCAGATGTTGCGGGCGAAGGACGGGAAGCGTACGGGATGGCGTCCGTTCGTTTGCGCGGTTCCCGATTTTAACGGAAGGACCGTTCGGAGTCTTGGCTGGCGGGGGGATCGGGGAAGGCTCAAAGCAACGATCTACGATCGTCGGGGCGTCGAGCTCGCTCGATGGAATAATCTAGAGCCGAAGGAGTACCCGAAGATCGAGGCGCTGGTGGCTCATGCGCTTCGCGGCGAGAGCTGAGGAATTCGGGGGAAATGGCGTCCGTTTTTTTTCATTCGGAGGCTAAGGCGCAGTAGTCGACTTTTTGATTCGGGAGACGAGGAAGCGTAGTTCTTCGAAGAATGCGCGAGGGGACAGCGAGACGGGAAGCCCCTAGTCGCTCCGCAGCTTGTCGCAATTCGGCGAGCGTCAGCAGGGGGTCGGTCGTAACGAGGACAATCTCCTCTCCCCGCTGGGGAGAAGCAACGGCAACGGCCGCGTGGCTTGCTTGCGGGCGGGCGCACTCGGCAAGCCTCTCCGATACGTCGAGAGAGACCATTTCCCCCGCGATCTTCGCAAAACGGCGCACACGGCCGAGGATCCGGTAGAAGCCTTCTTCGTCTCGTTCGACGAGATCGCCCGTCGGATACCAGCCATCCCGCAAGCCGACTTCCGCTCCCCCCTCCGAAAGGTAGCCGAACATCAAGTTGGGTCCGCGGATCCAGAGCTCCTTGCCTTCCGCGATCCCTTCGATGGATACCAAGCGGGCCTCGATTCCGGGAAGGAGTCGGCCGACGGTCCCGACCTTCAGCAAGGCGGGAGTGTTGCCCGCGACCATGGGAGCCGCTTCGGTCACTCCGTAGCCCTCCAGAAGCCGCAAGCCGAAGCGCTCCGTCCAAAAATGCCGCACCTCTGCACGGAGCGGCTCGGCTCCGGCG
>NZ_CABFUZ020000213.1 GCF_902143385.2 Methylacidimicrobium cyclopophantes
GGCGGGAGCAGCCGATGCGCGATCTGGGCAACGACGAGTGGCAAGCAGAGTTTCTCCTGGAAAAGCTGGGGCTCTACGAGTGCCAGGTCGTCGCATGGGTGGACCATTTTGTCACTTGGATCGAGGGCTTTCACAAAAAGGCGGACGGAGGGGAAGAGATCGGGGTAGAGCTCCTGATCGGAGCCGAGCTGCTCGAAGCGGCGGCCGGTCGGGCTCCCAAACCGGAGTCCGGCCGGCTCCGGGAGTGGGCGGCGCATCTCCGAGACCCCTCCCTTCCAGCGGCGGAGCGGGGGTTGGCTGCGCGCAATCCGGCGCTGGCAGACCTCGCCCGGCGTTATCCCGATCGGAGCTTGGCCTCCGAAGCCCCGTTTGTGCGCAAGATCCTCGTCGACCCGCCCAAAGCGGTCTTCAGCTCCTGGTACGAGCTCTTCCCGCGTTCGTGGGCAAGAGAGCCGGGCCGCCACGGGACCTTTGCCGATTGCGAACGACTGCTCCCCGAAATCGCCGCTCTCGGATTCGACGTGCTCTATCTGCCGCCGATCCACCCGATCGGCCGTCGCTTCCGAAAAGGGAAAAACAACGATGTCCGCTGTGGACCCGACGACGTAGGAAGCCCTTGGGCCATCGGGGCTGAGGAGGGAGGACACAAGGCGCTTCATCCCCAATTGGGAAGCTGGGAGGACTTTCACCGCTTGCAGGAGCGCGCGAGAGAATACGGATTGGAAATCGCCCTGGACATAGCGCTCCAGTGCAGCCCCGATCATCCCTACGTCCGGGAGCATCCCGGCTGGTTTCGCTGGCGTCCGGACGGGACGGTCCAATATGCGGAGAATCCTCCCAAGAAGTACCAGGATATCATTCCGTTCGACTTCGAATGCGCGGAGTGGCGCCTCCTATGGGAAGAGTTGCGGAGCATCTTCGTCTTTTGGATCGAACGAGGGGTGAAGATCTTCCGAGTCGACAACCCCCACACCAAGCCGATGGCGTTCTGGGAGTGGCTGATCTCCGAGCTCAAGGCGGACTATCCGGAGGTCATCCTCCTGGCGGAAGCCTTTACCCGTCCCAAGATCCTCTATCACTTGGCCAAATGCGGCTTCTCCCAGGGTTATACATACTTCACCTGGCGGGCAACGCCCGCAGAGCTCCGGGAATATCTAGTCGAGCTCACCTCCTCGCCCGTCCGGGAGTTCTTTCGACCGAATTTTTGGCCAAACACCCCGGATATCCTTCCTGTCTATCTCCAGCAGGGCGACCGCTCGACGTTCCTGCAGCGGCTGATCCTGGCCGCCACCCTCTCCTCCAATTACGGCATCTATGGCCCCGCCTTCGAGCTCTGCGTGAGAAGCGCTCTGGTGCCCGGCAAAGAGGAATACCTCGACTCCGAAAAGTATGAGATCCGCCATTGGGAGTGGAATGCGCCGGGAAACCTGAAGCCCGAGATCGCCCGCATCAACCATATCCGGAAGACGCATCGGGCCTTGCAAGCCACCGACAACCTCCGGTTTTGCGAAGTAGACAATCCTCAACTCCTGGCTTATGCCAAAGCGAGTCCCGACTTGGGTGACGTGATTCTGGTTGTGGTCAATATGGACGCCCATCCCCAATCCGGCTGGGTCCGCTTCCCGGCGGAGGAGTTCGGGATCGATTCGCACAAGCCCTTTCAAGTCAACGACCTGCTCGCCGACACGAGCTACACGTGGCACGACGGGAGCAACTACGTCCGCCTCGATCCCACTCTCCGCCCCGCCCACCTTTTCTGGGTGACCCAATATGCGCCCGATTGAGGAGCGGATTGCCGGCCGGCCTCGTCTTTGGCAAGGATAGGAGCGTGCCACCCGACTTCGACCCGCTGGCCGAGCGGTTCTGGTTTTCCGCGGAGGGCCTACGCCGGATCGGAACGCTCCTTCCCCCCTTTTTGCTGCGCCGCCGCTGGTTCGCGGGGAAAGCCCACGGCCTCGAGGAAGTTCAGGTGGCCGACGCCTTTTGTCTCGGACCCCGAGAGGCGGGGCTGCGGCTCCTGCTCCTCCGAGTCCGCTTCGCCACGGGAGAGACCGCTCTCTTCACCCTGCCCCTCCGATTGACCAGAGGCGCTCCTCCTGCGGCCGTCGAGGAGAGTGACCGAATCGGCCCCCTCTCTCCTTCCTCGCCGCAGATCCTCTGGGAAGCGACCGGCGATCCTCTCTTCGCCCGAGCCCTGCTCGAACTCTTGGCCGAAGAGCGGGAGCTGCTGGGTCCGCTGGGGATCTTGCGGGGGAGAAGCGCTCCCTTTCTCGCGGAGTTCCGTGCTTCGGGAGTTCTGCCGGAAGAGACGCGCCTCGTCGGCCGGGAACAGAGCAACAGTGCGCTCCTCTTCGGAAACCGGCTCTTTTTTAAGCTTTACCGAAAGGTCGAGGGCGGCCCCAATCCAGATGTGGAAGTCCACGAGCGGCTTTCGGGCCTCCTGGGCTTTCCTCACGTCCCCCGTTACGCAGGCCGCCTCGACTACGATCCGCAGAACGGTCCATCGACCTTGCTCGGCCTGCTCACGGCTGCAGTTCCCCATCGGTCGGATGCCTGGACGCTCGCGCTTGCGGAGGTCGACGGGCTCCTGCGACAGGCCGAGAAAGAGCCGGTCACGGACTACGATCCATCCGGGGCAGCCGTTCCGCGACCCGACTGGGAGCTCTTAGGGAAGCGGACTGCGGAGTTTCATCTGGCGATGGCGAGTGTGCCGGAGGATCCGGCTTTTCGACCGGAACCTCTCGGGGAGC
This sequence comes from Methylacidimicrobium cyclopophantes, assembly GCF_902143385.2. Lineage (GTDB taxonomy): Bacteria > Verrucomicrobiota > Verrucomicrobiia > Methylacidiphilales > Methylacidiphilaceae > Methylacidimicrobium > Methylacidimicrobium cyclopophantes. The sequence goes on from NZ_CABFUZ020000213.1 coordinate 2,751, forward strand.
AAGAGACTTTGCTCCTTTCGGAAGAAGCTTCGGTCTTGCTCCGGCGATCGTTCGGAATCCAGAATGGCTCCAAAGAGCCCCCGAGTGGAGAGGAAGGCCAGCGGCTCGCGGTGCTCTTCCCTCGGCTCGAATCCGCCTTCCGGCGCCTCTCGATGGTACGCCCAACCCTTCACAAGATCCGGATCCACGGGGATTACCATCTCGGCCAAGTTCTCGTGACCGACGATGATTTCGTGCTGATCGACTTCGAAGGGGAGCCGGAACGCCCCCTTGCCGAACGGCGGCGGAAGGCAATCGCCCTTCGCGACGTTGCGGGAATGGTCCGCTCCTTTCATTACGCCGCCCTCGCCCCCATCTTCCTGAGCGTTCCGGCGAATCCGCATCGGATGGACCGGCAGAAGGTCGCGGACCGCTGGAGGCACCAAGCCACCCAATCCTTCCTCGACGGCTATTATCGAACGGCGGGGAACGCGCCCTTCCTTCCACGAGGTGAGGAAGCTCGCCGGGCGCTTTTGGAATTTTTTCTTTTGGAAAAAGCCGTCTACGAAGTGGGGTATGAGAGGAACAACCGGCCGGCATGGATCGAAATTCCTTTACGCGGAATCGAAGAACTCCTGGCAACCGGCCGCAAATCCGAGGAGAATCGACAACCATGAGGGAAGGAGAAATCGATCGGCCCGCCGCACCAACGAAAGCAGGGGAGACCCCCAAAGCATCTGCGCGTCCAAAGGCGCTTCCGGAAGTCTGGGGGGAGACCGACACCTATCTCTTCCGCCAAGGCAATCACTCCCGACTCCATGAAAAGCTGGGAGGACATCTGCTTTCCTGGAAAGGGCAAAAGGGGGCCTACTTCTCCGTCTGGGCTCCCAACGCCGAAGAGGTCTCCGTTCTGGGCGATTTCAACGGCTGGAAACCGGGTGCCACCCCCCTGGTTCCTCGTCAGGACGAGACCGGCGTCTGGGAGACGTTCGTTCCCGGCCTCGAGAGCGGAGCGCTCTACAAGTATTTCATCCGGTCGAAGCAGAACGGCTTCACCGCCGAGAAGAGCGATCCGTATGCCTTTCTGTGGGAAGTTCCGCCCAGGAGCGCCTCGATTCTCTGGGATCTTTCGTACGATTGGAACGACCGGGATTGGATGGAGAGCCGCCAGGAAAAGAATGGGATCAATGCCCCCTGGTCGATCTACGAGGTCCACCTCGGATCCTGGCGGCGGGTGCCCGAGGAACGGAATCGCTTTCTTACCTATCGAGAACTCGCCCACGAGCTGGCCGCCTACGTCAAGTCGATGGGCTTTACCCACGTAGAGCTCCTGCCGATCATGGAGCATCCCTTCTCGGGTTCCTGGGGCTACCAGACGATCGGTTACTTCGCGCCGACGAGCCGCTTCGGCACCCCGCAGGACTTCATGTATTTCGTCGAGTACCTTCACAAAGAAGGGATCGGGGTGATCCTTGACTGGGTGCCCTCCCACTTCGCCACGGATGGGCACGGCCTCGGCCTTTTCGACGGAACCCACCTCTATGAGCATGCCGATCCACGACAGGGATTTCATCCCGATTGGGGAAGCTACATCTTCAACTACGGTCGGAACGAGGTCCGAGCGTTCCTTCTAAGCAGCGCCCGCTTCTGGTTCGAAAAGTACCATATCGACGCCTTCCGGATCGATGCGGTCGCCTCGATGCTCTATCTCGACTATTCGCGGCAGAACGGGGAGTGGATCCCCAACCAGTATGGCGGAAACGAAAACCTCGAGGCGATCGCCTTTCTCCGCACCTTGAGCGAGCAGCTCTACCGGGAATTTGCCGGCATTCAGCTCATCGCGGAGGAGTCGACCTCCTATCCAATGGTGAGCCGTCCGACCTACATGGGAGGCTTGGGCTTCGGATTCAAGTGGAACATGGGCTGGATGCACGACACCCTCTTCTACTTCTCCCGAGATCCCATCTACCGGAAATACCACCAGCACTGCCTCACATTCAGCGCCTGGTATGCCTGGCATGAAAACTTCATCCTTCCCCTCTCCCACGACGAGGTTGTCCACGGGAAGGGTTCTCTCCTTTCCAAGATGCCCGGCGACAATTGGCAGAAGTTCTCCAACCTCAGGGCTCTCTTCGGCTACATGTTCTTCTTCGTCGGCCACAAGCTGCTCTTCATGGGCGGAGAGTTCGGGCAGTGGAACGAGTGGTACCACGAGGTGAGCCTCGATTGGCATCTGGCATCCGGCGGGTTACACGCCCAGCTCCTTCAGTGGGTCCGCTCCCTCAACCGGCTCTATCGTCAAGAACGCGCCCTCTACGAAGACAACTTCACCGGACACGGCTTTTCGTGGGTCGATTTCAGCGACGCGGAAAGCAGTGTGATCAGCTTCCTGCGCCGATCGAAAGACGGGCGGGAGCAGATCCTCTGCGTCTTCAATCTTACCCCTGTTCCCCGCATCGGCTACCGGGTGGGAGTTCCCTTCCCCGGCTACTGGCGCGAGATTGCCAACAGTGATGCCCTCGAGTTCGGCGGGAGCGGCATGGGGAATCTGGGAGGTCTCGAGGCCGACTGGCTCCCTTGGCAGGGGCAGCCCTACTCCCTGAACCTCACGCTGCCGCCGCTCTCCGCCTCCGCCTTCAAGCGCGTCCTCTAGCCGTCGAAACTAGCGCTCCCGCCCCCTCGCTTCCGCAAAGCGCCGCCGGCTCGACCGGGTAAGATGCACATCGAGCGCAGAAGCCGCCCGATCGCCCAAGGCACCGAGGAATGTCGCCCCGGCCCAGGTCGCCACGGCCGCCCCGGGCCCAGTCTCCGCCCCAAGCATTCCTCCTATTGCCATGCCTAACCCTTGGGATCCAACCCGCAAGCCGGCTTGCGCGAGGTGGATCGCCGAGTCGCGCAGCCGCTCCTCCGCCAAGGCGCGGCCCGCCTTCCGCCAATCCTCCGACTGGAGGAGCTCCGAGGCCCAGCCAAAGCGCCGAGCATGACGAAAGAACTCCCGGCTCCATAGCCGGAGCCGTTCGGCCGGATCGGCCGAGGCAGCGTTCCTTCCGGCCGCCTCCGTGCCCCTTCCTACCGCCTTCTGAGCGCGGCGGATTGCCTCCGCCTTGGCCTGCTCGATCCTCCTCCCGCTTTTCCGTTCCGGCTTCCGGGTTTCGCCCGAATCGCCTTTTGCGCGCCCGAGGCTCTTGAGCGCCTCCGTCACGACCTCTCGCGCCCGCCCCGCCAGATCCCCAAAGCTCATCACCACCCGCACTTTCCCATTCGGTTGCTTGTCCATGCTTCCCCGTGGGTCGATGACGAGCTATCGCGCATCCGGCCTCTTTGCGGAAGAATCGGTGACCCACCTTTTCTGCGCGAAATTTTCCCGAGGAGTACGTACGGTGCCCCAGCCATGGTGCAAATGGATTCTCCTTCGAGGGGGGCACTCCTTCCGCCACCTAGAGGAGCCGGACGGTCGGCTCGGCCGCTCGGAACATTGGCATGGCCCTTGCTGGGCCTTTTGCGCCATGACGCTCCGCGACCACCGAGGCTTTTTGCTCTTCTCGCTGGTCATCCTCTTCTTGCTTTCTTCCTTCGCTCTCCCCCAAGCACATCCCAACCCTCTCGGCGATCCCCCGGCCGGCTCCTCCGGCGCCTCGAATGAACCGGCCCCGCCGCAGGAACCCTCTCCAAGCGAGCGCAAGCTCCGCAGCGCCCTGCGGCAGCCGAAGGACGCGACCAAGGAGCAATCCGAGCTCGAAAGGGCGATGACCCAGATGCCAGAAGTCCAAGTAGTCGCGACCACTCCCCTTCCGGGCATGGGCCAGCCGCTCGAAAACCTTCCCGGGGACTACCAGGTCGCACAAGGGAAAACCTGGGTCAACCAGCAGGAGTTTGCCTCGCAACTCTTCTTGGAACGGAATCAGGCGAGCGTCAATTACACCGACCTCAACGGGAACCCCTTCCTCTCGAGCATCAGCTACCGCGGGTTCGCCGCCTCTCCCATCGCGGGCCAGCCCATTGGGATCTCGGTCTTCTACGACGGAGTGCGGGTCAATGAGCCCTTCAGCAACAATGTTCAGTGGGACTTCATCCCGCAGATGGCCGTGCAGAGCATGGAAATCGTCCCCGGATCCAACCCGATCTACGGACAAAATACTCTGGGAGGGGCGATCGTCATCCAAACCAAGGACGGCCGCACCTCTCCCGGCTCCTTAATCCAGAGCTACATGGGCTCCTGGGGCACCGAGGCGGTCGGCTTCCAATACGGGGGCTACAAAGGCCACTGGGACTGGTTCCTCTCCGGGAACTGGTTCAGCATGGAGGGTTGGCGCCAGCAGAGCTCCTCCTATGTCAAGCAACTCTTCGGGAAGATCGGCTACCACAACGAGGAGACTGGCACCGACGTTCATCTGAGCTACACGGGAGCCGACAACCTGATCAACACCCTGGGGCCGACTCCGCTCAGCATGCTCGAACAATCCTACACGATGATCTACACCGGACCGAATCCGCAGACCGACAACCTCAACTTGGTGAATCTCATCGCCACCCAAAAGCTCAATGAAGATTGGACACTCGGAGGCAACGCCTACTTTCGACAGTCCAACGAAGCCTATAACAACGGCAACATCGCAAACAACGTCGACCAATTCTTAGGATTCGACTATCCCTTGGACGCTCAAGCCATCATCGGTTATGGTCCGGGACAAAGCCCTCTTTTCGGGCCCGCCGGAATGTGGCAGTTCGGCTCGGTCGATCAGACCGGAGC
>NZ_CABFUZ020000214.1 GCF_902143385.2 Methylacidimicrobium cyclopophantes
GCTCGTCCGCCGGGGCACCGGCTGGGCGCAGAGCTACGTGGGGCTTCGGGACGGCCGCCTCTCTTGGGAGGAGCGGCCTCTTCCCGCGGGAAGCCCGTGGATCGCGGCCTTGGGAGAGAGCGTTGCCCAGCCACCGGAAGGATCGATCGTCGAGGTGAGTCTCGCGGCATCCTCCTGGATGCACCGGGTAGGCCTCTTGCTCGAGCGGGGTTTCGTCTTTACCTTCGACTACGGCTTGACCTCGGTGGAGCGCTCTTCTCCCGAGCGAGCCCGGGGAACTCTGCGGGCCTATCGCGCCCACCGACGCGAAGAGGATCTCCTCGCCTCTCCCGGAGAGCAGGATCTCACCGCCCACGTCGATTTCGAGGCTCTTCAGCGAAGCGGAGAGGAGGTCGGGCTGCGCACCCTCGCGCTGGTCGACCAGCACCACTTTTTCGTGGGCATTCTCTCCGCTTTGGCGGAGCGCTCCGAAGGAAGGTTGCCGGAAGGGCTGACCGCCGCCGGCTTTCAAACGCTGGCCCATCCCGGCTTTCTCGGGAGGAGCCACCGCGTTTTGATCCAGAGCAAGGGGATCGTGGATGGCGCGTCCCTCTCTTGCCTGCGCTTCGCCCGTCCGCAGGCGCTCTTCGATGATTCTTGTGCCGACGGCCACTCTCTCGGTACGAATAGAGCATGCGGATCGATCTTTCCGAACGGGTCGTCGGTCTCCTGACGCCGGTCTCCGCTCTGCGGCGGCCCGGCGATCTCGGGATCGGGGACGCCCGGGCGGTGCGCGAGGCGATCGACTTTTGCGCGGAGCTCGGCATCCGCTGGCTCCAGCTTCTCCCCATCAACGAGACGAGCGGAGACAACAGCCCCTACAATGCGATCAGCTCTCTCGCACTCGAACCGGCTCTCTTCGCTCTCGAACCGGACGAGGTTCCCGGGCTGCTGGCGGAGGATCTCCCGAAGGGCTGGGTCGAGGAAGCCGCGAAAGAAGAAGCGATCGACTACCCTCGGGTCAAGGAGAGGAAAAGACGGCTTCTGGAAAGAGCCTTTGAACGATTTTCGGCCGAAAGACCGCCGAGCTGGGGAGAATTCCAAGCGTTCTGCCGCGCTCATGCCTCCTGGCTCAAGGGCTATTCTCTCTTCCGCGCGCTTTTGGATCGGCAGGGAGGAGATCCCCGTTGGGATCTCTGGCCGAAGGAAGTTTCGCACTACCGGAATGCGCTCGCTTGGCTGCGAACCGCCCGTCCTCGGGAGCTCCTTCGGAAACGCTCCTTCTATGCCTTCGTCCAATGGGTCGGCTATCGGCAGTGGAAGGCCGTCCGGGCCTACGGGGTTTCCCGAGGGGTTCGGCTGATGGGGGATATCCCCTTTGGCATCAGTCGCTACGGCTCCGATGTCTGGACCAATCCTCCCCTTTTCGACACAAGCTGGTGCGGGGGAGCACCCCCGGAACGGTTCTTCCAATCGGATGCCTTCATTCAAAAGTGGGGACAAAACTGGGGGATTCCGCTCTACGCCTGGGATAGGCATGAGGCGGAGGGCTTTGCTTGGTGGAAGCATCGGATCGCTCGGACCCTGGAGATTTTTCACGGCTTTCGTATCGACCATGTGCTCGGCTTTTTCCGGATCTACGCCTTCCCCTGGAAGCCCGAGGAAAACTCGGTCTTTCTTCCTCTGACGCCCGAGCAGGCGCAGGCCAGGACCGGGGGGAGGCTTCCCCGCTTCCTCCCGGCCTCCGACGAGGACCTCGAGGCGGCGGCTCGCAACGCGGTGCGCGGAGTCTTGCTCCTCCACCGGCTCCTGGAGGAAACGGGAGAGGCTGCGGTGATCGCCGAGGATCTCGGATTCGTTCCGTTTTATGTGCGGCCGGCCTTGAGTGAGCTGGGGATTCCCGGCTTCAAGATTCCGATGTTCGAGCGAGCGGAAGACCACTCCTACCTGCCCGTTTCCTCCTATCCCCGTTTGAGCGTGGCGACCTATGCCACCCACGACCATCCCCCCCTCGCCTGCTTCTACCGAGGACTGATCGAGCGCTGGTCGGGACCGAGCGGCCACGACGCTTGGCTCGAGCTCCAGAGACTCATGGCCTTTCTCGGTTGGAATCCGGAGACTCCGCCGCGCGACTTCTCCCGCGACCTCCACCTCCGCCTCCTCGAGGTGCTGCTCGACTCTCCGAGCTGGATGGCCTCCGTTCTGATCAGCGATCTTTTGGGAATCGAGACCCGGTTTAACCAACCGGGAGCAGATCGGAATTGGATTGCGCGGCTCTCTTTGCCGCTGGAGGAGTATCGACGGCGCCCTCCGTTCGCGGAGCTTCTCTCCGCCTTTCGAGCTCTTGCGATCAAGAGCGGAAGGGGCCGGACCGGGTAGGAAGAGGGCTCGCTTTTTCCCGTGCCTCTTGGCAGTATGGAGGTCGTATGCGCCGCTATCTTTTTTTCCTGCTTCTCGTGCCCCTTTTCGCCGGTTGCGACCAGGCGGTCTATCTCTGGCAGTATGGTTCGCTGACTGGACCCGGAAAGAAAAACGCCCGAGCGGCCTTCGAGCGCGACATCTTCTCCGCGGAGGCCAAAAAGAAATATCGAATCGTTCAGGACGAAATCACGGTCAACGAGGTCGAGATGCCGACCATCAACCCCTGGACCAATCAAGAGGAAGCGGGAGTCCATGTCACGGTCGTGGTCCGGTTCCAAAACGGCCGGATCTTCCAGCAGAGCTACGACGGCGCGATCGTCCATGTGCAGGGCAGGCAGTGGCGCGTCAATCCTCCGCTCACGAAGGCGATTCACGCCCAATTAGAAGCGGCGTCCAGGGCCTAGTCCGAATCCCTCAGAAGCTTTCCCGCGCGGCTTGCGAGCCGGGCCCGCCCGCTTCGTCGGATTTGGTTTTCCATCCTCGCGCGGATCTTCCGGCCCTTCCGGCGGAAAACCGACGCGCGGGCCATTTCATGGAGGGATGGCCCGGATCACGATTTCGACCCGGCGATTCTTCGCCTGCTCCTCGATGGTTCCTCGAGGATTGACGATCGGTTTGAGACGCCCATAGCCGGTGGCGTGAAAGGAAAGTTGCTCGCCGGGCAATCGCTCTTCGAACCAGCGCCGCACCGCTTCGGCTCTCTCTTGGCTCAGCTTGAGATTGTACTGGTCATCCCCGAAGGTATCGGTATGTCCGCCGATTTCCACTTCGGCTCGCCCATACCGCTTGAGAATCTCGGCCACTTGGGCAAGGAGAGGCTCCGCGTCCGGACGCAACTCGTAGGAATCGAAATCGAACAAGATATCGCTGGGAAGCCGGACCATGATCGGTTGGGGAATGCGGGGATCGAAGTTGGCGGCCGCTCGAAATTGACTCTGGACGTCATCCGCTCCCGGCAACCCCGCTCCGCCGGCCGCCTGATCCGGATGGGTGCCGGCTTGCCCGGCCGCGCTGGCACCCGCTCGCGCGTTCGGCCCCACTCCGGAGGGCAGAACGATGGTGTCGTTCGGCACCCCGGGAACGGCGGGGCCGACATTGGTCTGCGAGGTGGCGTTTTCCACCTCGGCCCGCAGATCGGGAAGATAGGGGCTCGTTTCGCTCGGCGGGGTCGGAGCGAGGACCGCCACCTCCGGTGCCCCTCCCGGAGCCGTTTCCGGCAACGGAACGCGAACGGGATTCTCCTGCGCCAGCTTCTGGACGATCGCCTCCGCTCCCTTCATTTCCTTGGGGACCTCGAGCTCCGGGACCGGAGCCATCGTCGGGGTGCTCGATTGCGCGCGGGCCTGGAAGAGCGAGTTCGGCAACTCGGCCTGGCGCAAGTGGAAGGTACGGGCCATCTCTTTGGCCTGGGAAGCCAACACCATACGCCCTCTCACGCGCAGAGGGCCGACCGTGCCCAGGATCGCGGCATGGACCAAAAGGGAAAGAAGGAGGGCGGTGAGGGCGATCCCTCCGCTTCGCTCCCGGGTGAGAAAAACCGACTCAGGCATCTGGCTTAAAATCCGGGTATCTTTCTTTCAGGCGCTTGCGCCAATTGGCCGCCTGCGCCGCATCCCCCAAACGAGCAAAGCTCGAAGCGGCCTTTTCCATGGCGCGCGGGGTAATCTCGTCATCTTGGTAGATCAAGCTAAGCGTACTGTATGTCTTGGCGGCTTCCGCATAATTTTTTTGGGCCCAATAGAGGTTTCCGAGGAGCATCCGCGCTTCGGCATTCCGCCGACCCTCGGGCTCCTGGAGAAGCACCTGCTCCAAATGCTTTTGTGCGGAGGCATAGTCTCCCGCACCCGTTTCGGCTTCCGCGAATCCCAAGAGCACCGGGCTGTTGTCCGCACCCTTCGGGTCGAGCTTGCGGAATTCCCGATAGCACTGGATCGCACTCGGCCATTCGTGGAGCTTCCGTTCGATCTCGGCCAGCTCCCAGTATGCGGAAGCCAGATAGGAGCCGGCATCGGAGCGCGAGCAGACTTTTTGCAAGGCGTTTTTCGCCAGAATCCAGCGATTCTCCTTCGCCCAGGAGAGCCCGGCCCAATAGTAGAGGGCGGCGGGGAGCTGGGCCGCGGTTTCTGGAGCCTTTTCCTCGAGCTCTCCCAAGTAGCGTTCCATCTTTTCCAAGTTCTTTTCGCCATAAGCGACCCAAACCAAGAGGTTCGTCGCCGGGCCGAAGAATTGTGCCGGCTCCCCTTCCCGAGCTTCCAGAAGATGCTTTTCCGCCTCGCCGTATCGCTTCTCCCCGAGCTCGGCTTGGCCGAGAAGCAGATAGCCGAGGGGACGGAGCTTCGCCTTGGGATATTCGTCGACGAGGGCTTGGAAGGCCGCTTCCATCTCCTTGGTCTCTTTGAGCTGTCGAGCGAGCAGCGCCGTCTGCTCCAGCGCCGCTTCCCGCTCCGAGGATCCCCTCGGCGCAAGATCGAGGGCCTCCTTCCAAGCCTCGAGTGCCTTCGCGAAATTGCCCGCTCTGTCCCAGGCAGCCCCTTCGGTCATTCGAGCTTGCAAAAGTTCGGGCGCATCCGGCGCTTCGGCTCCCAAGCGTTGCAGCGTCTCCGCCGCTTCCTTCCACCGGCCGCATTCGAAGTAGGCTCGCCCGAGACCCAGGAGCGCCGAGGAGCGGGGCACCCCCGCCGCCTTTTGCGAGACAAGCTCTTCCCAGATCGGAAGGGAGTCAGCGAAGCGGCCGCGAGCCGAGAGCGCTTGCGCTTGGAGGAAGCGTACGCGGACCGCGTAGGGGGACGAAGCGCCGAAGCGATCCAGAAACGCCGTCGTCTCGTCGAGAACCCCCTTTTGATTGAGTCCGGCCAACGCCACAAGCCTTCCATAGGCCGCTTCGGCGATCGCCGGGCCCGACGGATTTAGGGAAAGACAGTGATCGAACACCTGGAAGGCGATCCCCTTTTCTCCCGCCTGCAGGCAGGCGTTGCCCAACCGTAAGAGCAGGGAGACTTTCCTCTCCAAGGCAAAACGCTCGGGATGGGATTGCAGAAGCGCCAAGGCTTCATCGAAACGCTTTTGGGCGAGCGCCTCCTCGAATTGCCCTTCGTAGGCTAAGTTGCGCCACTGCTCGGGAACATCCGGACCGAGGCATTGACGAAAAAGCTCCTCCGCGGTCTTCTCTTCTCCGGCGCGCATTGCCGCCCAACCTGCGCGAGCGGTCGCCTGCCACTTCCTCGACGGCTCCTTCGCCTCTGTCGCAAGGCTTCGCCAGTAACGGAGCGCCCCCGCCCAATCCCCCTTCTTTTCCAAGTAAACCGCGAGCAGCCGAGAGGCCTCCCATCGATAGGGGGACGAGCTGGAGGCGACCTTCCGCAACTCTTCCGAGCCCGCGGCCTCGTTTCCGACGTGAAAGTCACAGAGAGCCAACAGGTAGCGTGCGGCGTCCGCTGTCTCGCCCCCTCCTCGATCGAGCGCGAGCTGCAAAAGAGGGATCGCCTCTCCGTAGTGCTCCCGCTCCATCAGAAGCTTTCCCTCCCAGAACCAAGCGGCCGGCGCAAAGAGGCTCTTCGGGTTCGATTTGGTGAGCATTCGATAGACCGAAAGGGCGTCGGGCGATCGGCCGAGCAGCCGATAGCATTCGCCGATGTCGAACAAGGCCTCTTCCTTCTTCACTGCCGGCAGAGAAGGCAGGGTCTCGGAAAAGAGGCGCAGAGCTTCCGGGTATTGGCCCGCACGGTAGAGATCGACCGCTTCTTCAAACTGCGCCTCCGCTTGCGGCAGCAGCTCGATCTCCTTGGGGTTGCCCGCCGCGGCAGCCGACAAAGCCCGCTGGCTCTCTCCGAAAAGCCAGAGACAGAATGCGAGGGCCCGAAGGAGTCGGCCGGACGGCCTCCGATTCCCCCGAGGTTCTGCCATGCACATCAGACCGGTCGATCGCATTGCTTTCGCTTCTTCTTCCGCTTCCCGCTTCGATCGAAGAGCGCCCGCTCCCGCCGGACACCGTTCCCTTCCCGGCCGATCGACATCCTGCCGGAAAAGGGAACGCCCGTCCGCATTCGCATGCTGCCGAATCGGTGGGCTTTGCCACGAACATCCGGGCCCATAGCAGCGCCCGACCTACGGGGTGGCGAGATCGGGCCGGACCGTGGCGAACGCGATGTTCCAGACGTTTGCCGCCCGACAGACATCGAGAACGCGAACGACATGCTCATAATTGGTGGCTTCGTCCGCGCGAATCACCACCGCTTGATCGGGATACTGTTGAATGACTCCGTGCAGGATTTCTTCCAGCTCCGATGCGGAAACCACTCTGCGATTCAACGCGACTTTGCCGTCTTTCGAGATGTTGAGGACCACTTCACCCGGAAGACGCTTGGGAAGCTCCCCGTGCTTGGCCTTGGGCACCCGCACGTCGAGGTCCGCCTCGTATCGTGCCAAATTCCAAGTGAGCAAAAAGAACGAGAGCAGAAAGAGGATGACGTCGATCATCGGCGCCAGTTGCAGCGCGATCTGCTCGGTGGGGACTCGGCTTCGGAAGTTCATGTCGATTCGACGACTCTGCTTTCCGGCTCCTTTACGGGCCCCTCCGCGCCATGGGAGGAGTGGAGCAGGATCAGCTCCTGGACCCAGACGGCCGATCGTTCCTCGAAGATCGTGAGCAGGCCCTGCAAGCGCCCCCGGAAAAAGGAGTAGAACATCATGGAGGAAATTCCGACGATGAGGCCGACGGCGGTGGAGATCAGTGCCTGCGAAACCCCTCCGGCCAGCAGCATCGTCCGCATGGGAGAGGGATCGGCCGCGATCGAGCCGAAGGAGCGCAGGATGCCTACGACCGTACCGAAGAGTCCGAGCATCGGCGCGATCACGCCCACGTCGAGCAGATAGAGGATCTTCTGATTGAGCGAGGCGGCGATCCCGCTGCCAACGACCTGGGCCACGGATCGCACGGAGTCTCCGTCCGCATTCGGGTAGCGTTGATAGAGGCCGATTGCTTCTCGAAGCACGCGGGCGACTCCCTCCTTTCTCTTCCGAACGAGCTCGGCGAGAACGGAGAGGTCGCCGCGGCGGAAGACCGCATCGAGCCTCCGTTCCAAATCTCGCGTCCAGACGACGCTCTGCCGAAGAGAAGCCAGGCAGTAGAAAATCAGCCAGAGAGCGATTACCGAAATCAGGAGGAGGGGGAGCATGACCCACCCTCCGGACTGGAGGAGCCCCCAGACAGTCAGAGCCGGGGGCTGGAGGGAAGAGGTCACTGCAAGAAAGGGTTGGGAAAGCAAGCCCATGGGGAATAAACCAGGATTCATAGGAAAGGGACCTTTGTAACTTACCGAATTGCGGCCATCCTTGCCAAGCCGTCTTGCGAGCGGGGAAGCGAAGGAGTAGCCTCCCCCGCAAAGAGGTTTCGGAAGAGTTCCGCCGGCTCGCACGATCGGATGCCGGAAAGAGTTGGTAGCTTATTCGATACGACCATGAAATTTCGTTCGCTGCTCCTTCTGGGAGCTCCCGGTTCCGGAAAAGGAACCCAAGGGCAGATTCTGGCCCAAATTCCCGGCTTCGTACATCTCTCCTCGGGGGATCTCTTCCGCTCCCTCGACCCGGCCTCCGATTTGGGAAAGCTCTTCCGGCAATATGCGGATCGTGGGCAGCTCGCCCCCGACGAGTTGACGATTCGCGTCTGGCGAGACCACGTGCAGACACTGATCGCCTCGGGTCGCTATCGTCCGGCAACCGACTTCCTCGTGCTCGATGGAATCCCCCGCAACGCCAACCAACTCGCGCAAATCTCAGTCTACGTCGACATCCTCCATGTCTTCCACCTCTCTTGTCCGGATCGCGACGTATTAATCCAACGCCTCGCCGGCAGGGCCCACCAGGCGAATCGCACCGACGACGTCGATCCCAAGGTGATCCTCCGGAGGATCTCGGTCTACGAAACGGAAACGAAGCCGCTGCTCGGAGGGATTCCCCAGGAGAGGATCCACGATATCAACGCCGACCAGTTGCCCTATCAGGTTCTCCGGCAGATTCTCCAGGCGCTCCCGTAAGGCGCTCCTATTCCTAGGATGCAGGCTCGATCGGATCGCGCTATCGGGCTTCCGGGTCTCGGAGTCTTCCCCGAAATTGGCGGCGAACCAACCAGACCATGCCGACGAGATCGACCGTAGCCTCCAGCGCCCGCTTCCATGGACGAACCTTGCTCCGACCGGCTTGTCTCGGGCGATGGTGAACCGGAAGCTCGCCGGTGCGATAGCCCATGCCGCACGCAAGGGCCGGAATGAACCGATGCATCCCATTCCACCCCGGAAGTCGCCGTGCGAGATCCCTTCGGAGAATTTTGAGAGAGCAGCCCGAGTCGCTGGTGCGATCCGCAAGCAGACGGGCGCGGATCCGATTGGCTATCCAGCTCATCCAGCGCCGCTGCCAATTATCCTGCCTCCTTCGACGGATGCCCGTAATCAAGTCGAGCTTTTCTTCCTGCAACCGCTCCCAAAGAGAGGGAATGTCCGCCGGATCATTTTGCCGATCGGCGTCCAAGAGAATGATCCAATGCCCTGCGGCTGCCTGGATTCCATAGTAGATCGCCGCACTCTGCCCGGATCGGACGGTGAGATCGAGCCATCGCACCGGAAAATGGGGGCTCATGGGAGGCCGCTCGAAGCGGTCGGTGCTGGCGTCGTTGACGAGGATGATTTCCGCTGCTTGGCCGAGCTTTTGGAGAGCCGCGTCGATCTCCAAGAGCAGTTCGGGAAGATTCTCCGACTCATTGTGAAAGGGAATGACGACGGAAAACTCGGGTTCCTTCGCTCTGTCCGGGTAGTCTGTCATGACGAAACGCGCTGCTGGCGCAAAAGCCGCAAGAGGGCCAACTCGAAGCGGATCTGCTTTTCTCCTCCCTGCAACATCTGCCGGTTTGCTTCCGCAAGAAGAAGAAGGGCCTCCGCCCACGACCGCGCGACCCGGTCTTTGGCCGCCGCCACGGTCATACCCAGTTGCCAGGGACTGACCGGAGCGCCGCTCTTTTTCTTCGGGAAATAGGCTTGGCCTTCGGAGGCGACTTCCGCCTTCACGAAGCGCCCGGAGCCGCTCAGGCGAACCCAGCCGCTTTCCCAGAGCAGTACGCCCAGAGCCGCCAAACGGATCTTCTGCCCCAATGCCAAGAGCAAGGCCACTTCGCTCTCTCCTTGCCGCAAGAGAGCCCCCAGCTCTCCGAGCGCCTCGGAGACCTTTCCTCCCACGACCGCATCGCAAAAGTCCCAGACGATCGCCTCCGAGCCGTCGCGCAAGAGCAGTCGGAGCTCCTCGGAGACCATCGGCCGACTGTCGGCCAGGTAGAGAGAGAGCTTCTCGATCAGGGAATCGAGGCGCTGGCGCTCCCCTCCGGAGGCGATCCAGAGCCGTTCGCAGAGTTCGGTGGTCGGCGAAAGGCCCCGTTCCCGCATCCTCTCCGCCACCTCGCCCAAGGCCCGATCCTCGCTCCGCTCGGAACTCAAGGGCGTAAACAGGCGCACGGAAGCGATCCGGCGCAGCTCGCGAAGAAAGTGCCGCCGCTCGTCGACGGCGCCGGCTTGGATCACCAAGATGACCTCTTCCGGGCGCAATCCGCACAGCACTTCGAGCAGGCTCTCCAATGCCTCGGAAACCCCCTGTTCCCGGCCGACTCCCTTCGCTCCCAGGCAATGGACTTCCTTCCAAAACACTACCTTGCGCGAGCCGAAGAGGGAGCCCGACTGAAGAGCTTCCCGCAAGCGATCGATCTGCGCAACCGCCTCCGCGGCGCTCTGCGCGTCCCCGGAGATGCTTTCGAAGGAAGGATCCTCCCGCAGCTCTTCCCGTTCCAGGAAGAGCCGGGCGAAACGCTTGGCCTCGTATTCGTCCTCGCCCCCGAAGAAATGAATTGCTTTGCTCTTGCCCGCAAGAGGAGTCATTGCAATAAGATCTGTCGAGGCAATGGAACATTTGTGGGCACCCTGGCGCAAGGCTTATCTCGACGATCCGACTCCTCCGCGCAGCACCCTCTTCGAGGAAATCGCCAAGGAATCCAGGGATCGGGAGAATCTCGTCCTGGTACGCGGGCGTACGAGCTTCGCGCTGCTCAACCGCTTCCCCTACAATGTCGGCCACTCGATGGTCGTGCCCTATCGATCGGTGGCTCGGCTCGACGAGCTCACCGAGACGGAGCTACTCGAAACGATGGGGCTTCTTCGAAAGCTCCTGGCGGCCCTGGAGGAGGTGTTTGCGCCCCACGGGTTTAATATCGGATTGAACCTCGGCGCAGCGGCCGGTGCTGGAATCGAAGGCCATCTCCATTGGCATCTCGTGCCCCGGTGGCGGCACGATGCCAACTTCATGACGACCACGGCGGGGACCCGCGTCCACCCGTCGGATCTCGCGACGGTCTATCAGATGCTCCATGAGTCGTTGCACCGTGGGGAGGCCTCCCCCGTCTCGCCGCAAGCCCCCTCCCCTTCCTCCGAGGCAGCGACGTGAAGAAAACCGCTTTACAGGGGCGCCCGTTCCTTCGTAGCATCGCCACTCTTTTCCGATGAGTGAGACAAAGCTACGCATTGGGCTTCCCAAAGGCAGTCTGGAGGAAGCAACGATCGAGCTCTTTCGTCGAGCCGGCTATACCGTGAGTCGATCCTCCCGAGGCTATCGGCCGTACATCGACCATCCCGGAATGGAGGTCCGGCTGGTCAGACCCCAAGAGCTGGCTCGCTACGTCGATCAGGGCTTCCTCGATTGCGGGATCACCGGAATGGATTGGATCCTGGAAAACAACGCTTCTGTCCATGTCGTCTGCGAACTGCCCTATAACCGATCCACCCGCCTTCCGGTTCGCTGGGTTCTGGCCGTCCATGAGAGCTCGCCGATCCGCTCTCCGAAGGATCTGCAAGGAAAAAGGATCGCAACCGAAGCGGTCCGGCTGGTCACCGCCTACTTGGAACGCCACGGTGTCCAAGCGGAAGTCGAGTTTTCCTGGGGCGCCACGGAAGTGAAGGTGCCCGAGCTCGTGGACGCCATCGTCGATATCACCGAAACGGGCTCCTCGCTTAAGGCGAACAACTTGCGGGTCATCGACACCGTTTTGCAAAGCTATCCGCAGTTCCTCTGTGCCCATTCCGTCTGGGCGGACGCGGAGCGGCGGAAGCAGATCGAATCTCTGGCCTTACTCCTCCTGGCCGCACTTCGCGGCGAAGAGAAAGTGGGGCTGAAGATGAACGTAGCCAAAAGCGGCATTGCGGCGGTGCTGGCCATTTTGCCCGCGCTCCGAAGGCCGACGGTTTCCCCGCTGGCCGACGGAGAATGGCTCGCCGTGGAAACCGTTCTCGATGAGAGTCAAGTCCGCGACTTGATCCCGCGGCTCAAGGAGCTGGGCGCGGAGGGAATTATCGAATACCCGCTCAACAAGGTCATCTATTGATCGGCTAGAAGCGGCCGGAAGGATTATCGGCATGGGTTCGCTCAAGAAGCGCCGGAAGGCGAAGATGAACAAGCACAAGCGCCGCAAGCGCAGGCGCGAGCATCGCCACAAGAAGAGGCTTCGTTACAAGGTCGGGTGAGCCGCCGGCATCGCATTCGTCGTTGCCCTTGCAGAGGAAGAGCTCCGCGGCGCTCCTTCCGTCCGAGGAAACCATGATCGGTTTCAAAGAGAAGCTTCGGGAAAATTTCCTCGACAGCCCGAAAAGAGCCGAGCACCATACCTCGCAACGCGGTCTTTGCGCGAGAAGAGACCGCTTGCAGGGATGGGGAGAGGTGCGCGAGGGCTCGTTGAGAGGAGTCGGACCCCGGAAAACTATGGCGAGACGAACATGCTCCTCTCTGCTTCTCCTCTCGCTGCTCGGCTGCTGGATCGGCGGCGCAGAGGACCTCGCCGCGGCCTCTCGCCACCATCGACACGCGAGGATGGCTTCCTCCTATCTCGACGTCGATAGCGAATGGGAGGCAAACCGCTTGGTCGAGGCAACGGCCGCCCTCCTCTACGATCCCGTAGGCAACCGCGTCCTCTTTGCTCGTAACCAGGATGCCCCCCTGGCTCCTGCGAGCACGACCAAGCTCATGACCGCACTGCTGGTCTACGAGCAGACGGGATTGCGCGGATTCGTGACCGTCCTTCCGTCGGATACGGCCGTCGAACCTTCCCATGTGCCCCTCCGTGTCGGTCAGCGGGTGTCCGTCGTGGAGCTCGTCCAAGATCTTCTGATCGGCTCTTGTAACGATGCCGCGCTCGCGCTGGCCCGCTCTACGGCGGGCTCGGTTCCAGCCTTTATTCACGAGATGAATCGGAAAGCCTGGGAAATGGGCTGCCTCCACACCCACTTCGTCGATCCGCATGGGCTGGCCTCCTACCGAGAAGGTCAAATGACGACGGCCCGCGATCTGCTCCGCATTTTTCAGGCGGTCTTGAACGTCCCGGTCCTCCGAGAGATCCTCATGACTCGCTCCGTCGCGACCCGAAGCGGAAATCATTTGCGGATTCTGCATAACCACAATCGGCTGCTGGGAACGTATTCCGGGATGGGCCCGGCGAAAACGGGTTGGACCCGCGCGGCGCGCCATACCTACGCCGCAGCCTGCCAGCGGGATGGTCATCCCTTGTTGTTGATTCTTCTACACAGCCCAGACAAATGGAGAGACGCGACCGTCCTCTTTAACTACGGCTTCCGGCAGCTGAAAGGCTCCGCCGATCCGGCGGTTTCGGCGCAGCCGCTTTGAGAGGCGGCGCGCTCTGGTCTGGCTCGAGGAGAGATCCATGCTGGCTATGAATGACCTCTGGACGAGCATCCTTCTGGGAATCGTCGAAGGGCTCACCGAATTCCTTCCCATTTCGAGCACCGGCCATCTGTTGATCGCCGAACATTGGCTGGGGAGCCGCTCGGAAACTTTCAACATCTTCATCCAGCTCGGAGCCGTTCTCGCAGTGACCCTCCTCTATTGGAGGAAGATCGTCGGTCTGGTCGTCGGCATCCAAAAGCCGGAGAACCTCGACTACTCTCTCAAGCTTGCCGTCGCCTTTTTCCTCACCTCGATCTTCGGGCTCGCCGCGAAGAAAGCGGGCTGGAAGCTCCCCGACCAGCTCGCTCCGGTTCTTCTTGCGGTTTTTGTCGGGGCCTTCTGGATCTTTTTAGCGGAGCGCCGCTTCCGTTTTCTGGAGCCGACCGCCCGAATCGGCTGGATGACCGCATGCGCCGTCGGCATCGCGCAAGTGCTCGCCGGCGTCTTCCCGGGCCTTTCCCGCTCGGGCGCGACGATCCTCACCGCCCTTCTCTTCGGAGTCAATCGCCCGGCGGCAACGGAGTTCGCCTTTCTCCTCGGGATTCCCACCATGTTCGCGGCAAGCCTCTTCTCCTTCGCTCAGGAGACCCATTTTTTTCATACACTCCCGTCGGACTCTTGGAGCAGCCTCGCGGTCGGTTTCGTCGTCTCGGGAGTGACCGGGTTCGCCGCGGTCCGATGGCTCCTGAGCTACGTGCAAAGCCACACCTTCATCCCGTTTGCTTGGTACCGGATCGGCCTGGGCGCTGCGCTCGTGGGTTTGTTGAGCCTTCCTTGGAAGAGCTGAGAAGGCCGTACGAGAAGCAGAGCTTGAGCACGTCTTCGTAGGAAAACTCCGGAGCGGTCGTCAGAGAGGCTTCCGGCACCAACACGAGGAAGCCGGTGAACGGAGTGGGGCAGGTAGGGATGAAGACCGTGCAGAGAACCCCTTCTCCCGCTCGCTCCGCCGAGCGGCCCGTCACGAAACCGAGGATTCTCGGCCCTCTCTCCGAAAGTGATACGTAAACTACCGGGCTCGATTGGAAGGCCTTCGGATCGGAGCCGCCCAGCTTTCGCAGCGCTCCGACGGCCTCTTTTGCTGTCTGATAGACGGAGCTGACGAGGGGGACCCGCTGAACCACCCGCTCCATCGCATGAAGGAGAGAGGAGCCCGCGAGGTTTCCGACGGCAAAGCCGGCCAGCAGCACGACGAGCAGGCTGATCACAAAGCCTGCGCCGGGGATGTGCCCTCCGAAATGTTGGAGAATGAAGGCCGAGCCGGGCAAGAGATGGGCATGGACCAGCAGCGCCAGAAGGCTGTCCGCCGGCCGGTTGACGATCCCATAGACGAGTTGGACTACCCAGAGGGTCAGAACCGCCGGAAGCAAAACGAAGAGCCCGGCCAAGAACTTTCCCCGTAACCAGGACCAGATCGTACTAGACGTTGTTTCCTTCTCTTCCAAGACCGTAGCTCCTCCTCTCTTGCCGCTCGATTCTTCCTTCTTCCGGCCTGTCTCCCCTCCCGCCCTACGCTCCATCCTTCGACCGCCCGCCGCTGGACACCGAAAGGATGAAGGCTCTTTCGCGCCGGAAGTCGAGTCGAAAGACCGGGGAAGCTCGCTCGGATGCGCGAAGCGATCCGATCACCTAACAAAGAGAGGGACTCTCCTCGTCAAAACGTATGGGCAAATCCCGACGGCGCCGGCGGATCGAGCCTTCTCCGGCGCTCCAAGCGAAGATCGCGACAATGGTTGAAGGGCTCGAACGCGTGGGAACGATAGAACGGATCCTGCAAACCCCTCCCGCCGCACCCGGCATCGCGCTCGAAAAAGTACGCGTTCAAGCCCTCGACCGCGACGGGAAGAGCTACCAGCAGATCGTCCGGGAATATAATCGGACGCGGCCGGAGTTCTTGGCGGCCCTGGCTCGCAATCCAACGACCCGAGCGCTGGCACTGCTCGCCGTCGGCAAGGAAGGAGTCGCAATGATGGAGCGGGGGCAAGTACCCAAGCGGAAATGGGAGGAGGCCGTCGATCGGGACGGTGTTTTGCGAGATCGGACCACGCTTTTTCAGATCCAGGCGATCCTTCCTCGGAGCGTACGCAGAGCTCCGCCCCCGGCCGAGCAGCCTTCGGACCGGTGGAACTGTCACCATGTCGTTCCGAAAAGCATGGCGCGCCTCGACGGCAAGAGCCCGAACGATCCGAGCAACCTGGTCGTCATCTCCACTTTTACCAGCGGAAACAATCGGGAGAATGCGCATCACTTCCTCCATGCGGCCATTCTCCATCCGCAGCTCCACCTTCCTCCGGGCTCCGTGATCGACGCCTACATCCCGCGCCCGCTCTTTCCTTTCTATCCTCCGACTCGCAAGCCCTTCGCGAATGTAGAGGAAGTGCGCAAGGAGCTGAAGCGACTCGATCCCAACGCCGAGCTGCCGGCGAGCTGGCAGAGACGGTTGGTCGCTTTCTGCCAGGCCGCGAAAAGGTTGCCCTACGAGGTGCCTGAGGAGTTTCGCGCGACGATGCGCACCTATCAGAACATCTATTACCGTCCGGAAAATCGTGATCCCGACCAGGAGCAGGCGGCTCGGAAACGGGCTGCCACGGAAGGCGCGGTTCTCGCCCGGCAATTTTTACCGACCGGAGCCCGAGTCGACGGCGAGCTCCTCGCCGTCGATCATCAGGCGAGATTCCAATTGCCTCTGCTGCCGGAGAAAGGCAGAGTTGCATCGAGGCAATCGGATTCCGACATCGGAAGCCGCCGTTTTTCTCGTCCACAAAAGGACTCGACCTTCTTCCGCTGAGCATCGCATCGAGAGGTTCCTCCGATGAGACTACGACGACATGCCGGGCAAGCTCTTGCCCGCTCCCCGCGGCGGACCCCTTTCTTGGGCTTGAATACCGAGATTTTTCTATGAACTACAAAACCTACGTAGCTCTCGTGAATGAAGAAGAGCAGGCGGCCGGCTTCCAACCCTTCGCCGGTCGGCCGCCGGCAAGGGTGGCGGCCTATGCCAGGGAAGTGCAAGAACGGTTCGGGATTGCGATCCCCCCGGATTATCTCGACTTCCTGTCGCTCGCCGACGGACTCGCTCACAACGGCGTGGTCTTTTATGCCATCGACCAAGACGAGGAAGAGGATCAATTCCTTCCGGGCTTGCTCGCGGAAAATCTCGTCTTGCAGGATCTTCGGACGCAGCCCGACTATCTCTTCCTGGGCCATTCCGATATTTTCCGCTACGCCTACTCTTTCCCGGAGAAGAAGTATTTTGCGCTCTATGCCGACTCTCTCGCGCCGGCCGCGAAATTTTCGGACTTCAACGAGCTGATGGTCAACGTCCTCAAACATGAGGCG
This sequence comes from Methylacidimicrobium cyclopophantes, assembly GCF_902143385.2. GTDB lineage: Bacteria > Verrucomicrobiota > Verrucomicrobiia > Methylacidiphilales > Methylacidiphilaceae > Methylacidimicrobium > Methylacidimicrobium cyclopophantes. The sequence continues at coordinate 16,498 of NZ_CABFUZ020000214.1, forward strand.
CTCGGCCTGTTCGACGACGAGGAGGAGACGGGAGACGAGGAGGACGAGGAGCTCTCCGACGAAGAGCTTGAGGGAGAGCCCGGCGAGATCCCCGAGCAGGGCGGAGAGGAACGATCCGCGGAAGGAAGGTCAAAGCCGAAGAAAAAAGGGTCTCCTCCGGACAAACCATGACGGCGGACCTACTCCCGGGTTTGGCCGGAGCCGATCACGACATATTTGTAGGAAGTCAGCTCTTCCACGCCCATGGGGCCGCGCGCATGGATTTTGTCAGTGCTGATTCCCACTTCGGCTCCGAGACCGAATTCCCCGCCGTCGGTAAAACGGGTGGAGCTGTTCCAATAGACCACCGCCGAATCGACGGAACGAAGGAACTCCTCCGCTATCGCACGATCTTCGGTGACGATCGCGTCGGAGTGGCTCGATCCAAACTGCTCGATGTGGGAGAGCGCCTCGGTTAATCCGTCGACTACCCGTACCGAGAGGATCAGGTCGAGGTACTCGGTGGCCCAGTCTTCCGTCGTCGCGGGGAGTACCTCGGCACCTCCGAGCAGCCGGGTCGTCTCGTCGCCGCGAATTTCCACGCCGCGGCCGCGCAACTCTCTCACCATTCCGGGAAGAAATTGGGAAGCGATCTTCCGATCGACCAGCAAGGTCTCCATCGCATTGCAGACCGCGGGCCGTTGGCATTTGGCGTTGAGCACGATCCTTCGGGCCATCTCGAGGTCGGCGTGCGCTTCGACGAACACATGGCAAATTCCCTGAAAATGCTTGATGACTGGTACTTGCGCGTGGGAGACGACCGTCTCGATCAGGCCGTAGCCCCCTCTCGGAATCAACAGATCGAGATATCGTCGCTGGCGACAGAGAATCGGAATCGACGCGCGATCCACGGTGGGAAGGAGTTGGATCGCCGCCGAAGGCAATCCCGCCCGCTCGAGGCCTTCCGCCAAGGCTCGAGCGAGTGCGCTATTCGAATGAAAGGCTTCGCTGCCGCCGCGCAGGACGACCGCATTCCCCGCTTTCAGGCAGAGAACCGCAACATCGACGGTCACATTGGGGCGGCTCTCGTAGATGACTCCGATCACTCCGATGGGGACGCGCATCTTGCGAATCCGAAGCCCATTCGGACGGATTCGTTCCTCGAGGATTCGACCGAGAGGGCTCGGCAGACTCCGGACTTCTTCGATTCCCCGAAGCATCGAGGAGAACGCCTTCGGGGAGAGGTGCAACCGATCGAGAAGAGCCGCTCCCAGCCCGCGGCTGCGGCCAGCTTCCAGATCGATCCGATTGGCCTCTTCGATTCGTGGTCTCGCAGCCTCCAAGGTGCGGCCGATCGCTTCTAGCGCGCCATCGAGCTTTGCCGGCTCTAGGCGAGCGAGCTCCCGCGATGCGGTCTTGGCCTCTCGACAAAGGGCTTCAATCTCTTCTTCGAGGGAGATCATCGCTTCTTTCCGAGAGAAAAAAGGGTGCCCACCGACTCTCCGGACGCGATCCGCTGGAGAATTTCCTTTGCCCGGCCGTCGGCGATCTGCATGGGGATGCCCGCGCTTCCCGCGATCCGAGCCGCCTCTATCTTCGTCACCATTCCGCCGACCGAACGTTCGCTCCGCGTTTTCCCCGCCATCGCCTCGATCTCCTCCGTGATCTCCTCGACCAAGGGGATAATCTTCCCGCTGCCGTCGTTCCGCTCCTGCAAGCCGGGAACATTGGAGAGGATGATCAACTTATCCGCCTTTACCATCGAAGCAACATGGGCGGATAGCCGATCGTTATCTCCAAATTTGATCTCTTCGTAGGAAACTACGTCATTTTCGTTGATGATGGGAATGAAGATTCCTCGAACCAACAGATGCTCGATCGTCTTCTGCGCGTTCTCGTAGAGGGTCCGGCTATCGAGGTCGAGATAGGTAAGCAAAAGCTGGGCGACATGAAGACCCCGCTCGGAAAAGAGCTCTTCATAAAGCCGCATGAGCTGGGGCTGCCCGACCGCAGCACACGCTTGCAGCTCTTCGATCGCCGCCGGCCGTCTTCGGTGTCCCAAAAGACCCATTCCGCTGCCGATCGCTCCCGAGCTGACCAAGACGATCTCCCATCCGGCTCGCTTGAGCCAGGCGATCTGCTCGACGAGCCGGCGAATCTGCGGCAGATCGAGCTCTCCGTCGGCGGTGCTCAAGATCCCCGTCCCCAGCTTGACGACCCATCTTGGATGCGACCGGCCCGATCGCTCTTCTCCACCCATCGTCGGTTTCCTCTGCTCCCCTTTTGCCTTCGACTACGGTGCGCGCCATCCTCAATGGAAACGTTCTCTGCTCGGGCCTAGCGTGGCCGGAAGGAAAAAGAGTCGCATCGCTACGTATATGCTGGCTCCTCCGGCTTTCCGCAACGGCTTTTTCCTTCGGGCCACTGCCGGAGCTTGCGCCTGGGGGTCGAAGTCCGTTCCCCCGGCTGCGGCAAGGAGAAGGGGCGAAGCGTTCTCGGAAGGGGCAAAAAGCCCCTTTCCTTTCCCGAGGAATGCACTCAGATTGGTGCGATAGGAAAGGGCATGAGTCACTCTGCGGGAATCCTCTTGGTCGGCTGCGGCTATGTCGGCGCCCGGGTCGCCGAAATCCTCCGGGATCGTCGAATCGGCTTTCGTGCCTGGGTACGAACCGAGGAAAGCCGGTCGCGCCTGAGCGGGTTGGCGATTCCTGCGGTGGCGGGGGACGTCGGCTCCTTCGAAGCCTGGGATAGGTTGGCCGATCGGCCCGATTTCCTCGTCTACGGACCCTCTTCCTCTCGGGGAGGAGCGATCCAGTATCGAAACGTCTTCGTTACCGGACTCTCCCATGCTCTTCGGCGCTTCCCGAAGACGCCCCTGCTCTTCCTCTCTTCGACTTCGGTTTACGGCCAGTCGAACGGTGAGCTCGTCGACGAGGAGTCTCCCGCCGAGCCCGAATCGGAGACCGGCCGCATCCTCCGGGAAGGGGAAGAGCTGGCCCTGGAAGCGGGGGGGACCGTTCTCCGAATCTCCGGCATCTACGGTCCCGGCCGGACTTATCTTCTCGATCGGATCCTGAGCGGGGAGGCGGCTATTTCCCCCATCGACCGATGGATCAACCAAATCCATCGAGACGACGTCGTCTCCGCCATCCTCCACTTCCTCGCCTTGCGTCTCCGTCGGGAAATTGTCAACGTTGTGGACGATGAGCCGGTAAGGGAGAGTCACTTTTCCGAATGGTTGGCGAGGACTCTGGATAAGGCACCTCCTTTTCCGGGAGGGGAGAGGCGGGCCCTTCCGTCGAAGCGAAGGCCGACGCACAAGCGGGTTTCGAACGCGAAGGCCCGGGCCTTGGGGTGGAAGCCGCTCTATCCTTCGTTTCGCGAGGGGCTTCTCCCCCTCTTGCGGGAGCGGATGCCGCCGGCCCTGCCTTGAGGTGGAAAACGATGCATCAAGCAAAACTGCTGGAAGGGCGAGTGGTCGCCGCCGCGGTCCATGAGCGGACCAGAGCCCGCGTCGAAAGACTCCGGCGGCGGGGGATCGCC
>NZ_CABFUZ020000215.1 GCF_902143385.2 Methylacidimicrobium cyclopophantes
GCCGCGACGGCGGCCGGACCGGGTCTCGCGCTCTCGTTCGTAATGGCGGGCCTCGCCTGCCTCTTCGCCGCCCTCTGTTACGCGGAGTTCGCTTCGGTGGTGCCCGCGGCGGGAAGCGCCTACTCCTATGCTTCCTTGAGCATGGGCGAGTTTGCGGGGTGGCTCACGGGTTGGAACTTGATTCTCGCCTACCTTTTGACCGGTGGGGTGGTGGCGATCGGATGGTCGGGATATTTCCAGGAGCTTTTGGCGGGGATAGGATTCGCTCTGCCTCCGGCATTCAGCAAGGCGCCTCACGAAGGGGGGTGGCTCAACCTGCCCGCGGCGTTGATCGCTCTCGGGCTGAGCGGGGTTTTGGCTCTCGGAGCGCGGGAGAGCGCTCGGTTCAACCATTGGATCGTCGGCGTGAAGCTTCTGGTAATCGGACTCTTCCTGTTGGTCGCCGTCCGCCATCTCAATCCGCAAAACTGGCATCCGCTCCTTCCCTTTGGATGGAAAGGGGTGATGACAGGTGCCGCGCTCATCTTTTTCGCCTATGTCGGATTCGACGCCGTGTCCACGGCTGCGGAGGAAGCGAAGAATCCGAAGCGCGACCTGCCGCTGGGCATCCTCGGATCGCTCGTCATATGCACCGTGGTCTATATTCTGGTGGGCGTCGTCTTGACCGGAATCGTTCCCTATCGGCTTTTGAACGTAAAGGATCCGGTGGCCTTTGCCCTCGTCCAGGTCGGAGAGCGGATGGCCGCCAACTTCGTGGCGGTTGGGGCGATTGCGGGGATCACCTCGGCTTTGCTGGTGAACATGTATGGACAATCCCGTGTCTTTTTCGCCATGTGCCGGGACGGATTGCTCCCCTCTTTCCTCGGAAAGATCCATCCCGTCTCCCGGACGCCGGCGCGCATGATCCTCCTCATTGGGCTGGTGATCGCGGGAATCGCCGGCTTCTTGCCGATCGAGGCGGTTGCCGAGCTCACCAACATGGGGGCTCTGACCGCGTTCATCGTCGTCGCGCTGGGAGTATTGGCGTTCCGGAAGAAGAGACCGGGGCTGAAGCGGCCCTTCCAGGTCCCGGCCATGCCATGGAGCGCCCTGGCGGCGATCGTCTTTTGCGGCTACTTGATGACCAACTTGAGCCGCAGGACCTTGATGACCTTTATGCTCTGGATGGTCGTCGGCGCCCTCGTCTATCTGCTTTTTCTCTGGGGGCGACCGGGGCGGCCGGCCCATGCGGCCTTGACGCGGGGGGATACCGACTTCGAAAGGACGGTTCCCCGTCCCGAGGGGATCTGGTTCGCCACGGGGGTGCGTGGGCTCGAATCAGGGGAGGGCCGAGGCTTTTCGAAGGGCTAGCGCGCGGAGGACCTCGGAGAGGACCTCTTCCGGCCCCCTATCGGAGCGGATCGCTACCAGCTCTTTGTCGGAAAGCTCCGCCGGCGGCTCGTATCGATCGTCGAGGAGTGCGAAGTTCTCCAATCGGGCGTCCGACACCGTTCCCGGTTCCTTTTCCCGGGCGGAGAGCCGGGTCTTCCGGACCGAATCGTCGGCTTGCGCTTCCAAAAACAGAAGGCTTGCTCCCGTTTGCGAGCAGATCTCCTGGAGTTTGCTCCGCTCCTCCCGGGAGGAGAACGTAGCGTCGAGGACGCAGGATGCGCTCGTCCGGAGGGAATCGAGCGTGCGCCGGAGCAGCTCGCCGTAGGTTTTCTTGGAAAACTCGGGCGAATAGAGCCAGGAGCGGACTTCTTCTCCAGGTCTCTCGCCGGCCGGCAGGCCGGCAAGCTCCTTGCGCAGCCGATCCGATGAGAGATGGTTCCAGCTGAACGCTCGGGCCAGGCCCGTCGCCAATGTCGTCTTGCCGGCTCCGACTCGCCCCATGATCGCGAGAATGGCCGGACGGGAGCCGACGGTGGCATACCGGAGGCCGAGCGCGAAGTAGCGGCGGGCGCGCCGCCGGCATTCCTCCTGCGCTGGTTGCGGAACCAGAGGATCCCGTGCGGTCATCGACTCGACCTTCCCCCGCACATAGGCCCGTTGGCAGCAGTAGAAGTCGGTGAGCTCGAGCATCTCCGGATCGTTGAGCCTCCGCGCCATCCGATCGAGGAAGTAGCGACCCAAGTCGAGACGGCCTTGGAAAGCGAGATCCATGGCGAGAAATGCCGCGTCGCTCGCGACGTCCACATAGCGGAAACGGTCGTTGAACTCGATCCGGTCATAGATGCAGAGCCCCTGCGGCGAAATGTGGATATGCTCGAGGTGAAGATCTCCGTGTCCGTCCTTGATCCAGCCGTTGCGCACCCGCCTTTCAAAGAGCGGGGCGCGCTGTCGATAAAACTCCTCTGTAAAAAATCGGAGCGTTTCCCAGGTTGTCCGATCGATGGTCTTGCCGATATCTCCCTCCGTCTGGGCGAAGTTCTCGTCGGAGGTGATCCGCAGCTTGTCGATCCTCCCCCACTCGAGGATGGATTCGTTCGGCCGCTGGCCTTCGTAGAAGGCGGCCAGCCGCTCGGCGACCCGTTCGAGCTCCGGCTCTCCAAACCGCCCCTCGGAAAGGAGACGCTTTGCGAAAAACTCGTCGGGGAGCTCGACCATGCGGACGGCATATTCGAGCGGGCGCCCCTCCCGCGCGAAGCGCCACGAGCCGTTTTCCCGAACAATGCCGATCACGTCGAGATAGGCCTCGGCGCAGAGCTCCCGATTCAAAGCGACCTCCCGTTCGCAGAAATATTTCCGCTTTTCGAGGGTCGAGTAGTCGAGAAAGCCGAAGTTCACCGGCTTCTTGACCTTGTAGACGTAGGGAGGGACGAGGAAGACGTAAGAGGCATGGGTCTGGAGAAAGTCGACCCGCTCGGGATGGTGGGGATAGGAGCGCGGGTCTCGCAAAAAACGGAGGAGTTCTTCGGGGCTTACGCGTTCGTCGAGACGGGCTTCCTGGCTAGGCATGGGTCGGGGCTTCCTGTAATGTTCGTCCGGAACTTCTACCGGAAGATCGAGCGAATGGCAAAACCAAGAGTGGCCGAGGGCGCAAGCTCCGCCTCCTGCGACGGACCCGAAAGACTCGCTACGAGATCCCGTGCGGAGTTGATCTCCGTTCCGGCTGGCGAGGAGAGTGGCCCACCGCTTCGGATCGGCGTGGATACCGGCGGCACCTTCACCGACTTCGTCGCCGTCCGGGAGGGGCGCCTCTTTTGTCTCAAGCTTCCTTCGACCCCGCACGCACCCGAGGAGGCTCTTTTGGAAGGAGTTCGCCTTCTCCTCCAGGGTTGCACCTGCGGCCGAATCGAGGTGGTTCACGGGACCACCGTTGGAACCAATGTGATCCTGGAGCGGAAGGGGGCGCGCACCGCTCTGCTGACCACGGAAGGTTTTGAAGATCTAATCGAGATCGGCCGACAGAATCGTCCCAAGCTTTACGAACTGGGGCCGTCGAAGCCCGCTCCGCTGGTACCGCCGGAATGGCGCTTCGGCGTGCCCGAGCGGGTGGGCGTCCGTGGAGAGATCTTGCGGCCGCTGGATGCCACGACGGTTTTGGCGATCAAGAAGCGCCTTCGAGAGGAAGGGGTGGAAAGCGTCGCGGTCGTCTATCTCTTCTCGTTTGCCAATCCCCGGCACGAGGAGGAAACGGGGGCGCTTCTGGAGGATCTCGCATCGCCAGTTTCCCTTTCCTGTCGGATTCTTCCCGAATATCGCGAGTACGAGAGGACGTCGACGACCGTCCTCAACGCGTACATCGCTCCCATCGTTCGGAGGTATCTCGCCCGAGCCGCGGAGAGGTTGAAGGAGCTGGCGGAGCTGGCCCGGTCGAAGAAGCCGCAAGAGGTTTCTCTCTGGATCATGCGATCGAATGGAGGTGCGCTTTCGGCGAAGCAGGCGGCGGAGCAGCCGATTCAAACGGCCCTCTCGGGGCCGGCCGGGGGGGTTGTCGCGGCCGCTGCGTGGGGGCGTCTTTTGGGTTTCCCGCAACTTCTAGCCTTGGATATGGGCGGCACATCGACGGATGTGAGTCTCGTGGGGGAAGCCGAACTCCCAAGCCGCGGCGGTCGGATCGGAGGTTTTCCGATCGGAATCCCGATTCTTCCCATTCAGACGGTCGCAGCGGGAGGAGGCTCGATTGCTCGGGTCGACGCGGGTGGCGCTTTGCGGGTCGGGCCCGAGAGCGCAGGCGCCGATCCCGGACCCGTCTGCTATGGCAGAGGGGAGGAGATCACCGTCACCGATGCGCATCTGCTCCTCGGGCGATTCGGACCGGGCGGCCTGCTGGGCGGGCGGATGCGTTTGGACGGGGCGCGGGCTCGGGAGTTTTTCTCGAGGTTTGTCGATCGGCATCTTGCTCCTCTCCGTGCCTTCGAAACGGAAGAGGAGGGCCCGGTCGAGCGGTTGGCGCAAGGGATCTTGGATGTGATCAACGTCCGAATGGCTCGGGCCATCCAGCTGGTTTCTGCAGAGAGCGGAAAGGATCCCCGAGATTTCCCGCTTCTGGCTTACGGGGGAGCTGGTGGTCTCCATGCTTGCGATCTCGCCGATGCCCTGGAGATCCCCCGGGCGGTCGTTCCAAGGGACCCCGGCCTTTTTTCCGCGCTCGGCGATCTTTTCTCGGACTTCGTGCGAGACTACGTCGAAACCTTGCTCCTGCCCGAGGAGCAGACGGAAGAGCAGGAGCTGCAGCGGATCTTCGGCCGGCTCGCCGCTCAGGCGGAGGACGAACTGGCGGCCGAAGGCTTTGCCAAGGACGAACGAGCCTTCTCGTTGTTGCTCGATATGCGGTATGTGGGCCAGGGATTCGAATTGACGGTTCCCTATGGCGAAGGGCATGTCGAGCAGTTCCACCGGTTGCATGAGCTCAAGTATGGTTATGCCGACTGGGGAAAAAAGACGGAGATCGTCTCGCTCCGGGTCGAGGCACGCGGCATTCTGCGGAAGCCCTTGCTCCTCCCGGAGGAGGAGGCGGGTCCCGATCCCGCAGCCGCAAGTCTGCTTTTCGAGAGGGAGGTCTGGTTCTCCGGCGAGCGTCGTTCGGCCCGCTTCTACCAAAGAGAAAGCCTCCAACCGGGGAATCGGATCGAAGGACCCGCCGTGATCCTGGAATACAGCGGCACGACGGTCGTACCACCCTCTTGGAGGGCGAGAGTCGACCGATACCGGAGCCTGCTTCTTACGCGCCGCGAGAAGTAAGGACTCTCCTGTAGGACGGCTTCGATCGGCAAGCTGCCCGTCGAGACCGTCGATGGTTCGAGCGGCACGCGGCCCTTGCTACGAAAGGTCGCCTCGATCCGATGGAGCGGCCTACAGCGCGATCCGAAGAGCCAAGTAGAGACCGAGCAGGATGCCGGCGCCCGCAAGGCAACCTCCCAGAATCGTGTCGAGCAGAACGAAGTTGGTCCTTTCCAATTCCGAGCTATCGATCTGCCGGGCGTAGAGTCGATAGCGGAGGGCAGCCATGCCGATCATGATGGCGCCGAGGGTCAGGAAGGCGAGGCCGATGAGCCTCGTCGCCGGCTCCTCCGTTGCTGGAGGTTGGTTGAGCGCGAGCCGGAGATAATCGAGAAAGAGCGTAAACTTCTCCAGCAGGAACCCGAACGCCATCAGCCCGATGCTGGTCCGAATCCAAGCGAGAAAGGTTCGTTCATTGGCCGAATGGTCCCCGAAGTTCCTTCTCATCGGAAAGGCTTGCTCGGGCCCTCCGTTATCCCGCCCGCGGCCCGAGTCGGTTACGCCCAGAGCCCCTTCTTTCGGGTCGGCCGGAGAAGCGGCATGCGGGGCGAACTCTTCGAGCCGGCCTCGAAGCCAGGCGTGCGGACGGAGAGGGAGGATGTTCCATGGAGCCTAGAGTCGCTTCAGAAAGCCGGCCAAGCGCTCGACACCTCTCTGCAGACTGTCCATGTCGGTCGCGTAGGAGAGTCGCACCGTCCGATCGTCGCCGAAGGCGACTCCGGGGATCACCATCACCTTCTCTTCTTCCAAGAGTCGCTCGGCGAACTGGGTAGAGGAGAGCTTCGTATCGCCGATCTCGAGTAAGAGATAAAAGGTCCCTTGGGGCCGGATAAAGTTCACCTTCGGCAGAGAGCCGATCTGTGCCACCAGGTAGTCCCGCCGGCGCTGGTACTCTTGGGTCATGGCCTCCACGCAATCTTGGGGACCTCGGTAGGCGGCCAAGGCGCCTTTTTGCGCAAAGGAAGTCACATTGGAAGTCGAGTGGCTCTGAATCGCTTCGACCGCAGCGGCGGCCCATGGAGGGGAAGCCACATAGCCGAGCCGCCATCCGGTCATCGCGTATGCTTTGCTAAAGCCGTTGACTGTGAAGGTGAGCGGATAGAAGGAAGCGTCGAGAGAAGCAACACTCCAATGCTTCTCTCCGTCGAAGAGGATCTTCTCATAGATTTCGTCGGAAAGGATCAGAATATCCTCCTCCGCGGCGACTCGGGCCAATGCCTCCATCTCTTCGCGCGTATAGACCGAACCGGTGGGGTTTCCGGGACTATTGAGAATGATCATCCGAGTCTTCGGCGTCATCGCCTCCGCAAATTCCTCCGGAGTGATCTTATAGCCGTTTTCGAGGCGCGTGGGGACGATGACGGGCTCGCCGTCGGCGATCTTGACCATTTCCGGATAGCTCAGCCAGTAGGGTGCGGGGATGATGACCTCGTCTCCGGTTTCGAGCGTCGCCAGCAACACATTGAGGCAGGCATGCTTCGCTCCGCAGCTGACCGTGATCTGCGATGGATCGTAAGAGAGACCATTGTCCGCCTCGAGCTTGTCGGCGATGGCTTCCCGCAATTCGGGGATACCGGAAGATGGGGTATACTTCGTGAATCCCGCATCGAGAGAGCCCATGGCGGCCGCCTTGATGAACTCCGGGGTGTCGAAGTCCGGCTCGCCCGAGCCGAGATTCACGATATCTACTCCTTTTGCCCGCAGGGACTTGGCTTTGCTCCCCAAGGAAAGAGTGAGGGAAGGCGTGATGCGCTTGGCGCGAGAAGATGGTTCCATATGGCCCTTTCGGTTGATTGACGGATGCGGAGGCGCGCGCGGCTATGAGCCGTAGAATTCCGAGACGAGGGAGGAGAAGTTGCTCTCCCCCGGCCGGAGGATATCCATTTCGCGCTGTGCGCTTTCGACTGAGTCGGAGGCATGAGCGGCATTGACCATGATGTTTTGGCCAAACTCGCGCCGGATCGATCCCGGTGGTGCCTTGGCAGGGTCGGTGGGCCCGAGAACCTGACGGATTCGCTGCACCGCATCGATCCCCTCGTAGACCAGGATGAGACACTTTTCTTTCCCGGGAAGCCGTCTCTCCGCCTCCGAACAATCCTTGGGAGCGTAACCGGTCATAAACTGGACGATCAGATCGAACTGGTGGTCGGCCGACTTCGGCCCGAGAAGGCGCCCGAGCTGCTCCTTAAGCTCTGGATCGACGGTGATGCCCAGCGCGGATTCCAGGAGCTCCTTGACCTTGTCGCCTGTGCTGCCGACGAGCTTCTCCCGCAGGACAGCCCGGACCGGGCCATAAAATTCCTCGGCTTCGGCGACGCTCATCCGGTGAACCTTGATGGCGGTGATCGCCAATCCCGTTTTGGAAAATAGATCGATGACGTTGCCCGGTCTTCCGCCCGGAAACCGGATCGTGTCCGGCTTCAGGATCACGAGGGTCCGCTGGTGACGGGGATCCTCCAATGTAGGAAGGGCGGAGGAGACGAGTCCCGCATCGGTCGCCGCATAGCGGCTCCAAAGTTGGAGCTTGGCTTTGGCCTCTTCTACGGTGGGAGCGGCCAAGACGGCCGGCTCGAAGTAGCGGACCGATCCGTCCCGAGCAAAGACCAGATCGGCAAAGGTGTCCCGAACCGTCTCACCGCCACTGCTCATCCGGCTGATATTCCCAACCGCTTCCCGTGTTCGGGCGACGGCATCGCTCCCGGCAAAGAGCAGGACCATGACACGCCGTCGCAGCTTCGTGACCGGATCGGGGGTATAGTTTTCCAGAATGTATTCTCGAATGAGCTGCTGAATCTGACGGTCCTGCGGATCGTTTTCGGTGACGATCATCTTGGCGTACTCGTGCACCAGCTCATAGCTGGGAGCGAACATGGAGGCTCCCACCAGCTCCAAGCTCGTTCGAGTCAGCAGTCGAGAGAGGATCGCCCCTGTTCGCGATTTGCTCAACGAGTAGGGGTTGATAATGACATAACTCAGTTCACGTGCCATAAAAGAGGAAAAAACAAGCGGTTACCGCCTTTGGTCGGCAAGACACCCTATGCCGTTCTCGCAGGAGGCGTCAATGGGAATTTCATATCGCCAAGGGGAGTCCCGGATCGATGTCCTCCCGGAGGGAGGCGGGAAGTCCCGCCGCGCTCTTCAACGCAGCCGCGGAGGCGATCATGACGGCGTTATCTGTGCAGAGCGCAGGCGGTGCGATGCGAAGGAGAAGGCCGAGCTCACGGCATCCCGCTTCCAAGGCCTCTCGCAGCCGCCGGTTCGCCAGGACGCCTCCCGAAGCCGCGAGGATGCGGAATCCTCCCGATGCGGCCGCCCAGAGGGTCTTTTCGCAGAGAGTGCGCACCACCGACTCCTGCAGCGAGGCGGCCACGTCGGCGAGGAAGGCGGGATCGCGGCACTCGTCCGCGTGCCTTGCGAGAAAGTAGCGAACGGCGGTCTTGAGTCCGCTGAAACTCAATCGGAGGTCGCCCTTTTCGGGGAAGCCGCGCGGAAAAGGAAATGCCTTGGGGTTGCCCCGGGAGGCCAATTTCTCGATCTCCGGTCCTCCGGGATAGGGTAGGCCCAGGAGACGGGCGATCTTATCGAGGGCTTCTCCGGCCGCATCGTCGGAGGTCGAGGACAAGATGCGATATCGGTTCCAGCCTTCGACGGAGGCCAGAAGCGAATGTCCCCCGCTGACGACGAGGCCGAGAAACGGGAAGGAGATCGGCTCCTCTCCCTCGAGGAAGGGAGAAAAGAGATGTCCCTCCAGGTGGTTGATTCCGAAGACGGGAAGATCGATGGCCGCTCCCATCGCTCGGGCGTAGGCGTTGCCGATCAGAAGGGAGGAAGCAAGACCCGGACCTTCCGTGACGGCGATCCCCCCGAGCTCCCGCGGAGCGAAGCGGGTCTCTTCGAAAAGCCGAGCCGTCAGCACCGGAAGGTTGCGGGCATGCTCCCGAACGGCGAGCTCCGGCACGATGCCCCCGAAAGGGCGATGCCGGCTGATTTGGCTGGCCAGCAGGGCGCCGATGACGCGCGTCCTCCCCTCCTCTTCCTCCACGAGGGCCACCCCCGTTTCGTCACAGGAGGTTTCGACGCCGAGCCAGAGCATCTTCTTCCGGTTCTCTTTTGAAAGGGAGGGGTTCACGAATCGTAAGCGAGCTCGGGCGCCCGGAGCGGGCTCGGGAATCAATGCGATCGGCTGGGGGTTACGGATCGATCCGGCCTTTCGGCTCCCCCTCTCCTCGCTTCCGGCCGGTGGGCCCGGAACCAGTCGATCGTTTCCCTCAATCCCGTTTCCAGATCGATCTTCGGAGTCCAGCCGAGTGTCTTGTCGGCGCGGGTGATGTCCGGACGCCGCTGTTTCGGGTCGTCGACGGGGAGGGGCTTGTATTCGAGGCGTTCGGGAAGTCCCGCCAACCGACAAATGAGCCGGGCGAACTCGAGGATGGAGAGCTCGGTCGGGTTGCCGATGTTTACGGGATCGGCGAGAGCGGATTGCGAGAGGAGGAAGATCCCCTCGATGAGATCGGAGCAGTAACAGAAGCTCCGGGTCTGCGAGCCGTCGCCGAAAATCGTCAACGGCTTTCCTTCCAGAGCCTGGCCGATGAAAGCCGGAACCACGCGGCCATCGTGGAGGCGCATTCGGGGCCCATAGGTGTTGAAGATGCGGACGATGTGGGTCTTCACCCCGTGGCTCCGGTGATAGGCCATCGTCAGCGCCTCCGCAAAGCGCTTCGCTTCGTCGTAAACTCCCCGAGGACCGATCGGGTTGACATTGCCCCAATACTCCTCGTTTTGCGGATGAACCAAGGGGTCACCATAAATTTCGGAGGTCGAGGCGAGGAGGAATCCGGCTCCCTTGGCCTTGGCGAGTCCAAGGGCTCGATAGGTTCCGAGGGCCCCGGCCTTCAGGGTTTGAATGGGAAGATTCAGATAGTCGATCGGGCTGGCCGGTGAGGCGAGGTGGAAGATCTGATCGACTTTTCCGGGTACGGAGAGGAATTCCGATACGTCCTGGACGAGGAGGTCGAAGCGGGGCTCGTGCTCGAGATGCGCCAGATTGGCGGGATTTCCCGTAACGAAATTGTCGATGCCGAGAACCTGGTAGCCCGCGCCCAGCAGCCAATCGACGAGGTGGCTGCCTAAGAAGCCCGCGGCTCCGGTGACGACGGCAAAGGGCATGAAAAGAAACTCTAATGATCCACCGGAGAAAGTGCAAATCCGCGTCGTCGGCCGTCGGATCTTTCTTCGGACGCGCTCTTGTTTCTGGGAGACGGAGGAGGGTGGCGCTCGGAATCAAGAGGCTGCCGCCTGCGAAGCGCCCGGATCCTCTCCCGACGCGAGTCGAGCAAATGCCTGCAATTCCCCATGCGTGCCGAGCGCGATGAGTTCTATGCCGGCTTCCAAGACGGTGTCCGCGGTGGGCCGGACGGAGAGCGTCCCGTCCGGTAAGCGGCAGCCGACGATCGTGACGTTGAAGCGATTGCGCAACTGAGCTTGCGCCAGCGTTTGGCCTATCAGGCAGGAGCCTTCCCGCAGCGGAATCTGTTCGAGAAAGAGCTCGAGTCCGCCCACATGCGCGACCTCCCAAAGAAAATCGGCCACCGCGGGACGGAGAAGGGTCGTGATCATGCGAAACGCAGCGATCTGGTAGGGGAGAATCACGCGATCGGCCCCCGCTTTTTGGAGCTTCGCTTCGGATGCCTCGTCGACCGCCCGGGCGACGA
>NZ_CABFUZ020000216.1 GCF_902143385.2 Methylacidimicrobium cyclopophantes
GGCGGCCGGAAGCCGAGATGCCCGCCTCGATCGTCGATGCTCCTGGGAGTGTCTTCGAGTCTTGGAGGAGGCGCTCGATCGCTACCGAGAGCGGGTGGCCGCGGTCGTGATCGAGCCGAAGGTACAGGCCGCCGCGGGAATGTGGATGCATCCGGCGGGCTACCTGCGCGAGCTCGACCGGCTCTGTCGGGAGCGACGCATCCTCTGGATCGCCGACGAGGTCTTTACGGGCTTCGGTCGCCTGGGAAGCTGGCTCGCCTGCCGGCGGGAAGGGGTCTTTCCCGATCTTCTTTGCTTGGCCAAGGGGCTGACGGGAGGAATGACCCCGCTGGCGGCCACTCTCGTTCGGGAGGAGATCTACGCTGGATTCACGGGTGAGAAGAACCGGACATTCCTCCATGGCCACAGCTACACCGCGAACCCGATCGGATGCGCGGCGGCTCTAGCCTCTCTCTCCCTCTTCGAGGAGGAAGGGGTATTCGAGCGGATCTCGGATCGGGCGGCGGTCTTGCAGAGCGTCGGCCAGCGGTTTTGGCGCCATCCGTGCGTCGGAGATGTCCGCCAGGAAGGGCTGGTGCTTGCGGTTGAGCTTGTCGAAAGGCGAGCGGATCGGGCACCCTTCCCTCTGGAAAGAGAGGTGGGTTTTCGGGTCTGCGAGCGGGCTCGTTCCCATGGGCTCTTGACCCGGCCGGTCGGGGATGTCCTCGTGCTGGTGCCTCCCTTCTCGTCCTCCGCCGAGGATCTGGCCGGGATGGTCGGGGCCCTGGATCGGGCCCTCTGGGAGGAGTTGCCGTGATTCTTGTGTTTTGATTGCGAAATCGTCCTGCGAGGGAAAGGGGCCTCTGCTCTTCAGGGAGAACTTGGGGCGGTCGCGGAGGGGAAAGTTCGGAAAGGAGCGATTATGAACGGAACCGGTCGGCAGGCTTTTCTTACGATTCGCATTGAAGGGCCGAAGGTCAAAGCGGGTCAGATGCGACTAGACGAGCGGTGAGCCGCGCTGGTGGGAAGCGACCGGCAGAGAAAGGATAGAACCGGGCGTCGTAACGGAAGCTCTCGGGGAACTGGCCGCGTGGAGCTACGGTGATTGGGAGGATTTGTCCGCTGAGGAATATGCACACCGGCAAGGAGTAGCGTCTCGGACCGACTTCGAATCCTTGTTGGGAGGCTGGCCCAAAGAGGAGAGAGAGGATGGCTTCGAGACGGCCTTGGAAAAATGGCGTTCCGAAAACGCTGTGCGCTGAGGAGAAGGAGATGGTTCTCGATACGAACATCGTGTCCTACCTGTTGAAGGGAAATCCGGAGTTCGGGCGGTATGGACGGCACTTGGCGGATCCGGCACTTTTCATCGCCTTCCTAACGGTGGCTGAGTTGTATCGCTGGCCTCTGGAGAACGGCTGGAGCGAAGAACGTATCGCCAAGATGCGAGCACAACGGCGCCACTACGCCGTTCTGCCTTACGACGATGCGCTGGCCTGGCGATGGGCGGAGCTTAGGTCGGCTTGCAAGCAAGCGGGGATTGGGATTGGTTTCAGCGGCTCCTGGATCGCGGCAACGGCGCTCCGCCACCAGAAGCCGGTTGTCACCCACAACCGGCGCCATTTCGAGAGGATACCGGGACTAGACCTGATTTCGGAGAACCGGGAAATGGCTCAACCCGGCTGCCATCCCGGCGGGCTCCCTCGGCGCTTCTTCCACGAACTTCGCATCCGGGGCGGAGCACGAAGGCCCTTCCGGGCGGAATCCCCGTGAGCGATGGTGACCGATCGTTTCTCCCTATCGCAGCTTTTGCGCCAAGCCGTGGGCGAAGATCCGCTCCGGCTCGTGGAAGCGGCGATCTTCCTCCTGGCGATCGTGCATACCTTCCTCGCTCCCTCCCTCCATCGGCTGGGGAACCGGAGGGCGGAGAGAGCCCGGAGGCTCGTAGCAGAGTGCAATCCGCTCGCCGCCCGTCAAAAGATGATCGCGGAGCTCCTTTTGCTTCTGGGTGAGATCGAGGTCGTCTTTGGGCTATGGGTAATCCCACTCTTTTGGATTGTGGTCTTCTTCCGAGGATGGTCGGGGGCGATCGAGCGGCTGGGGCTGAGCCGGGATTTTGCGGAGGCGATCTTCGTGGTCGCGGTGATGACGGTCGCCTCCAGTCGGCCGATCCTGCTCTTCCTCGACGATCTTCTCCTGCGGGTAGCGGCCTTGGGGAGGGGATCGGTGGCCGCCTGGTGGTTCGTCCTGCTGACCTTGGGTGCGTTGGCCGGGTCGATCATCACGGAGGCGGGCGCAATGACAACGACCGCTCTTTTGCTTGGCAAGCGCTTTTTTCCCCTCGGCCCCCGTCCCGCCCTTTCCTACGCGACCGTCGGCTTGCTCTTTACGAATGTCTCCATCGGCGGCTGCCTGACCCATTTCGCGGCCCCTCCGGTGGTGCTGGCCGCACGAGCTTGGGGTTGGGGGAGCGGCTATATGGTTTTTCACTTCGGCGGGAAGGCGGCGGCCGCGACGCTTCTAGGAAGCCTGATCTATCTGGTCGTCTTCCGAAAGGAGTTCCACCGCTTGGAAGCACTCCGCCGTCGAATATCGGCGGAAGAAAGCTCCCCCGAGCGGGCTCCCCGCTGGATCACCGGCGTCCATCTCCTCTTTCTTGCCTGGATCGTGGCCACCGCCGAGACGCCGGTTCTCTGCGTGGGCGGCCTCCTCTTCTTCCTCGGTTTTCTCCGGGTGACCGGGCCCTTCCAAGACGAGGTCTCGTTGCGGCAAGCGGTGCTCGTCGGCTTTTTTCTAGCGGGGCTTGAGCTCCTCGGCAGTCGCCAGAGTTGGTGGATCAATCCGCTGCTCGAACGGCTCGACGAAACGACCCTTCTGCTCAGCGCGGCGGCCATCACGGCTTTCAACGACAATGCGCTGGTGACCTACCTGGCTAGCCTTGTTCCCGGGCTCGAAGAATCGGCGAAGCAAGCGGTGATGGCTGGGGCGATCTCCACCGGTGGGCTGACCGTTATCGCCAACGCTCCCAACCCGGCGGGCCAAGCCCTCTTGAGCCGGTTCTTCCCCGAGGGAATCTCTCCCCTCGGCTTAGCCGCGGGCGCTCTCCTCCCTACGGGAATCGCTCTGCTCCTGCTTCGTCCGTGACGTACGCCCGGGAAATCCCTCTTCACCGACCGCAGCCGCAACCCATCCCGCCGCCCATCCCGCCATGGCGGTGTCCTCGTCCCATTCCGGTCCGGCCGCCCATGCAGCCCGACGGAGCGCGCGTGGTCGGCTCCCCTTTCGTCTTTTGGCGGACGGAAGCGACCTGATCGGTGGAGATCTTCTCCGCCCCGGATTCGGAGCGCAGGTAGGTGAGAATGGAAGCGACCTGGTCGTCGTTGAGGATGGTCCTCCAGGAAGGCATTTGGCCCCGGTACTCTTCCCCCGCAACCCGGATCGTTCCGGCGTAGCCATTGAGGACGATGCGGATCAGCCGTTCCGGATCGCCGTTCACCCAGGCAGAGTTTTTCAATGGAGGATTGGGATCGAGGCCTTCCCTTTCCGCTCCATGGCATCGCGCGCAATTCTCCAAATAGAGACTGTGGCCGCTCCGCGCGTAAAGGGATGCCGACGACGAAAGGAGGGCAAAGGAACATGCAGCCAAGGAGCGGAGAAAGAGAGCGCGCAAACCGAGGGAGAGCATACCGACAATCCTACTCCTTCGGCCCGGATCCGGAAAAAGCGGAAAGATTACCGGCATTGCCCCTTTTCTTGCATCGGGGTTTCGCTTATTTGTTATAACAACATGGAGCGACTCAACGGAGAGCGGGCGCCGCGGGCGATTGGCTCCAAGAGAGGCGCGACTGTTTGTTCTTCGGGCAAGGTGAGACGGAACCAGGTTTCAAGCGCCCGGCGGATCTCGGCCCCGCTCACCAACCGGCGGCGCTCGCTCTCCCCTCCGATCCGATGGATCGTCAACTCGTTGTTCCGGAGGGCATACCGGCATCCGATATCCGGTCGGGCCGCGATCAACTCCTTCCGGAAGCGCGAGTCCGGATGAGAGCAGAGATACCAGTTGGCGATCTCATAATCGACCGGTAGCTGGGGTTGCAGATCGAATTGGTAGAGCGATTCCCACAAGCCGCGAAGCAAGACTTGGATCAGAAAGCCGCTTCCCGAGCGAAAAATGCGCATCGGTTCATGGAGGGTTTCCTGGACGATGTTCGTTTCCAGCCGAAGAGGGGCGGTGAAGGTGAGTCCGCCGAATCCAACATCGACGAGAAAGGGTTGATCGAGCTGCACCAGGAGGGCCATATGCGTTCGAGGGAGGGTGGTCTTTTCGGGGACCTTCCAACAAACGCGCCCGGCGAGCCCGACGACCGAGAAGCCGAGGGCGCGCAAGACCTCGCTGAAGAGGAGATTGTGCTCGAAGCAGTAGCCTCCTCGCCCTTCGAGAATCAGTTTCCGCTCGAGCGAAGGAAGGTCGAGCGCCACCGTCCGGCCGAGCAGCGGGTCGAGGTTTTCGAACGGAATGGCCTGGGGATGGAGGGCATGGAGGGTACAGAGTGTTTCGAGGGTCGCGCTCCTCGGCCCCTCGTAGCCGATTCGGCGGAAGTAGCGCTCGAGGAAGGTGTCGTGCATCGGAAGGAAAATAGCAGATCGTTTCGCAAAGCGCGCGCTTCACGGCTCGACTCGGGCGGGAAAATCCGTTACAAGGGCCGGGCGGCTTGGTGATCCAAGACGCGGCGCCTCCTCGACGGCGTGAGCGCAGTCGGGGTCGGAGGCGCATGGCAATCCTAGCAATGGAGGGTGTGATGTCTCTCTTTCCCCATCTCTTTTCCCCGCTGATCGTAGGCAACCTTTCCACGCCGAACCGTATCTGGATGGCTCCGATGACACGATCCCGCGCGGGCCAACCGGGGGATATTCCGACCGAGCTCAACGCCCGGTATTACGCCCAGCGGGCGTCCGCAGGGCTCATCATTACGGAGGCGAGCCAGATCAGTCGGCAAGGTCAGGGCTACGCCTGGACGCCGGGAATCTACACCGATGCGCAGGAAGCGGGTTGGCGGCGGGTGGTGGAGGCGGTCCACGGGGCCGGGGGGCGCATCGCCATCCAGCTCTGGCATGTGGGGAGAGTCTCCCACCATCTCCTCCAGGAAGGCGGACAGCCACCGGTTGCCCCATCGCCGATTCGAGCCGAGAAGACGGAGTGCTTCGTCGTTCTGCCGGATGGAACTCCCGCTCAGGTGCCGGTGGATGTCCCGCGAGAGCTTACCCGAAGGGAAATCGAGGGGATCGTCCAAGACTATGCCGCGGCAGCCCGCCGCGCCCTTCGAGCGGGGTTCGACCTGGTCGAAGTTCATGGGGCCAACGGGTATCTGCCGAATCAGTTTCTCGACATCCGCGCAAATCAACGCCGGGATGAATATGGGGGCTCGCTTCCGAATCGGGCACGGTTCCTCTTGGAAGTCGTCGATGCGGTGGCCGGAGCGATCGGTCGGGAGAGGGTCGGCGTTCGGCTCTCCCCCAAAGGCGTCTTTTGCGATATGACGATCGAAGGAAGCTGGGAGGCTGCGCTCTACGTCGCGGCCGAGCTCGACAAGCGGAAGATCGCCTATCTGCACATCGCCGAGCCCGATTGGGCGGGTGGGCCGCCGCTCACGGAGGAAGAGAAGGGTACTCTGCGCCGCCGCTTTGCTCCCGTCTTGAGCTTTTGCGGGAATTACGACGCCCCGCGCGCGGAGTCGACGATCGCCGCAGGGATCGCGGATGCGATCGCCTTCGGCCGTCTCTTCCTCGCCAACCCGGATCTGCCAGAGCGTTTTCGCCGCGCGGCCCCGCTCAACGAGCCCGATCCTTCTACCTTCTACGGGGGTGCCGAAAAAGGGTACACCGATTATCCCTTCCTCGAAGCGGCCGGCGCATAAAGCCGGCTGCGAGACGGACGGGGG
>NZ_CABFUZ020000217.1 GCF_902143385.2 Methylacidimicrobium cyclopophantes
GGCCGGCCGGCGCGGGCGGATTCATGTGTTCCTCGCGACCTCGACGATCCATCGTGAGCACAAGCTCGCGAAGAGCCGGGAAGAGATCGTTCGCATCGCCGTCGAGTCGATCCGGCGGGCCCGCAACTTCGTGGAGGATGTAGAATTCTCTCCGGAGGATGCGACGCGCACGGAGCCGGATTTTCTCTTGCGGATCGTGACGGAGGCCATTGCCGCAGGGGCGACGACGATCAACATCCCCGACACAGTCGGATATGCGACGCCCGGAGAGTTTGCCGAACGGATCCGGATGCTCTTCGGGGGGGTCCCCAACATCGGCTCTGCCGTGCTGAGCGTCCATTGCCACAACGATCTCGGCTTGGCGGTCGCCAATTCGCTCGCAGCGATTCAAGCCGGGGCGCGTCAGGTGGAGGGGACGATCAACGGGATTGGAGAACGGGCCGGGAACGCCGCGCTCGAAGAGATCGTGATGGCGCTCAATACGCGTCGCGACTTCTTCGGTGGTCTCGAAACGGGCATACATCTGAAGGAGATCGTTCGAACCAGTCGGCTGGTGGCTCGCATGTCGGGGCTCCATGTCCAGCGAAACAAGGCGGTGGTCGGCGAAAACGCATTCGCCCATAGCGCCGGCATCCACCAGGACGGCGTTCTCAAGAAGCGAGAGACCTACGAGATCATGGATCCAACGACGATCGGGTGGGGCGAGAGCGAGCTGCCTTTGACGAAACACAGCGGGAGAGCCGCCTTGGAAAAGCGGCTCGTCACCCTCGGCTTCGGATTGAGCCGTGAGGAGATCGACGCCATTTTCGGAAAATTCAAGGAGATCGGAGATAAGAAGAAGTTCGTCTACGACGACGATCTGGTAGCGCTTGCCGAAGGGCAGATCACCCGGATTCAGGAGACCTTTGAGCTCGTCTACTGGAGCGTGTCGACGGCGTTTCAAGGGGTCCCCACTGCTACGGTGCGCTTGCGCAAGGGAGGCGAACTCTTGACCGATGCGGGAGTCGGGGGAGGATCGGTCGATGCGGCGATGAAAGCGATCGATCGGATCAGCGGGCGGCGCGGTCACTTGGTGGAGTATGTGGTGCAAGCGGTGACCGAAGGGAAAGATGCTATCGGCGAAGTAACGGTTCGGGTCGATTTCGGCGAAGGCCGACCCGTCACGGGGAAAGCAGCCTCGACCGATGTGGTGGAGGCGAGCGTTCGCGCCTATCTCAACGCGGTCAATCGCTCCTTCCTTTCGCGGGCCGAGGCTGCTCGGAAGGAAGAGGCTCCTTCCTCCAAGGGGAGCAGAACCAGCCCGGCGGCGGGAGAGCAAACCGAGGGACGCGGGGACCCGGAGACGATCGCTGGCGGTTGCCTTCGATAAAGAAGGTTTAAAAAAGGGGCACGGGCGGGGAGATCGGAGAAGGGGGCGGAGTTTCCGGCAGCAAGAGGGCCAGGAGTCGGTGAAAGGTCACAAAGGCCATCAGGAAGAGGTAACCGATGACAATGATGAGGATGAGGCCCATCGTCATGTCACGACGCCGGTGCGCGTGGCCCGGCTCGTGATGCTCGCCGGTTTCCGCCGTCCGTAAGCTCTTTGGATGCGCCACCACAGAGCAATTAACGCCCATTTGCTGCAGGAAAGCAAATACCTTTGTCGTCGTTCAGGCGAACCTTTTGGAGAATTGTCCCGGACGCCGACTATCCCGTGTTCCGCAATCCCGCGCTGATTCCGTTGATGGTCAATTCGATGACGCGCCGGAGCGGGCGCTCTTCGTCCTTTTGGCCGCTGTCGAGCGATCGGAGCCGGCGGAGCATCTCGACTTGAATGTAGTTGAGTGGGTCGACGTAGGGATTCCGGAGCCGAATCGAACGCTGGAGAATCGGTTCGCGGTCGAGCAAGGCGCCGATGCGGCAGATAGCCAGGACCTGTTGGACCGAACGATCATATTCCGAGCGGATTCGAGAAAAGATGCGCTCGCGGATCTCCAGGTCTTGAACGAGCGATGCATAGCGCGCGGCGATGTTCATGTCCGCCTTGGCAAGGGATTGCTGCGCATTGTCCAGCGTGGTCCGGAAGAAAGGCCATCCTTCGTACATTTCTTGGAGTAGTCCGAGTTTCTGCGGCGAACCCGCGCAAAAGGAGGCGAGGGCGCCCATTCCATACCAGCCCGGCACCACGAAGCGGCTCTGCATCCAGGAGAAGACCCAGGGGATGGCCCGGAGCTCCTCCAACGTGTCGCTGCGCGAGCGGAGGGCCGGCCGGGAGCCGATGTTGAGTAACCGGAGCTCGTCGATGGGAGTCGCCTCCCGCCAAAACCGTAGAAACGCAGGATCGTCCCGGACGAGCCCTTGGTAGAGGGGAACGCTTTGCGCCGCGATCTCCTCCATCGCATCGGTCCAGCGAGCGGGAAGAGGGGGCCGGCTGCTCGACGCGTGGATGCCGGTCAAGACCCCATAGCAGATCTGCTGGAGGATGCGGAAGGCGAGGTCCGGATCGTGATAGCGCGTGGAGAGTACCTCGCCCTGCTCGGTGATGCGGATCTTGCCTTCGATGAGCCCGCAGGGCTGGGCCAGAATCGCCTGCGCCGCGGGCCCTCCCCCCCGGGCGATCGTTCCACCTCGGCCGTGAAAGAGGATGGGGCTGACTCCATATCGGCGGCAGACTTCGACGATGGCGTCTTGGGCCTTGTAGAGCCACCAACTCGCGGCGAGGTAGCCGCAGTCCTTGTTGCTGTCGGAATAACCCAGCATCACGATCTGCTCTTTGCCATGACGTTCCAGGTGCGGGCGATAGGCGGGATGATCGAAAAGGCTGCGTAGGATCTCCGGAGCGGCGGCGAGATCCGACAAGGTTTCCACCAGGGGCGCGATCGAGAGATCGGCTCGGGTGAGGCGACAAAGGAGAAGGACCTCGAGGATGTCGGAGAGCTCGCGGGTCATGCTGATCACGTAGGCTCCGACGCACTCGTTTCCGTAGAGGGCCTGGGCTCGCGATACGGTCAAGAGGGAACCCAAGATGTCCCGGCTCGCCGGACCGCAGCGGTCCCAAAGCCGGTGAAGATCGACGATCGGGGGTTCTGCGAGAAGGGAGGAGAGCAGCTCTTGCTTTTGGCCCTCGTTGCATCGTGCGTATCCCTCGACTCGGCCGAGAAGAGCCAAGATCTCATCGAGAGCCTGTTCGTGGACGCGGGAGTGCTGGCGGATATCGAGCGCCGCCATGTGCAAGCCGAAGGTTTGCAGCTGTCGCCGGAGCCGCAGCAGGTCCCCGCCGGCCAAGAAGGGGGCCCGCCCTTTTTCGAGGGCCGCCTCTACGGCATCGAGAGCATGAGAGAGGTTGCCCAGTGTGAGATCGGGCTCCGGACGGGGGCCGAACAGGTCGAGGAGATCGGAGGCCCGGGCATGATTCTCTTCTTGGATTACCTCTTCGCGAAGCGCCGCCAAAAAGAGGCGGTAGGGTTCGTTCGGATACCGGAGGCCGAGCCGGTTGCGATGAAGGATGAGGCGTTCGCGCCGGGAGAAGAGATCGAGCAGTTCCGTCGCGGACGGATCCCGGCGGGTGGAAATGGTCAAGAGATGGGAGAGCTGATCGAGGCCGCCGGCGATCTTCGAAAGAGCCAGCCGTCGATGGAGCACAAGACCTTCCGCCGTTACATCGAAGGTCACCGACGGGTTGCCGTCTCGATCTCCCCCGATCCAAGAGCCGAAGGAGATCCAGCGGCGGGGCGGCCGCACGGTTGGGTAGTGCCGGGAGAGCACTCTTGCCATCTCGGCCTCCAGGTCCGGAAGGACCTCCCAGAGCGTCGAATCAAAAAACCAGAGTCCTGTTCGAACCTCGTCCAGGACCTGGGGCCGCTCCGTGCGGCTCCGATCCGTAAGCCAAAGGGAGGCGATCTCCCTTTCCAGGGATGCGAGCCAATCCGCCGTCCGCGCGAGCGAGCTTTCCGTCTGATCGCGGAGAAGCTGCGCCAGCCGGCGCAGCTTGACGAGAATCGTCCGTCGTTTGGCTTCCGTCGGGTGCGCCGTCACGACGAGCGTGATGTGGAGTTTGTCGACGATCCGCTGCATCTCTTCCGGGGAAACGCCCTGAGCCTTGAGCTCCACGAGGGCCGCCTCGATCGAGGCCCGCGGGACGAGGCCCGACTCCAGTTGTCGGCTTCTCCGGCTGCGCAGCAGTCGAATTCGATAGTTTTCCTCCGCAAGGTTGACCAATTCGAAATAGCTGGTGAAGGCCATGGCCATCTCGTAGGCCAGATCGGGAGAGAGTTTTGCCACCGCGGCTCCCAAAAAGTCGGCGGCACCGGCTTCCCCGGAGCGGCTGGCCTTGGCAAGCGATCGAATCTCTTCTTCGAGCGAGAGGACCTCGCTGCCTTCGAGCTTCGCAATGACACGGCCCAGGGCGTCTCCCAGCAGGCGAACTTCTCGGGAGAGGCTCTCCAGATCATGATCCGAGGGTGGGGTGGTTGGGTTCATGAGCGCTTGGAACCGAGGACCCTACACTCTTTTTCGAGAGCGCCAAAATAGATCGTGGCTCGTTCCCCGGGCCCGAGGATCGCACGGCCAGAAGCGCGAAGCAGTTTTCTTGTAGTCGGAAAGCCTCCGCGCACGGTAAGCTCGCTTACGGATTCCAAGATAAGGGAGCTGGGCGGGCAGAGCTTCGGCGGGAGCGGAATGGACAGGGGCGAGGCAGAATCGGATGCCGAGGGAGCGAACACCGAGGCGCCTGCGGGCGAGGAGCGCGAAATTGATCGCTTTCTCGCCTTTCTTCGGGAGCAAAAGGGATATTCCCCCTTTACGATTCGCAATTACAGGCAAGCCTTGCGGGAGTTTGCCGAGCGGCGACGTGGGAAGGACTGGTGGTCGACGGAGCCGCACGAGCTTCGCGATTATCTTTACGAACTTTGCTTGCGTCCGGAATTGGGAGCGGTTTCCATCCGCGTCCGCTTCGCAGCCCTGCGTGCATTTTTTGCCCGGGCCGTGAAGACGAAGCAGATGGCGGACAATCCGGCCCGTTCCGTGAGCCTTCCTCGGCTTGCGCGGCGCCTGCCG
>NZ_CABFUZ020000218.1 GCF_902143385.2 Methylacidimicrobium cyclopophantes
CCGGCCGCCACGGCCATCTGGATCGCGGCCAGCCCGACGGCACCGCTCCCGCCGTGGATAAAAATTTGCTCCGAAGGGAGAGCGCGGGCCTTTTGAAAGAGGGCCCGATAGGCGGTGGCATAGGGGGTAAAGATTCCTGCGCCTTGCGAGAACGAGAGATGATCCGGCAGCAGAGCGACCTGCCGCTCCTCGCAAAGCGCAAACTCGGCGTAGCTCCCGGTGAGGCCCCTTCCGAAGTAGACCCGCTCTCCCCGCTTCAGGCCGAAGACGCCGTCGCCGATCTCCTCAACCCGGCCCGCACCGTCCCGACCCGGGATGTAAGGGAGCCCCGGAAGCACTTTGTAGCGCCCGGAACGAACGTAGGTATCGATCGGGTTGACTCCCGCAGCCTGCACACGGACCAGAACCTGCCCGGGACCCGGCACCGGCTCCGGCACTTCCTCCGGCTTCATGACCTCGGGCCCTCCGAAGCCGTGGACGCGGATCGCTTTCATCCCGCCTCCTTTCCCGGTTCCCCCGGGCGACCGTTTCCTTGGGTCGCTTCGGGGCAAGGGCCCTCTTCTCTCCCTCGCAGCTGCTCCCGCAGCCGCGGTCGGAAGCCTCGGATGTGATCGAGACATTCGGCGATCGCCGGTCCGAGAAGCGAAAGACATTCTTGGACGGCGGAAGGGCGGCCCGGCAAATTGATGATCAAGCAGCGGCCGCGAATCCCCGCAGTCGCCCGCGAAAGAATCGCCGTCGGAACCCGAGCATACGAGCGAGCCCGCATGATCTCTCCGAAGCCGGGCAACTCTTTTTGGAGGACTCGACGCGTCGCCTCCGGGGTCACATCGCGGGGGGCGGGCCCCGTCCCCCCGGTGGTCACGGCCAAGGCACAGTCGTCTCGATCGGCCAAACGGCAGAGCGCCTCCACCAGATGGTGCTCCTCGTCCGGCAGGAGCACCCGGACGAATTCGATCGGATCGACGAAGATCTCCTCGATCACCCGCTCGATCTCTGGACCGCTTCGATCCTCATAAACCCCGGTGTAAGCCCGGTCGCTCAGTGTGATCCGACCCACCTTCACGAATCCGTCCTTTCCACGATCGGCTCTTTTTCCTTTTTCAAAAGTCGCACCCCCTCGATCGACATCCCCTTGTCGACCGCCTTGCACATGTCGTAGAGCGTCAACGCCGCCACGGACACTGCGGTCAACGCTTCCATCTCCACCCCGGTCTTTCCCACGGTTTCGGCGCTTCCGAGAATCCGGATCCGGTCCCGCTCGAGGATAAATTGCACTTCGACATGATGGAGCGGCAGAGGATGGCAGAGGGGAATGAGCTCCGCCGTCTTCTTCGCTCCGAGAATGCCAGCGACCTGCGCTACCGTGAGGACGTCGCCTTTGGGCAACGCTCGCTTTCGAAGCTTTTCGAGGGTCTCTGGCGCGAGGCACAAGGTTCCCTCCGCAACCGCCCGGCGCCGCTGCTCCGCCTTGCCGGTTACCCGGACCATTTGCGCTCTCCCCGAATCATCCAGATGGGAAAAGGGTTGGGAAGAAGGTGCCCTACTTGCGTTCATGCCAAGGGAAGAAAAGAAAGCATTTCCTTCGCAGCGAAGGGCCCGCGCCCGCACGGCAGCCGCGCAAAACCTTGCGCACGCGCGAGAATGGTGACGGAAGCGGAGCCGGTCCAGGGCAAGGGACGGAGCCAGATCGATCCCTCTTCGATCTCGGTCGTTACCGGCCAGAAGGTCTCGCGCGAAAGCGGGGGGCAGGGGAGATCGACTCGGAGGCGTCCCGTCTCCCACGGGATGGCGAAAGGAAGTCCGGAGAGCGCGTCGAGCAATGGTTTCACGAAGAGCCAAAAGAGGACCAGGTGAGCCCCCGGATTGCCGGGAAGACCAAAAACCAGGGTATCTCCCCGAGAGGCGCAAAGAAGGGGCTTGCCGGGACGAATCCGCACTCCCTGAAAGTGGACCGTCCATCCCGGCCTCGTTACGATCTCCCGGACGAAATCGGCTTTGCCGGGTCCCAATCCTCCGGAAAGAACAAGAACGTCGACCCTGGGCGCCCACTCCTCGATCCGCTCTTCGATCTGCGCGCGGACATCCGGGACCCACTCCTGGCCGATCAGATCGATTCCATCCCGTTTCCAAAGGGCGGCCATCATGGGCCCATTGACGTCATACACCTTTCCCGCCGACAGGGGATCTCCCGCCGAAGCCAGCTCGTCTCCGGAAAGGAGATGCGAGAGGCGAACTCGCCGGGAGACGGTAACTTCGGTCTTTCCCAAACTCGCCAGAAGAGCGAGTTGACCGGCCTCGATCCGAGTTCCGGGAGCGAGCAATCGTTGGCCGACCTCCGCATCCTCCCCCTTCCTTTGGATATTGGAAGGCCCCGGAAAAGAATGCAGGCGGATCCCTTCGCTGGTGAGATCCACATCCTCCTGCATCACGACATGAGTCGCTCCCTCTGGAACGGCCGCTCCCGTAAAAATGCGCACGGTTCCCCCTGGAGGAAGCGTTCCCGGGAAGGGCCGGCCGGCTTCGGAGGTGCCGCAAACCGGCAAAGTTGCTCGGAGATCGTCCAAGCGCAAAGCATACCCATCGACGAGGGAGCGCGAAAATGGAGGAAGCGGGGTTTCCGCCCGAATCGGCTCCGCCAACACCCTTCCGCAAGCCTGATGCAAAGACAGGCGTTCCGACGGAACCGGTCTCACCAGAGTTCGCAGAACCTGCCACGCTTCCTCGGCCGTTACCATACGCCTCAAGAAAGCCCTTCGCTCTCGCCATGCGCAAGGAGAAATCGGGAAGAGTTCGTTGCGTCTCTTGCACCCCCGGGGAGAAGCGCTTATGCTCGCTCCATGGACCAGAAGAGAAATGGATCCGGACAGTGGGTGGTGTTCGAGGCCCGCCTCCGCCAACTGCGGAGGTTTCTTTGACGCCGATCGCCTTCTCGCCGAGCGGCAGCAGCTTGAGGAGCGGATGGCCGGCGCCGGCTTTTGGTCCAATCGAGAAGAAGCGGAACGCACCATCGCCCGCAACAAGGAAGTGCGTGTCCGGCTACAGGATCTGAGCAGCCTCGAGCGAAGGGTCGCCGACCTTCGTGCCCTCGAAGAGTTGCTCCGCGAGCATCCCGATCCCGCACTCCAAGAAGAACTCGACCGTGAAGCAGCGGCGACGGAATCGCACTTTGCCGAAGCGGAGCTCCGGCTGCTGCTGGCGAATCCGCTCGACGGGAAGAACGCCATTCTCGGAATCCATGCGGGAGCCGGCGGAACCGAAGCTTGCGATTGGGCGGCCATGCTCCTTCGCATGTATCAGCGGTACGCAGAGCGGAGAGGCTTTCGTTTCGAGATTCTCGATCTACTCGACGGAGAGGAAGCGGGCGTGAAAGCGGCCACGGTTTTGATCGAAGGCGCCTACGCCTACGGCTACCTAAAGGGCGAAAGGGGCGTGCACCGATTGGTCCGCATCTCTCCTTTCAATGCTCAGGGGAAACGACAGACGAGCTTTGCTTCCGTCGATGTCGTCGCCGAGGTCGATGAAGAGGTGACGATCGAGATTCCTCCCTCGGATTTGCGAATTGACGTCTTCCGCTCCGGCGGTCACGGAGGGCAAGGAGTCAACACCACCGACTCCGCCGTGCGCATCACCCACCTTCCGACCGGAATCGTCGTCACCTGCCAGAACCAGCGCTCCCAGCTCCAAAACCGGGCTACGGCGCTCCGGGTCTTGCGCTCCCGTCTTTACGAAATCGAGTCGGACCGGAGGCGAGCGGAGCAGGAACGGATTTACGGGGAGAAGGGGGAAATCGGGTGGGGACGCCAGATCCGCTCCTACGTGATGCAGCCCTATCAACTCGTGCGAGACCTGCGTACCGGAGAAGAAACCGCCGATGTCCAGGGAGTCCTCGACGGCGAGTTGGAACCTTTCCTCTCCGCCTTTCTCCGAGGCAAGAAGCGCTCATCCTTGGAGGAAGGAGAGTCGTAGCCGCGTTCGAGGTAGCCGTGCTCCGTTCCCTCCGTGTCGAACACCTACCGCTGATCGGCTCTTTGGAATGGACGCTCGAGCCCGGGTTCACCGTCATCACGGGAGAGACGGGTGCCGGAAAATCCCTCTTGCTCGGTGCGCTGGGACTACTCCTCGGAAACAAGGCCGACCGATCGCTCCATCTCGACGGCGAGAAAACCTGCTCGGTCGAAGGAGAATTTGTTTTGAACGACCACGCGGCAGAGGCGTTGGACCCCTTGTTGGATTCCAGCGGCATCGACCGCTGCGAAGAGGGTCGGCTCCTCGTCAAACGGAGCATTTCTCCCTCCGGAGGGAGTCGACAGTTCGTCAACGGCTGCTCTACCACGCGAACGATCCTGCGCCAGGTCGGCGACCTTCTTCTCGATCTCCACGGACCGCACGAACACCAGTCGCTCCTCCAGCGGAGCGCTCAGCTCGCTCTTCTCGACGCTTTTGGCGGCTTGCACGATCTGGTCGCGGGTGTCGAAGAGGCCTTTGAGAAGCTAGAGACGGCGCGAAGCGGGGAACGGATCTTCTCCGATCCGGAAAGAGAGCGCCAGCGGCTGCGCTTGACGAGCATGATCGCAGAAATCGATCAGGCATCGATTCGCTGCGAGGAAGAGGAGCAAATCGCCCGGGAGCTCCAGCGCGCCCAACATGGATGGAAGCTCATCGAATTGGTCGGCGAGCTCTCCGAGCTCCTGTTTGCCGAAGGGGGCGCTCTCGATCGAGTTTCCCGCGCGCGCCGACTGCTCGGCGGCTGGTCGAGCCTCGATGCTCCCGGCGCAACCAAGGCGGGAGAGCTTTTGGAAGCTGCCGCTGTCGACCTCCGCGAGATGGAAGCACTTCTCCTCGATTATCGAGAGCGGCTCGAAGTCGACCCAGACCGCCTCAACGCACTCGAACAGCGGCGGAGCCTGCTGGAGGGATTGAAACGAAAATATGGCCCCACACTCTCGGACGTTCTCGCGACTCTGCGCAACGCGGAGAGGGAGCTCGCGGAGGAGGAAGCGGAGCGCCTGCGGCATCGTGCGCTTGCGGAAAAACGACCGGAGATCCAAGGCCGTTTCGAGGAGGCCGTTCGGAAACTCGGCGAAGAGCGGCGGCGCGTTGGCGAGCTGCTCGCCCGAAAAGTATCGGGCGAACTGGCCGCGCTCGGCTTTCCGAGGGCGGATTTTCGGGTCGAATGGCTTCTTCGACCGCAGCCGGGAAGAAGAGGAGGGGAAGAAGCGGAGTTTCTTTTCACAGCCAATCCCGGTCGGCCGCCGCTTCCTCTTCGGGAAACTGCATCCAGCGGCGAAATGGCGCGCGTCATGCTCGCGATCAAAACCGTTCTGGCCGCCGTCGATCGTATCCCCATACTCATCTTCGACGAGGTGGATGCCAACGTAGCCGGGGAAACCGCCTGGAAGGTGGGAGCCCGACTCCGAACCCTGGGATTGCAACATCAGGTGATTTGCGTAACCCATCTTGCTCCCGTCGCGGCCCAAGGCGATTCGCATTTCAGCGTCCGAAAGAGCGCCTTCGATAATACGGTTACGCTTTCGCTTGAGCACCTCGATTCCCATCAAAGGGCGGAAGAGCTGGCGCGGATGCTGGGGGGAAAGAGCGACGAATCGCTCGCCCTCGCCGCTCGAATGCTTGCAAGCGCTCCCCATCCAGATCGCGCTTCCCGCGACGGGTCCGATCGCTGAGATCTTCCCCGGCAATCGATCTTTGGCGGAGCGAGGCGACCTATGCGTGGACCCGAAAGAGGAAGCCGAGCGTATAGGTCGCGACCGCCTCCAGGACCCCGACCGCCGTCATCTCCAGCCCGGAAGACCACCACGAGCGGGCCGTGATCAAGGACTTGGCGGCTCCGACGAGAAAATGAGCGACCAAGCTGATCGCAAAGGAAAGAGAGATCGCCCACACTCCGCCGCAAAAGAAAAAGGGAATCAGCGGGACGAGAGCCCCGATCCCTGTCGAAATCGAGGCCGAAAGGCAAGCGGTCACCGGGTTGGGAAACGACTCTTCGGAAAGCCCCAATTCCGATCGGGACATCGCCGCCAAAAATTGGTCCGGACGGGCGAAGAGCCTCTCCGCCATGGCGTGCGCCTCCTCCCGATTGAATCCTTGCAGTTCGTAAAAGAGCGCCATCTCCTCTTTTTCCTCCTCGGGATGCCGGCGGATTTCGTCCGCTTCCCTTGCCATCTCCGCCTCGTAGACTTCCCGCTCGCTCTTCGCCGCAAGGTAGGCGCCGGCTCCCATGGAGAGAGCGGATGCGAGCATGCCGGCCAGTCCCGAAAGGAGCACATAATGCGTCTGGTTTTCCGTTGCGCTCGCGACCCCGGAAACGATTCCGAAGACCGCCCCTAAGCCGTCGTTGACGCCATAGATCGCGTCGGCGACCCATCCCCCGCCCCTCTTGTGCCAGCGTTCCCGGGCGAGGATCCCTTCCGCGACGCTCTTCGGTCGACTCGGCTCGCCGAGCTTCTGTAAGACCTGTGCGTGCGTCCGCTCCTCGGCCGCCATCTCCCCGTAGGCGGCGCTTAGCTCGTGGGGAACGATACCGGCCGTCCGCTGTTTCTGGTATTCTTTTTCCTGGCGATCCTCGGCTCGCTCCAAATTCCGGATCACAAGAGAAGGACCGACCGCCTGCCGCCACCAGCGGCGCCATCGCCTCCTCCAGCCTCCGGGAAGGCCGGGTGGAGGAACTCCTCGCACGCGCAACTCTTCTTCCCACCGGGCGGCGTGTCTCTCTTCGGCTTCGGCAAGCCGGAGGAAAATGTCCTTCCGATCCGGGTTCTTTTCGTGTTCGGCAAGATCCCGGTAGGCTTCGGCACTCCTCTGCTCGGCAAGCCAGTATTTCCGAAGCAGCCGGAGCTGGTCTTCCTTTCCGCCCTTCACGGCCCGTAGCCCGGTCGGCCGAAGTCGTGGGGGAGCATGCCCAGCTCCCGATAGGCCTGCAATTGCCAGGAGGTCATCACCGAAGGCCGGGAAAACCACATGCGCGCCCAGTCCCGATCCTTGAACTCGGTCTTTTCGTACCGCGCAAAGACGAGCGCGATCGTCCGCTTCTCCGCATCGGAAAGCCGAAATCGATCCGGAATGCGGTAAGGCAGGTCGTCCAAGAAGAGGAAGCGCGCATCGCTTCCGCTTGTCAGGAAAACCAGGACGCCCCGACTCGACTCGGTAGAAAGCTCGATCTCCACGATCGCCTTCCCCGCGGCATCCGGAACCGGACTACTCCCGATCAGATCGTAGGAAAGCTCGGGACGAAAGCGCCGCGCGATCTCCTGCTGCGCCTTCAGCGGCAGCTGCTCCAGATACCGCGCCAGCCTCGGAGTCGTGTTGGGCAAAAGAATCGGCGATTCATCGGCCAGCGCTTGCCGGCAAAAGACCGAAAAGAGGACGGCGACGACGATCCAGGCTCTCACGGGTTTCTCCTTGCTCTTTTTCTGGGCTGCGAATCACACGAAAAAAGACCACGTCGAGCCCCAGGCGGGTCTCGAAGTACTCCTTCCACTTCCGGAGAGACCAGTCCGGAACGAAGAGATGATTCCGAGCCGTGTTGGAGTAGATTTCGAAATCGGGATAGTTGCTGATCTTTCTTCCAATGATCCCCACCTGCCCTGCGACGGTCAGCGAATGGGGGGAGAGGATGAGATCGCCGGGACGCAATTGGCCCGATCCTGGAATTCGCTGGCCGTTTGCCTCCAACCAGCGCTCCAGCTCGGAGAGGTAGGGACTTACCTCTGGCGCGCCGAGCACTCGGTTTAACACGAGGCAGACGGCCGACACCGATGAAAAGTTCCCGCCTCCCGGTAAGCTCCCCGTGTCCATTCCGGAACAGTACGTTGCTTCCCGATAGATCCGTGCGCCGAGATCCCGGACGGCCCTGGGGCCGTCTTCGAGAGTCGAATCCGGGAGCTGCGCTCCGGGAATCGAGGGAGGCGGCTGCTCGCGCAGAGGACGGGCTTCGACCGTCGATGCCTGAAGCAGAGGAAGCCACAACGCGGTCATCCAAATCCACGACAACCATGTGTGCGAAAGCGGCATAAGCGGCTCTCCACAATAGAGGGTAGACCTTCGGACCGCAACCCGAAGGGAGGGTCACCAGCCGAAAAGAGGCTCCTCCGGGGCAATGCGTCTGGCGATTTCTTCCAAGGCCGGCAAGGAGACTTCCGGCGGCTCCGGCAGGGGGCGAACTTCCACCTTCCCGAGAAGAGAGGCGCGGCCGATCATCCGAATTTGCGGAGCCAGGATCCGCTCCGCACGGAGGCTCCCTCCATCTTCCACCTCCAATCCTCGCAGCGCCACGACCCGGTCGCTTTCCAGCCGGCCGGCTACTCGAAGCGTACAGCTGACGATCGCCGCGGAAGAAGCGCTCGTCCGCGAGCAGACCTCTACATCGGGGGCGACGACACCGCCCTTGACCTCTCCCTGCTTACGGAACTGCACGGTCTGGCTTCCGCGAACCTCGGCGTCGATCCGCCCGCTGATCCTCACCTGGCGCGCTTCGATCCGGGGACCGTGGTATTCGCAGCCGGGGTGAAACTCCACATCCCCCAACGTCTTCAACCTCGCCCAGGCTTTGCCGCGCACCTGGTAACTCACCAAGTTCAAATTCTTCCCGCAAGCAATGCATCCGGAAGAGAGGGCGGACGAATAGACCCATTGGCCGGCTCCACAATACGGACAGCGAACGAAGCGATCCCGCACCGGTCGCCCCTTCCGGAAAGGCTCGGTCCCCCGTTTCGGAGCAAGCGATAGATATTCCTGGCAATTTCGGCAAATAGTCGACAACGCCGCGACGGATTCCCACTGCTCATGGCCGCAACGCGGGCAGCGTACTTTCTTTCGGTCGATCGCACCCTTTGGATCCGTCATTCGGAACTCCGGGTTTCCCGATACCGCTTCCATTCCGTGATCCCTTGAGGACCGATGAAGCACATGCCCTGCACGCGAGCGCCCAGCTCCACGTCCATGCTGCCGGCGACGAGAATCCCCTGCACCTCGGCCGATCGGGAGAGCACCAGTCGACCGGAGACGACCATGGTCCCGAAAAAACGGCCTCCGACCCAGCCATCCTCCTTGGCGAAGATCTCTCCGCGCAGTTCGCAGCCAGGCATCAGACACATCTTTTCCGCGCTCTTCATCGTTCTGGCCCGATCCTTCCCGTTCGGAAACGATTTTTCTCCGGTCCACCGGTCGAATCCCTTGTTATGATTGCCGAGGGAACGAAGAATGGCAAAAGAGAAAAGCGATCCGGTCGCTTGGAAGAACCCACTCCACCGTCCGGAGAGACGAAGCCGCTGGGCGGAGTTGCTCTTGGGCCTCGCGCCGAACGAGGAGGCTCGTTTTGGTCGCCTCGCGCTCGCCCTTTGTAAAGCTCAAGCCGTCCATGTTGTTCCGCTGCAACGGCTGCTCCAGATTCAAGGAGGGCTCTCTCGGGATTGGCGAACGATTCCTCTCCTTCCCCAGGAGCTTTTTAAGCAGACCCGTCTGTTCGCTCACGAGGGGGAAATTCCCGGGAGAATCTTCGAAACGAGCGGAACGACTTCCCGAGACCGCGGACGCCATTACCTCCTCGACGTCGATCTCTACCGGACGGTAAGCACCGAAGGAGCCAGACGGGCCGGGGTCCCTTGGGAAGCGGTGGATCTCCATTTCCTTGTCCCTTCCCCGAAAGAAGCTCCCCACTCTTCGCTCTCGGCGATGTTCGGCTTTTGGGCCGAAAAGGGTTCCGCTTCGTCCCATTTTTGGATTCGCGGGGGGCTGCTCGACGAGGAGGGTCTCCGATGCGCGCTTACCGCCGCGATTCGGGCAGGCCGACCAGTGGGACTTTGCGGGACCGCCTTCGCCTTTGCGTTCCTCCTCGACCAGGCGGGACCCGCTCTTCCCTTGCCGCCGGGGAGCTTTCTTTTAGAAACGGGCGGCTTCAAGGGTCGCTCCCGTGAGCTATCCAAGCCCGACTTCTATCACGGCCTAGCCGCGATGTTCGGAATCTCGGAGGAGGAGATCTGGAGCGAATACGGAATGACCGAGCTTTCCAGCCAAGCCTACGCGCAAGGCCCGAATGGGGTCCATCGGCTTCCACCCTGGGTGCGTGTCCGGATCATCGATCCGGGGACCGGCCGGGAGTGCCCCGCCGGGGAGAGAGGGCTGGTGGCCTGGATCGATCTCGCGAACATCGACTCCGTTCTCACGATCCAAACCCGGGACGAAGCGATTGCAACATCGGACGGCTTCCGCCTTTTCGGCCGATCCCCTTCTCTCCCCTTGCGGGGCTGCTCCTTGACCGCCGAAGATCTTCGATCCTCTCATGACGGCCCTTGACCGCATCGACCGCTTGGCTCCCCTCTGCCGGCTCTTTCCGGAACTGGGGATCTCCGGTCCCGGCGACCTCCGCCGGCTCTTGAAAGTCGCGCTGGGGCGACTCGACGCCCTCGACCGATTCGTCCCGTACGGAGACGGCTGGAGCCGCGCGATCGCCCCCCGCCGCATCTACCATGTCTTGGCGGGCACGCTTGCGGTTTCGGGCTGGCGTTCCCTCCTCGAAGGGCTGCTTTTGGGCTCGGAGAATCTTCTCCAATGCCCCGCCGAGCAAAAAAGCGCCATGGCTCGTTTCTGCTCGTCGCTACCCCGGAGCCTCCGGAAACTGGCCCGGATTCTTCCCGCCTATTCCCAGGAGTCATTCGCCTCGGCCGATGCCGTCGTCGTTTTCGGGCGGGACGAAACGATTCGCCTCTTCCAGTCACGCTGCCGAAAAGAGCAGCTCTTCCTCGGTTACGGACATCGCGCGAGCCTTCTCTGGCTCGGAGGGATCCGCCGTCCGACGATGGATCTCGCGAAGGCGATTGCTCAAGACATGAGCGCCTACGATCAGTCGGGCTGCCTCTCCCCGCAGTGCCTCATCCTCGAATCCGAAGGCACCGCTTTTGCGTTGGCAGAGCTCTTGGCCCGGGTACTTTCGGCGGATGCTCGTCTTCGCTCGATACGCCGCCCCGAGGAAGCGGCCCGGATCCGAGAGGCTCGCACCATCGCCCGTTCCCTCGGGTGGCCCCTTTGGGACGATGGGGACGAACTCCAGTGGACGATCATCGTTCGCGATGTCGCGCAATTTCAACCCACGTGCGGCCACCGGGTGCTCTACCTAGACAAAGTTCCCAGAAATGGCTTGGCGGCCTGGTTGGCGCCGCTTCAGGGACACCTCTCCGCGGTCGGACTCCACGGAACGGTTCCGGCCTCGGTCCAGAAGCTCTTTTGGCATCTCGGGGCCTCCCGCCTCTGTCCTGTGGGGAGAATGCAGTCGCCTCCTCCCCTTTGGCACCATGACGGGAAGACTCCCCTCGTGGATTTGATCCGGTGGGTGGATTGGGAAGGATCCAAAATGTCGAACGGCCGCAATCCGCGCCGTCCGCAGAGACATCCGCCTTTTACGGAAGAGCGCTGAGAGGAGCTTCCGATCGGAGATCGGATTGGCCCGTTTTGTTCAGGAGCTTGGACGATAGACCTTTCTCGGATCGAAAACCTTCTCCGGATAGACGAATTCCAGCTCGCTCGAGCTCCCCGGCTTGAGGCGCCGATAGAAGCAGCTCCGGTAGCCGACATGGCAGGAGGCGCCTCCTTCGACGGAAACCCGGATCAGAATGCAGTCCTGATCGCAGTCGACGCGCACTTCCCGAACGTGCTGCACGAAACCCGACTCCTCTCCCTTCACCCAGAGCTTCTTGCGCGAGCGGCTATAATAGGTCGCCAGTCCCGTTCGAATCGTTTGGTCGAGGGCCTCCCGATTCATATAAGCAACCATGAGCACTTCCCCCGTTTCCGCATCCACGGTAATGCAAGGGATCGTCCCGGATGCATCAAAACGGGGCTCGAGCCGACTCCCTTCCTCGATTTCCGAACCGGCGCCCATGAAAGCGTGATCGTCGCATTCGTTCCAATCCGGAACAAGAAGAAAGCCGGTGAGCGTCTTCCGCAGGAAGCGGCATCGTCTCACCCCCACTTCAGGAAGCAGAGCCGTCAGTCTTCTCCTGCCCCTTCGATCGCTGCCAGTCGGGAAAGAGCGGAAGCTCCTCGGCTTCGTTCCGGCGGCGGCGCACCCGCATGGCCTTGCTCTGCGGATCCTCCTCCTCGGCCTCCATCCCCGAAAGAACCTCCGCGGCCCGGCGGATCGTCCGCTCCGGCAATCCTGCCAGACGGGCCACCTGCAGCCCGTAGCTCTTGTCGATCACTCCTTCGACGACTTTCCGCAGGTAGACGGCCTCTCCGTCGATCTCCCGGACGGCCAAGGAAAGATTGCGCACCGCGCTCCGACTTTGCGCCAGCTCCGCCAGCTCATGAAAGTGGGTCGCAAATAAGGTGAGGCAACGATTTCGATCGCAAAGCTCTTCGGCCACAGCCCAAGCAATCGAGAGCCCATCGAAGGTGCTCGTCCCTCGTCCGACCTCATCTAAGATCACGAGACTCCTCTCCGTGGCGTGGCGGAGAAGATTCGCCGTTTCCTGCATTTCGACCAGAAACGTGCTCTGGCCGTTGGCCAAGTCATCGCTGGCCCCGATTCTCGTGAAGATCCGATCGAGGATGCCGATCTTCGCGCGCGTCGCGGGAACAAAGGAACCGGCATGGGCCAGAAGACAGATGAGCGCGATCTGCCGCAGATAAGTGCTCTTACCCGCCATGTTCGGCCCCGTGAGGATGGCCAAGCGCGAACGTAGGCCGTCGAGATAGGTGTCGTTGGGAACGAAGCGCTCCCCGACGAGAGACTGTTCGACGACCGGATGGCGGCCGTCGACGATTTCGACGACCGGCTCCTCCACCATTTCGGGCCGAACATAGCCCCTCTCTCGGGCGAGCTCGGCAAGGCCCGCCACTACATCGATCTCATTGAGAGCTCTCGCTACCTTCTGAAGGGCCGGAAGCCGATCGCAGAGCTTCTGGCGGAGGACGCGGAAGAGCTCGAGCTCCAGCTCGCGCGCGCGCCCCTCCGCCCCGAGAATCTTCTGCTCCATCTCCTGCAGCTCCGGCCTCGTAAATCGTTCGGCATTCGCCAAGGTCTGACGGCGGACATACTCTGCAGGCACATTCGGAAGCTGCCCGCGAGGCACCTCGAGCAAATAACCGAAAACGGGATGGTAGCGGAGCTTGAGCGAGCGTAGCCCGGTTCGTTCCCGTTCGCTCCGTTCGAACTCCAGCAGCCATTTTTTCCCATTCTCCGCCGCTTCCCGCAGGGCGTCCAACGCGGCATCAAAGCCCACCCGAAAGAGACCTCCCTCTCGGCACGAGGGCGGGAGATCCGACACGAGGGCCCGCTCGATCTCGGCGACGAGATCGTCCTGCGGTTCCAATTCGCTTCGTCGTTGCTCTCCCTCTTCGAGAGAGGGGAGCAGGGCCCGGATTTGCGGCAGGGGCTTCAGGGAGTCCTTGATCGCCCCGACCTCGCGAGGGCTGACCGAGCCTTGCGCGACTCTCGCCAACAATCTCTCCAAATCTCGGATGTTCGGCAGGAGCTCCCGAAGCGCCCTTCGACTCCGATCCCGTTCCGCCCAATAGGCGACGGCATCCTGGCGCGCATGAATCCGCGCCCGATCCCGAAGCGGCTCACTGATCCACTGGCGCAACAACCTTCCTCCGCCGGGGGTGAGCGTCCGATCGATGGCCTCCAGGAAGCTCTTTCCGTGACTCGGTGCGGAGAGAAGTTCCAAGGTTCGCTGAGCTACGGCGTCGACGACGAGCAGGTCGTCCCGGCAGATCGGGGCGATGTCCTGCACATGGGAGAGATCCTGCCGCAGCTCCTCGCGCAGATAATGAAAGAGGCCTCCGGCCGCCGAGAGAGCCAAGGGAACCCCGGCGAGCCCAAAACCCGCCAGGGATTTGGTCCCAAAATGAGCGAGCAGGAGAGCGGAAGCGTGTTCCGGCGTGAAGGCCCACTTCCTATGCCGAGTCAGAGCAGGCTTGCCCCACTTTCCCAGAAACTCTTCCAGACGCTCGTTCCCGCCTCGAAAGAGCCGAGGCTCGGCCTCTTCTCCTGGAAGAAGGATCTCGCTGGGTCGAAGGCGGCAGAGCAGATCGGCGAGCTCCCCCTCTCCCTGCAGCTCGCCGGCGCGAAACTCGCCCGTTCCCAAATCGAGAGCGGCCACTCCCAACCGATCGCGACCGGAGACCAGGGCCAAACAGAAGTTGTTTTCCTTCGAACG
Source organism: Methylacidimicrobium cyclopophantes (assembly GCF_902143385.2). Taxonomy (GTDB): domain Bacteria; phylum Verrucomicrobiota; class Verrucomicrobiia; order Methylacidiphilales; family Methylacidiphilaceae; genus Methylacidimicrobium; species Methylacidimicrobium cyclopophantes. Next base: position 14,175 of record NZ_CABFUZ020000218.1, read on the forward strand.
GAGCGATCCCGGATCGAGAAGGCTCCCTGGAGTAATGACCCGCGTGATCTCCCGGCGGACGAGCTTCCCCGGCCGTGGCACTTCCACCTGCTCGCATACCGCGACCCGCTTCCCCGCCTGCACCAGTCGCGCGATATACCCCTCCACCGACTCGGCGGGCATCCCGCACATCGGAGTTCCTTGACGGTGCGTGAGAGCAAGGCCCAGGAGATTCGCCCCCTCCTTGGCATCCTCTCCGAAAAGCTCGTAGAAATCGCCCAGTCGAAAGAGCAGAAGGACATCCTCGGGCAACTCCGCCTTCCGCTCCCGGTATTGCCCCATCATGGGCGTCTCGGGCGAAGGATTGACCTCTTGCGATTCTGACGGTTTCATTCTTCTCCTAGAGTCGCCCCGGACCAGGCATGCGAAACTACCTCGATCTCCTCAAAACGGTCCTCCGCGAAGGCGCCTACCGCTCCGATCGTACGGGAACGGGCACCTTCTCCCTTTTCGGCGCCCAACTCCGCTTCAACCTAACAGCCGACTTCCCGCTCATGACCACAAAGAGAATCCATTGGAAGTCGGTCGTCCACGAGCTTCTCTGGTTCCTGAGAGGCGAAACCAACGTCGCGACTCTTCGCGCCCAGGGAGTCTCCATTTGGGATGAATGGGCCGACGCCCAGGGGAACCTGGGACGGATCTACGGGGCCCAGTGGCGCGACTGGCGCGGATCGGACGGGTCTACGGTGGATCAGATTCAGAATGTCCTCGAGCAGATTCGCCGCACTCCCTCCAGTCGGCGGATCTTGGTTACCGCCTGGAATCCCGCCGAACTCCACCAGATGGCGCTTCCTCCCTGCCATGTCCTCTTTCAATTCTACGTGCAGGATGGGTTCCTCTCCTGCCAACTCTATCAAAGAAGCGCCGATCTCTTCCTCGGCGTCCCCTTCAACATCGCTTCCTATTCCCTGCTCACCCTCCTGGTTGCGCATGTTTGCAATTTGCGCCCGAAGGAGTTCGTTCACACCTTCGGCGATGTCCATCTCTATGCCAACCATCTCGAGCAGGCGAGAATTCAGCTCGCTCGGTCCCCGAAACCCCTGCCCCGCGTGGAGATTCAGCCGAAGGTTCGATCGCTCACGGAGGTTCGCTACGAAGATATCTCCTTGATCGATTATCATCCGGAGCCGCCCATTCGCGCCCCGGTCGCGGTCTGATTCCTCTTTCGTTCTCGATCGACAAGCCGCCTTAGAGCGTCCGCAGGAAACGGACGAGTTGCTCGCGTGTCGGGCTGGCCGCGTGCCGGACGTAAAATCCGGCACAGGCGACTCCCAGCTGCAAAGAGTGGAGGAGTTTCCAGCCGAGCAGCCGTCCCGCACAAAAGCCAGCGTTGAAATGATCCCCGGCTTGAGAAACAGTTTTCGGCTTTGCGGTATGAGGGGCCTCCAGCCCCTCCTCGGTCGTTCCATCCGCGACTGCGGCAAATCTCGGACAGTGGATGACGACGGTGGAGATCCCCGCTTTTTCGCGGATCGCAGCGGCTAGGGAAGCAGCCCCCGTGATATCGAGATCTCGTCGCGGCACGTGAAGGACACGGGCAACCGCCTCGCTCTCCAGGGCGTTTAAGCTCAATACCACATCATGGCAGGTCTCGAACTCCGCGAGAATCTTGAGCGCCGCCGCCAGGTCGGCATCTGTGGGGTGGAGGAGATTCCCCAGGTCGAAAAAGAGAAGCTTGCGCGGAGATCCCGAAAGATGGCAAAGCTCCGAAAGAAGCCGCTTCCAGAGGAGGGAGAGATGCGGAAGACGCGACCAATTCAAGAAGGCCGCCAAGTGCGCGCTCGCCCACAGCTCCTGGAGCAGGGGCTTTCCGACACGGGCTTCCAAGAGTTCCCATGTGATCTCTTCCAGGGAGCGATAATCACCGAGAGAGAGGCGGCCGTCTCCGAACTCCAAGACCCGCTCAAAGGCGGGAAGAGCGACGGGATAGACCTTGGCCCGCCTTTCGACCTCGGCAAACACCGGATGTCGACATTCCGGCTTCCCGCAAGCGCCGAGAAAATGCACCTGGGTCCCCAAAGCGCCCAGCGCAGAAGAGAACCAAGGAGCGCTCCCGCTCATCCGGGGACGCCCCTCGATCAGTTCGAAAGCGGAGGCCGCTTGCTCTCGGGCTTTCTTTTGCAGGCGCACCACGAACTGCTCGATCGAGGAAAGAACGGTGTACTGATCGAGCGAACCGCGATGGTCGATCACTCGAAACGACTCCTCGACCATGCCGTCGAATCCCACGAAGCAGACTCGCTTGAGGAGTTGCGCTCGAGAGCCCAAAAGCCGTTCCCCGGTTTGTCGGGCGACCTGCCGCACGACCATATCGCATTTCTGTATAAGGATTTGTCAATCGCTTGACAATCCTGCAGCCTCGGAAACGGCGTCGTTTCCCTTTTTCGGCCGCGGCTTCGAAATCGTCTCGACACCGACGCCGACCTCGCCGACAACTCTGCCAACCCAACCGGACGCAACATGAATCGATTTCGGGCTTTTCTGGCCGGCATGCTCGGCTTCCTCGCGATTGCCGCCGCGACCTACGGCGCACACCGCCTTTCCGTTTCGCCGAACTTGCCTCATGCCGTGGAAACCTGGAAAACGGCTGTGCTCTACCATTTCGTCCATGTCTTGGCCCTTCTCTCCCTCAGTCGATTCCCGAAGGGTTTCACCGTCCCCACCCTCTGCTTCCTCTTCGGGATCCTCCTCTTTTCCGGGAGCTTGTATACCTGGATTTTGACGGCAAATGCCGGCTGGATCCGGCTTACCCCGTTCGGAGGCAGTCTCCTGGGAATCGGCTGGCTTTGGCTCGGGATCGAGGCGCTCCTACGCAAGCCGCCCGCCCCGGCACCCTGATCCCGCGCCGTGGCGCCGGGGTGGAATTGCAAAAGTTTTGCGCTTTCCCATGAGCCTCCGTTAAGTTCCCAGAGCAGGCCTATTTTATGAATCGATTTACAGAAAAAGCGCAGGCGGCCATCGCCGAGGCGCAAAATCTAGCTGTCCGCTACTCCCACCAGTCCGTCGACGTAGAGCATCTCTTCGAAGCTCTCTTGGCCGAGGGGGAAGGACTCGTCCCTCGCCTGCTCGAGCGTGCGGGCGTGGATGTCGGCAAGTTGCGGGAGCAGCTCGCTCAAGAGATCCAGCGGCTGCCCCGCGTCTCCGGCGCCAACACCGGATCCTACGTCACTCAGCGCTTTCGGGAAGCCCTGGTGAAAGCGCAGGAGGAGGCGAAGCGCTTAAAGGACGAATTCGTCAGCGTGGAGCATCTCCTGCTCGCCCTTCTGGAGGAGCCTTCCGCTACCATCACGGGCCGTCTCCTCCGCGAAGCGGGGATCAGCCGGGAGGCCTTTCTCCGGGCGCTGACGGAGGTGCGGGGCCACCAGCGGGTGACCAGCCCCAATCCGGAAGAGACCTACGAAGCGCTCCAGAAGTATGGACGGGACCTTACGGAACTCGCGCAAAAGGGGAAGCTCGACCCGGTGATCGGGCGGGATGCGGAAATCCGGCGCACGATCCAGGTGCTTTCCCGACGGACGAAAAACAACCCGGTTTTGATTGGAGAGCCAGGCGTCGGAAAGACCGCCATCGTCGAAGGCCTAGCACAGCGCATCGTGGCGAGCGACGTCCCGGACAGCTTGAAAAGCAAGCGCATCGTCCAGCTCGACATGGGTGCGCTCATCGCCGGTGCCAAGTACCGAGGAGAGTTCGAGGAGAGACTCAAAGCGGTCCTGAAGGAAGTCACGGCGTCGGAAGGCCAGATCATCCTTTTCATCGACGAGATCCATACCATCGTTGGAGCCGGCCGCGCCGAAGGGGCGATCGATGCTGGCAACATGCTCAAGCCGCTCCTGGCGCGGGGCGAGCTCCATTGCATCGGGGCAACGACCCTCGATGAATACAGGAAATACGTGGAGAAGGATGCCGCCTTGGAACGCCGCTTCCAACCCGTCCTCGTGTCGGAGCCTACGGTGGAGGATACCATCTCGATTCTCCGAGGCTTGCGTCAACGTTACGAGCTCCATCACGGAGTCCGGATTCAGGACAGCGCACTCGTGTCGGCGGCGGTACTTTCCCATCGCTACATCACCGATCGGTTTCTCCCGGACAAGGCGATCGACTTGGTAGATGAGGCGGCGGCCAAGCTGAAGGCGGAAATGGAGAGCATGCCGGAAGAGCTGGAAGGCCTTGAGAGGCGCGTGCTCCAATTGGAAATCGAAAAGGAAGCCCTCCGCAAGGAACGCGACGACGCCTCCCGGAAGCGCTTGGAAACTCTGGAGGGGGAGCTCGCCAACTTGCGCAGTGAGCGGGATCGGCTCCGAGCCCGATGGCAAGAGGAGAAAGGTTCGATCGGCAACCTGCAAAAGGTACGCGAGGAGCTCCAGCATGCGGAGCACGAGATGGAGCTCGCGCAGCGCGCCTACGATCTCAACCGCGTCGCCGAGCTCCAATACGGAAAAATCCCGGAGTTGAAACGCCGCCTCCAGGAATTGGAGGAAAAACTCGCCAAGGGTCAGGCGGGCGGCGGACTCCTGCGAGAAGAGGTCACCCCGGAAGAAATTGCGGAAGTCGTAGCGCGGTGGACTGGGATTCCCGTCTCCAAGCTCCTGGAAGGGGAGAAGGACAAGCTGCTCCGGCTCGATTCGATCCTCCACCGGAGAGTCGTCGGTCAGGAAGAGGCGGTGGCGGCGGTAGCGGATGCGGTGATCCGCGCCCGTTCCGGTCTCAAGGATCCCAAGCGACCGATCGGCTCCTTCTTCTTTCTGGGGCCGACCGGCGTCGGAAAGACCGAGCTGGCTCGGGCATTGGCGGAAGCCCTCTTCGACAGCGAGGAAAACATGATTCGCCTCGACATGAGCGAATATATGGAGAAGCACCAGGTCGCTCGCTTGATCGGCGCCCCCCCCGGATACGTCGGATTCGAAGAAGGGGGGCAGTTGACCGAGGCCGCAAGACGCAAGCCCTACAGCGTAATCCTGGTCGACGAGGTGGAGAAAGCTCATGCCGATGTTTTCAACGTCTTTCTTCAGATTCTCGACGACGGTCGGCTGACAGACAGCCAGGGGCGCACGGTCGATTTTCGCAATACGATCATCATCATGACGTCCAACATCGGAAGCATCCATCTGACTGAGGGCATCAGCCCGACGGGAGAGATTCCGGAAGAGGTTCGCAGCCGCGTCATGGAGGAGCTCAGAGCCCATTTTCGGCCGGAGTTCCTCAATCGGCTTGACGAGATCGTGCTCTTCAAGCCTTTGCAACTGCCCCAGCTCAAGAAAATCGTAGACCTACAGCTCGAAGAGCTGCGAAAACGCCTCGCGGAACGATCGATCACCCTCGAGCTGACCGCCGCGGCCAAGGAGCATCTGGCACGGGCTGGCTACAGTCCTATCTACGGGGCTCGCCCCTTGAAACGGGTCATCCAAAGAGAGCTCGAAAACCCGCTCTCCCGCAAGATCGTCTCGGGAGAGATCGGGGAGAGGACCGCAGTCTCCGTAGACTTCGCGGATGGACAGCTTGTCTTTCATGCAACCCCGGAGGCTTCCACATGAGACGCTTTCCTCGTTTGCTGGCTCGGCCGACCGAACATGGCGAAGTAGAGCGCGGATTGGCTTCTCTCTCCTTCCTCCTCGACGAAACCGCCGCACACTACGTGGCTCGCCTACAACGGGAGATCCGCCAGCTCACGCTGGCCGTCCGAGCGCTGGAGCGCTCCGAGGGCCAGGAGGGGAAAAAGAGTCGGAAGCTGTTGGCCAAGGCGGCCGCCAAGCTTCAATCCTTGCCGATCGCTCCGGAAAAGGGACGGCGCAAAGACCTGCGCAAGATCGATCGACTCATCGGTGAGCTGGAAGGACTGCTCGAAGAAACCTCCCGCGAGAACGGAGATTCATCCTCGTGATGGTCGGACCGCAGAGCCCCCCTTCCGGTCGCTGGCAAGAGATGCCTCTGGCCGCCAGGCCGTTGGGCGAAACCCCCGTCTCCCCGCGTTACGCGGTCTTCGATATCGGAAGCAACTCGGTCAAATTTCTGGTGGCCGAGTGGAGCGGCTCCGATTTCCGCGTGCTCGACCATCAGAGCTTCACCACCCGCCTCGTCGAAGGGGTTCTCACGACCGGAGAGTTGGCGGAAGACGCCGTGGCGCGAACCGAGGAGGTCCTGCGAAGGCTTCAGGATGCGGCCGACCGATGGCAAGCCGACCGGCGTCTTGCGGCGGCGACCAGCGCCGTTCGCGACAGCCGAAACCGGAAGCAGTTTCTCAAGCGGATCGGCCAGCTCCTCGACTGTCCGGTCCTCCTGCTTTCCGGCGAAGAAGAGGCGGATATCACCTTTCAAGGAGTCGCCGCCGACCCCGCCCTGCAAAGCCGGGATCTCCTCGTCACCGACGTCGGAGGGGGGAGCTCGCAATGGATCCAAGGGAGGCATCCAAGGATCGAAACCCGACGGAGCCTCCCTCTCGGTTGTATTCGCGTTCGCGACCGCTTCGTCTGCCGATATCCGATCGGCGGGAAGCTCCTGGCATCGATGCTCCTCACGCTCGAAAAACAGATCCAGGAAGCTCTCCGAGACTTTTCCCCGCGCGGTCGCGCCCTGGTTGCGGTCGGCGGCACGGCGACCTCCCTTGCCGCGCTGATTCAGGAGCTCCCGCAATTCGATCTGGAGAAGCTTCATCTCTTCTCCGTCGAGACCGACACCCTCCAGCGGACTCTCGAGGAACTTTCGCGTTTGGATCTCCCCCACTTGCAAAGCCTCCCCGGAGTTCCCTCCAAACGGGCGGATATTTTCGTCCCCGGGATCGCCGTCTTCTTTTCGACCCTCGCGGCTTTGGGGCTCGACGGCTTGACTGTAAGCGTGCGGGGACTGCGCCACGGGCTGGTCGAACGACTGCGACAAAGCTGCTTTGCCTCCTTTTCCTAACCACGCCCCGGCCATCTCATGCACAAAGCCGTAGCTCCTTCCCACGAAGCTCCCGATTCCTTCCTTTCTCCCGCCTATGCTCGAAGGGCGATGAGCGAACCGGCGCCGCGTCATCGGCTGCCGG
>NZ_CABFUZ020000219.1 GCF_902143385.2 Methylacidimicrobium cyclopophantes
GGCGATAGGCCGCCCGCCACCGAGAAAACTCGGGATCGGGTTCCGGGAAGGTCAGAATCACGGTCGAAAAGCCCAATCCCGACAGAAGGACTCCTCCGAGCTCGAAGAAGCCGAGGTGGCCCGTGAGAAGCAGCGCCCCCTTCCCCCGGCGGTGGGCGGCGGCGAGCTCCTCGTAGCCGATCCGCTCTACGATAAGAGCTCGCGCCCGATCGGCCGGTCGGCTCCCCAAATAGAAGTAGTCCCCCATCGTCTTTCCAAAATTCCGATAGACCCTTCGCGCGTCGCCCTCCCGAATGGGCCGATCGAGAACGAGCCGGAGGTTTCGCGCGACTACGGCGGCGTGGCTGCGGCGGAGCCAGGCGAAGAGGAGTGCCGCTCCGGCGCCGATCGCGCGCGCCGCCCCCCTCGGAAGGAAGCGCGCCGCCAGAACGCCGAGCGCAAACCAGCGCGATCGGTAGAGGGGGCGGGAGGAAAGCCTTCCAGGCAGGGAGCCGGACGCTCCTCGACCGGCCGTGGATTCTTCCATCGCCTCGCCGCCGCAGCGGGCTCTAGGCCGCCGGCTCCGCTTCCGGAGAGGGGCCTCGCCCCTTGCTTCGCCGCCCCGTGAGTAGGGGTCTGCGCCGTCCCTTGGGCATCCGCCCGCTTCCCCGCCTTCCCGTCCCCGAGGGCCGGGAAGCGGCGACTCCCGATCTTCGCCGGAGCTCCTCGATCTGATCCCGGAGCAGGGCCGCCTTTTCGTAATCGAGCGCACCCGCCGCCTCGAGCATCTCCCGCTGAAGATCCCGGAGAACCTCCTCGACATCGAACCGCCCTTCCTCCTCGCGCAGCCGTTCCACCGACTCCGCCTCGGCCCGCAATAGCCCCCGAAGGCTCTCCTGGATCCCGCGCTGGACGCTGCGGGGAGTAATCTCGTGGGCCTGATTGTAGGCGATCTGCCTGCTCCGCCGGTATTCGGTCACCTCCAGAAGCTTTCGGATCGCAGGGGTCTCCCGCTCGGCATAGAGCAGCACCGTCCCGTGAAGATGGCGGGCGGCCCGGCCGGCGATCTGGATGAGCGACTTCTCCGAGCGGAGGTATCCCTCCTTGTCGGCGTCGAGGATCGCCACCAGCGACACCTCGGGGAGATCGAGACCCTCCCGGAGCAAGTTGATTCCGACGAGGACATCGAAGTCCCCGGCCCGCAGTCCGCGGAGAATCTCCACCCGCTCGATCGCATCGAGCTCCGAATGGAGGTAGCGTACGCGTAAGCCCAATTCGCGCAGATAGTCGGCCAGATCCTCGGCGGTCTGCTTGGTCAAGGTGAGAACCAGGGAACGTTCCTTTTCCACCCCCCGTTTGCGAATCTCCTCCATCACATCGTCGATCTGTCCTTGGAGCGGACGCACCTCGACTATGGGATCCAAGAGCCCGGTCGGCCGGATGATCTGCTCGACCGCCTCCCCGCCGCAAAGACCGAGCTCGTAGTCGCCGGGGGTTGCCGAAACATAAATCGTCTGGCCGACCAAGGCGCGAAACTCGGCAAAGTCGAGCGGCCGGTTATCGAGCGCCGACGGCAACCGAAATCCATGCTCGACGAGCACCCGCTTGCGGGCGATATCGCCCGCATACATGCCTTGGATCTGGGGAATCGTGACATGGGACTCGTCGATGACGGTCAGAAAATCCTTCGGAAAGAAATCGAGAAGGGTGTAGGGGCGCGAGCCGGGCGCTCGGCCGCTCATATGACGGGAGTAATTTTCGATCCCGCTACAGAACCCGAGCTCTTCGAGGAGCTCCAGGTCGTAGGTCGTCCGCAGCCGCAGGCGCTGGGCTTCCAGCAGCTTTCCTTGGCCTTCGAGCTCGGCCACCCGCCCCTCGAGCTCCTCCCGGATCGAAGCAACCGCTCTCTTCATCTTCTCGTACGGAGTCACGAAGTGGCGGGCCGGGAAGATCATCTCCTTCTCCAACCGGGTGAGCACGTTTCCGGTCAAAAGTTGGAATTCGCTGATCCGATCGATCCGATCTCCCAAGAACTCGATCCGCAATCCCTCGTCGGCCGTGCGGTGGCAGACCTCGACCACATCGCCGCGGACCCGGAACCGTCCCCGGGCCAAGGCGACGTCGTTGCGCTCGTACTGCATCTCGACCAGGCGGGCCAGCAGCTCCTCCCGCCGCAGCTCCATGCCGACCCGCAGCGCGAAGGCGAGGCCCTCGTAGTCCTCGGGAGAACCCAGCCCGTAGATGCAGGAGACGCTCGCCACGACGATCACATCCCTCCGGGAAAGCAGGGAGATCGTCGCCGAGAGCCGCAGCCGCTCGATCTCTTCGTTCACGCTCGAATCCTTTTCGATGTAGGTATCGGTGCTGGGGATGTAGGCCTCGGGCTGATAGTAGTCGAAATAGGAGACGAAATATTCCACGGCGGCCTCGGGGAAAAACTGCTTGAGCTCGCTGTAGAGCTGAGCGGCCAGCGTCTTGTTGTGGGAGATGACCAGCGCGGGTCGATCGAGTCGGGCGAGGACGCTCGCGACCGTGAAGGTCTTCCCCGAGCCCGTCACTCCGAGGAGGACCGTGTGCGGCTCGCCCCGCTCCACGCGGCGCACGATCGCCTCGATCGCTTGGGGTTGATCCCCGCACGGGGCATAGGGGGCTCGAAGCCGAAAGATGCCGCCCGACTCCTCGCTCCTCATCGCTCCGCTCCCTCTTCCTCTCCGGCCCCATGCCTCCTCCGCCCCTCCGGCGACCCCTTCCGGGCGGCTGCGGCTTCGTGCAAGAGGGCGCAAACCTCTTCATCCCGCAGTTGCGGAAACTCCTCATACCACTGGCCCACGCCGTAGAATACTTCGGGGGTGAGAAGAACGACCCAGTCATCGACGATCTCGGCCATCCGTTCGGCCACCGAAGGGGGAGCAACGGGAACCGCGGCCACGATTGCGGCCGGCCCGAGCTTCCGGGCGGCCTCCACCGCCGCGCGCATCGTCGCCCCGGTGGCGATCCCGTCATCGACGAAGATCGCCGTCTCTCCGCGAATCGAGAGCGGCGGCAACCCCTTCCGAAAGAGGGCCTCGCGCCTCCGCAATTCCCGCTCTTCCCTCGCGGCCACCCTCTCGATCGTCTCCTCGTCGATTCCCAAGGCGGCAACCACCGAGCGGTTGATCACCCGGGCTCCTCCCGTGGCGATCGCTCCCATCGCCAGCTCTTCCTGCCCGGGGACTCCGAGCTTGCGCACCGTGAAGACGTCGAGTCGCAGGCGGAGGATCTTCGCCATCTCGGCACCCACCGCGACACCTCCGCGAGGAAGGGCCAAGAGGACCACGTCGCCCCGGCCTCCATACTCGAGCAGCTCCTCGGCCAGAAGCCTCCCGGCTTCCCTCCGATTCCGAAATCGTCTTTCCCTCATTGGCGGCTTCTTCGACTCGCCTCCCCATCCCGAGCATAGCATACCCTGCGCCGCCCGTCGGCCCCCATCGATCTCCAAAGAAAAAAAGCGGCCGGGAGCATCGGGGCGCGCTGCGTTCCTGCCGGAGGCGCTGCCACTTTCCGCTTGTCTTTTCCCTCCTCTCACGGTAGCCAAGAGGCTCTTTTTTTATTATCTTTCGCAAACGGATGACAGCCACACCCTCTTCCCCGACCGGATCCTATACGCGCGCCAATCCTTTCCCGGCCCGCATCGCCGAAAATCGACCTTTGACCCTCCCGGGCTCGGAGAAGGAGACGCGCCATATCGTGGTCGACATCCGCGGCAGCGGTCTCTCTTACCAAGTAGGGGACTCCTTGGGAATCTTCGCCCGCAACCCGCCGGAGCTGGTCGAGGAGCTCCTCCAGGTTCTGGGACTTTCGGGTGAGGAGACGATCTCCCTCCAGGGCCAGACGAGCTCTCTGCGCGAGGCGCTGGCGCGCCAGTTCGTCCTCAACCGGACGACCAAAAAGTTCGCAAAGGCTCTGGCCGAAAAGCTCGCTCCCGGAGAAAGCCGCGACCATCTCCAGAGCCTCGCGCAAAACGAGGCCGAGCTCGACGCCTTCCTCCACGGCAAGGATTACGTCGATCTCCTGCGCGCCTATCCCGGCGCCTCTTTCACTCCGGAGGAGCTCATTGGCCTGCTCGGCCGCTCTCTGCCCCGGCTCTATTCGGTCGCCTCCGCTCCCGCCCTCCATCCGGAAGAGGTCCACTTGACGGTCGCGGTCGTACGCTTTCACACCAACGGTCGAGAAAAGCTCGGACTCGCTTCCGGCTACCTCGCCCGCCAGCGTCCCTCCGAACCCCACGAGCTTCCGGTCTACATTCAGCCCGCCAAGCATTTCCGGCTTCCGGAAGATCCGGCCGCCTCCTTGATCCTGGTCGGCCCCGGAACGGGCGTGGCGCCCTTTCGCGCCTTCCTCCACCAGCGCGCCGCCCTGGGCCACACGGGGAGAAACTGGCTCTTCTTCGGCGAGCAGCACCGGGCGACCGACTTTTTCTACGAAGAGGAATTCCTCGAGCTCCATCGCAGAGGAGTTCTCACCCGCTTCGATACGGCCTTCTCCCGCGACCAAGCCCATAAGATCTATGTCCAGCACCGGATGGTCGAGAACGGCGAGGCTCTCTGGGCTTGGCTCCAGGAAGGAGCGCATCTCTATGTTTGCGGAGACGCCCACCGGATGGCCAAGGATGTCCACCAGGCGCTCATCGAGATCGCCCACCGCTTCGGCGGCCTCGATCCCGAAGCGGCGGCCCACTATGTGAACGTCACCCTGGCCAAGGAGCAGAAGCGCTACCACAAGGACGTCTACTAGCTCCGCCCGCTCCCTTGGGGGTGGGAGGCCGGGAGGAGATCACCACCAGGTCCCGGGGTCCCAGCCGGCCCCAAAGTTGCTCTCCCGATAGGGGGCAGACGGATAGAAGGGCTGCTGGCCGAAACGGCGAGGCCAGAGATAGACCTCCTTCGCCGCAACGAGCGGCTCTCCCTGCGCCATTCCGGCGAACTTCCCCCAGACCGTGACCACCCGTCCCCACGGGTAGGCGCTCGGATCGATCTTTTCCGGCAGCTCCGCCAAAAAGTGCCCCTGGCCCTTGGCATCCCCCCTCGGGCGATCCTTTGGATCCAGCGGGAGACGGTCGATCTCGATCCGAGTCCGATCGCGAAGGCTTTCAACCCGAACGACCCTTCCTCCCAGGAGAGCCGGCTTTCCTCGATAGGCCTCCGGGTGCTTTCGGAGAGCGGCGAAGGCGACAGACCCCTCCGCGGCGCTCCGCACCGATTCCGGCACCGGACTGCATCCCCAAAAACACAAGAGCATCACTCCCAAAAACCCCGCCCGCCTCCATCCCTCTTCCCCATTCATGATCCCCTCGCGCCATCTATCTTCCGGGAGATCGGCGGCCGGACAAGTTTAAATGGCTCCCCGGAAGCCGCTTCCCTTTGACCTCTTTTTGACGCGGCCCGCTCCCCTTTTGAGTGCCGCAGGGTAGCGGGAGAGACGACACTCTCTTTGAGGAAACGGAGGGTCGATTGGCAACGCGCAGCCCCAACGAGAGATACCATCCTGGTTGGCACGCTTTCTGCTTTATCTACCTCGAGAAAGAGCCATGACAACGACACTACTGGAACAGCCGGCGAAACGGTCCTTGCTTAGGAAACGCCGGGAAGGCGGAGCCGAGTCCGAACGGCCCGCGGCTTCGATCCGATGGCCTTCGCTCGTGCTCGCCATCCTTTTTCATGCGGGATTGGCCTGCCTCGTTCTGCCCGGGGTTCCGGGGAGCCCGCTGCCGGCAATCGCCCCGCTTTCGCCGCGATCGGCCGCCCACTCCACCTCCGTCGAGCTGGTCGAGGAAGCCCCTGCGCCTCCCAGCGCGGGCATGCTCGTGCCCGAAGAGCGGAAGAACCCGGAACCGACCCCGTTGCCGGCCATCGCCCAGCCCGCGCCAAAGAGCCTCCAAGCTTCCCGGAAGCCGGTCCGACATTCGGCCGCTCGTCCCTCTCCAGCCCGGCACAATCGGGCTCCCGAGCTCGGGGGAGGCCTCGTGCTCTCGGAACCCCCCTACCCCTATGAAGCACGGCGGCAGAGGCTCGAGGGCAAGGTGACGCTCCAGGTCTTCGTCGAAGAAGGGCGCGTCGTCTGGGTCGAAATCCTCGGCAGCTCCGGCCATACCATTCTGGACGGCACGGCCAAGCAGTGGGCGCTCCATCGCTGGCACTTCCCTGGGATCGCCGCAGGCGCCTTCACCGAGGCGGTGGTCTTCAGCTTGGACGGAGCTTGAGCCTCTCCCGCTCGGGCGAGCTCCTCTCCCCTTCCCGGATGATTGGTGCACCGATCGGGGTCGGCTTGATCGCCCGATCCGCCCCGCCCCTCCCCGCCGGTCAGATGTAGTCCTGTTGCGAGATCGAGTTGGCGGGCCGGCCTCCGAGTATCCGCGCCTGCTCGACGACGCGAGCCGGCTCCGAGTCGAAGCGGTAGCCGTGGCAATTCGGACAAAAGACCGCCTTCTTCCGGACGATCGACTCGCAGCCTTCGCAGACCTTGTACTCCGCCGGAGCCTTTAGGATCTCCATGGCCCGTTTGGCCCGCTCTTCCAATTCCGATTCGGTCACCGCGGATATATTACGACTCCTGAGCAACTCTTCAACCGCAAGCCTTCTCCGCTCGAAGCGCGCAAACCCTTGCCAAGAGAAGAAGCTGAGGTAAAAAAGGACCATGGTGCCGACCATTTCCGATCAAACCGATCTCTTTCGAAAAAAACTCCTCGGAAAGACTGGAAAGATTTCCGACAAGACGCTGGAGATGCATCTGGGCATCTACGCGGTGCAGGTCCGACGAGCCAAGGAGCTCCTGGCAGCGGTGGAAAAGGAGGATCTTCCGGAAGAAGGGGCGCTCCCCGGATCGCTCTTCCGCGCCAATCGGCTCGACCTCTCCTACTGTCTCTGCGCGGCGAGAAGCCATGAGCTCTACTTTCAAATCCTCGGAGGATCCGGAGCCGCTCCCCAAGGGAAGCTCCGCGAATGGATCGATCGAGACTTCGGCTCGCTCGGTCGCTTCTTGCGCGATCTGCGGGCGACGGCGTTGGCCTCCGACTCCTGGGCGTGGAGCTGCCTCGACCCGGCGAGCGGCCGGCTCTTCAATCTCCTCGGCGATCCCCGAGGGGGTCTCCCCCTTTGGGGAGGGCTGCCGCTGATCGCCCTCGATATGGAGGATCACGCCTTCCTGCTCGATTTTGGCCAAGATCGCGCGGCTTACCTCGACTCGTTGCTCGGCCAGATCGACTGGGAAGCGGTCGCCTCGAGACTCCCTTTGCTCTGAGGGCGGCTCTTCCGCCCGAGTAGCGGCTGGAGTCCGAGGGCGATCAGCAAGAGGGCCAATTGGGTGAGCACGATCGTCGGCCCGGTGGCCAAATCGAGATAGAAGGAGAGGATCACGCCACCCAGGGAGCTCACCAAGCCGCCGGCCACCGCGAAGACGAGCAGGAGTCGGAGGTTGGGAGCCATCAACCGAGCCGTCGCGGCGGGAATGACGAGCAGGGCGCTTACCAGCAGCGCTCCCAACAGCTTCAAGGCGATGGCCACGAGCGCGGCGACCAGCAGGACGAGGACCCGGTTGAGACGGCGCACCGGAATCCCGTCGGCCGAGGCAAGATCCTCGTCCAAGATGATCAGAAGAAACTCCCGGAGCCGACTCCCCACCACCGCGACCGCACATGCCGTCACCCCCCCCAGGACCGCCACG
>NZ_CABFUZ020000220.1 GCF_902143385.2 Methylacidimicrobium cyclopophantes
GCGCACGCCGGCGCGCGGGAATTATGAATTAGGTAAGGGAACTAAGGAATTTCCCGCGGGCGAAGGAGGGGGAAGAAGATTACGTCGCGAATCGATTCTCTTCCCGTGAGCAGCATCACGAGTCGATCGATGCCTAGGCCGATGCCGCCCGCCGGCGGCATGCCGTATTCCAAAGCCAGCAGAAAGTCTTCGTCGAGCTTTTGCGTCTCTTCGCCTACTTGGTGTTCCAGCCGCTCGCGCTGGACGATCGGATCGTTGAGCTCGCTATAACCGGGAGCGACCTCCTGTCCCCCGATGATGAGTTCAAACACATCGACGACGGAGGGGTCTTCCCGGTTTTGCCGGGCGAGCGGAACCAGCTCGGTGGGAAGATGCGTCACGAAGAGGGGGCCAGCGGTCCGAGCCTCGACCAGCTTTTCGAATGTGTGCCGGGTAACGTCGATGTCCTGGGCGTTCGGGAGAAGTTCGACGCCAAGCTCTTCGGCGAGCTTGCGCCGCTGCTCGGGAGAGAGGGAGAACCACTCTTTTCCCGTCGCGTCCCGGAGGCAGTCGGCAAACCTCTTCCTGGGCCAAGGTGGTTGCAGATCGATCGAAGGAAAGGTGCTGGAAGAGAGGCGCAGTCCTCCGCAGACCGTTTCGGCCAGATGGCAGACGAGCGACTCGAGGAGCTCTGCCATCCGCTCGAAGTCGGCGAAAGCCCAATAGGCCTCGAGCATCGTGAATTCGGGATTGTGCTTGCGGGAGATCCCCTCGTTCCGAAAGTTTCGATTGAGTTCGAAGATCCGTTCGAAGCCTCCGATCAGAAGTCTCTTGAGATAGAGCTCGGGAGCAATCCGGAGGTAGAGCGGGATCCCCAAGGCCTCGTGAAAGGTGGAGAAGGGCGTGGCCGCGGCTCCGCCGGGAACCGGCTGCATCATCGGAGTTTCCACCTCCAGGAATCCGCGCTCTTCGAGGAAGCGGCGAATTTCGCGGATGATCCGGATCCGCTGGTGGAAGGTTTCTCGAACCTCCGGATTGACGATGAGATCGAGGTAGCGCTGCCGGTAGCGCGCTTCCACGTCGTGGAGGCCGTGCCATTTGGAGGGGAGCGGACGGAGGGATTTCGAAAGAAGCTCGGAGTGGCGGACCCGCAAGGTCTTCTCCCCGGTCTTCGTCCGGAAGCACTCCCCTTCGACCCCGACGATGTCTCCGAGATCGAGAAGCTTGAGGTCGGCAAAGCGCTCCCCGAGGGTCTGGAGATTGGCGTAGATCTGCATCTTCCCGCTCGAATCTTGGAGGTGGGCGAAGAGACTCTTGCCCATATCCCGAATGGAGAGAATCCGACCGGCGAGCCGGGCTTCCCGTCCCTCGAGAAAGTCGGCCAAGAGCGCGGAAATGGACGCGGTGTCGGGGAAGGCGCGGCCGAAGGGGTCGATCCCGCGGGCGAGCCAAGCGGCCAGTTTGTCTCGACGGAGGCGGAGCAGCTCGCTTGCTTCTTCGTGTTCGCTCATGAGCGGATTGAGGAGGCGGGCCCGCGATAGAGACAGCGGACACGCGGAGTTTCACAAATCGTGATCTGAGCAAGGCCGGGGAGAAGGGATTCTAGCTTTTCCCAAAACCAGCGGGCCATCGACTCGATCGTTGGATTCTCCAAGCCGGGGATCTCGTTGAGGAACCGGTGGTCGAGCTGCGCGAGCAGAGGCTCGACCGCGCGGGAGATCCGGGCGTGATCGTAGAGAATGCCGGTCGCGGGATCGACCTCGCCTTCCACCGCGACGCGGAGTTCGAAGCTATGGCCATGGAGTCTGCGGCACTTATGGCCTTCGGGAAAGCCCGGAAGCTGTTGCGCTGCCTCGAAGCGGAAGTCCTTTTCGATCGTTACGCGCATCTCCAAAAAATGATTTCCTCCTTATGAGCGGAAGGTTTCCCGGGCGCAAGCTCGGGCAGCGGAAGAAAAACCATCGTAGAGGCGCGCTTCCGTTTCGAAAGGGAGATTTCCCGCCCGTGGATCGCGCCTTGTCCCCTGGGCGGCGGAAGGCCGGCGCCGACCGTTCTGCTTCCCCGTAGCTTCTTTTCGAATGCGAGAGCGGGAAGGAGTCGGCTCGGGAAAGCGCGGCGAATCTTCGAAGATCCGGATCGCCAGCTTGTTCGTTTTGCATTAGGGTTCAAGGGCAGATGGAGCTCCGATCTCTTGGGAAAACCGGATTGCTGGTCTCCCCGCTTGGTTTGGGAGCCGCCGAGATCGGCTTTACGGGGATCGAGCAGGGGGCGGCAACCGAGCTGCTCCATTTCGCGATCGATCATGGGGTCAACGTGATCGACACCGCGGCGGGCTACGCGACTTCTGAGGAGCGGATCGGCAAGGCACTGGGTCCCCGTCGGAGGCGGTGCGTGCTTGTCTCCAAGTGCGGCGGCTGGACCGAAGAGGGAGGGATCGGCTCGGAAAGTTGGACGGCGGAGCAGATCGGTCTCTCGATCGACCGATCGCTGCGGCGATTGCGCACCGAGCACATCGACGTGATGCTGCTCCACTCCTGCGATCGCTCGGTATTGGAGCGAGGCGAAGCTTTGGGCGCCTTGCGGCGGGCGCAAGAGGCGGGCAAGGTTCGCTTCCTCGGCTATTCGGGGGACGGGGAAGCGGCCGAGCTCGCCTGTCGACTCCCGGAACTGTCGGTGATCGAGACGAGCATCAATATCTGCGATCAAGCGAACCTCGAGACGGTCTTGCCCGCGGCTCGGGAGGCCCGGATCGGGGTGTTGGCCAAGCGCTCGCTGGCAAATGGAGCTTGGCGGCCTATCAAAGAGGTTCATCCCGCCTATCGGGAATATGTAGAGCCCTACGCCGATCGATTCCGGGCGATGAATCTGAAGCTAGACGAATTGGGGGCCAAGGAGATGCAATGGCCCGAAGTTGCGCTCCGATTCGTGCTCGCCCAGTCGGGGGTCCATGTCGCCTTAGCCGGCAGCGCCTGTTTCGAGCATCTTTTCGAGAACTTGGAAGCCGCTCGGAGGGGCGCTTTGCCCGAAGCGCTCGTGACCCGGTTGCGTCAAGCCTTTCTCCAAGCGGAACAGCGGTCGGGAAAACGGTGGAGCGCCCTGCGATGAAGGGGAAGGAAACGAAATCGACCCAACCCTCTCGTTCGCACTCGAATCGTCTCATTGTTCGAGTGGTGCCCAATGCTCGGAGGACCGAGATCGCGGGCGGTGGGGACGGAGTTGTGCGGGTGCGGCTGCAGGCCCCGGCAACCGAGGGGAGAGCCAATGAGGAGCTCATCCGGTTCCTCGCCGAGGTCTTCGGCACGCGCCGCTCCCGGGTCGTGCTCGTGCGGGGCGAGAAAGCGCGGGAAAAGTGCCTCGAAATTCGAGAGTGGCAAGGAAATGGAGAATCCGCCGAAGGCTACGCCGTGCGCTGGGCGGAACGGGCTGCGGCTTTGAGGGGCGGCTCCCGATGAGCGGGCGCGGGTGGCATCCTCTACTTTGGCCCCGAGTTTGCTTGGGCCTTGCGCTTCTTCTCGGCTGGACCGGTAGGCTCGCTTCCGCGCGGGCGGCCGAAGGGCCGCTGCTCACCAACCCGCCCATCATCGCCGTCTTCCCGGTGGAGGATGGCCCCGACGGGGTCCATTTCCGGTATCCTGTCGCGATCAACGAGCAGACCGTGGTCCAACCGGGTGACAAGCTCCGGACCCTCTATGTGAAGCCCGAGCTCGAGGAAAAGGTCGAGGAAGCGGTGCAGAACAAGGAACACAAGGAGGCGGCCTATTCGCGGAAGTCGACACCCGATCCCCTGAGCGAAACGCCGGCGGAGCGAGCCCTCAAAAAGTTCACCCGCACGGTCTGGCCTTCCAAGACGACCTTTCTTCAGGCGCTCGAGGTGTTGAACGGCAGCGACTTGCGGTTGATGTACCAAGAGGCGAATCGGGAGAAGGTCCGCGATGAGCCGGTGAGCTTGCCTGCGGGTCTGCTCTTGGCCGCCATCGACGGACGAATTGCGGTCTTGGCCGTTCAGACGGGGGAAAAAGGGGAACGGGGCGGTTTTCGACCGGGGGATCGGATCATCACCATCTCGGGGCAACCCTTCGTCGGCACGCTCGACGAGTTCCTGGAAATTTACCGGAGAGCCAATCTCGGCCGAAAATCTGGTGAGAGCCAGGCGCTGAGCTTCACGGTCTTTCGGGAGGGGAGTCCGGAGCCGATCGCCATTTCCCTTCCCCTGCCTCCCAGCCTTCAGCAGAGCCTCTTGGAGTTTTCGCCCGAAATGGGACGGGGCCATTCGGAATGATCGGCGGATCGGCAAATCGGGCGGTTTTCGATGGATTTTTGGAAATGGGTGAGTAAAAAGGCCGAAAGCGGGCCAGAGGGAAAGAAAAGGGAGGAGCGCTCGTGATCAGGTTCTTTTTGGGAGTCGCGTTGATCGGAAGCTTGGCGACTGCCGTGCTCGGATTCTTGTTGGCCAATCAGCGTAACACGATTCGCCGGGAGTATGAAAAGACCGCCGCTCAGCTCAAGAGCGTGACCGAACAGGCCGAAGAGAGCAAGGTTCTGGCGGCAGAGGCCCAGAAAAAGTTGGAAGAGACGCGATCCAAGATGACCGAGGCTACCGAGAAGCTTGCCCAGATCGAAAATCAGGCCGGCAACGGAGATAGCCGCGTAGCGGAAGCGGAGCAGCGCGCCAAGGAAGCGGAGCAGCGGGCGCAGCAGGAAAAGGCGGAAATCGAGGAGCTGGGGAGCAAGCTCGAGTCGGAGAAAGCCGCAAGCGAAGCGGCGACCGCCAAGGTCGAAAGCCTGCTCAAAGAAAAGCAGGCGTTGGAGGAGAACTTATCCAAGCTGACTGCGGAAGTTGCTCGGATGCGGGAAGTTTCCCCTTCGACCGTCCGTGCGGTGTCGATGAGGTCGGGAATTCGGGGGAAGGTCGTGTCGGTCAACCGCAATTGGAATTTCGTAGTCTTGAACGTCGGGGAAAAGGACGGCCTGGTGGAAAATGGGGTGTTGAACGTCTATCGGAGCGGACAGCCCGTCGGCAAGGTGAAAATCGTCTCGACCGAGGCGAGCACGGCCGTCGCCGACGTAGAGGCGGGATCCGATGGAGGGGGAATTCAACCCGGCGACGATGTGTTGAATTAAGATCGGGGTTTTGGCATCCTGAACAAAACCGTCCGGGTGGACGGGCTAAGAGTATCGGCGGGAAAAAGGGCGTGCCGTTCGCCCGGAAACGAAGAAACATGCGGAAAATCATGAGAAAGGCCAAGTTCGGTTTTATCCTGCTCGCGGGAGCAATGTTGCTGGGAGGATGTGCCTCTTCCTCCGACAAGCAATCGGCGGCCCAAAAACAGGCCGCGAAACAAGGGAAACAGGTTTCCGATCTTCCCTGGAATCGGCCTCCTTCGTGGCAGCAGGCGGGCGCCGCTGGGGCTTATTTGGGCGGGATGGGAGCGACCACTCCCGGAGCCCCCTATTGATTGGATGGGTTCCGGCGGGGATTACACCCCGCGGAGGTTTGGGTCCCAGATAAATTTGTGGAGTTGGAACCCCAGGCGGACGGGTAGGCGATCTCGAAGGATCCATCCGGCCAAGGTTTCCAGAGAGAGTTCTCCGAATACCGGGGAAAAGTGGATAGCCCGAACCCGCTTCGCCCACGAGGCGGCGTCGATCCGTTTTCGAGCCCACTGGTAATCCGCCTCCGTTCCGATCACAAACTTGAGCTCGTCTCGCGGCCCCAGCAGGTCGAGGTTGGCGGACAGGTTCCGGGCCGATTCTCCGCTCGAGGGGCATTTGCAATCGACGATCCGGTGAACGCGTGGATCGACTCCGTCGATCGAGTGGGCACCGCTCGTTTCCAGAAGAACGGTGTAGCCGGCATCGCAAAGCTGCTGGAGCAGAAGGCGGCTATTTCTTTGCAGGAGAGGCTCCCCTCCGGTCAGCTCGACGAGCCCGCAGCCGAAGCGTTCCACTTCCCGCAAGAGTCTGCTCAAGGGCATCCGCTCCCCTTCGAAAAAGGCATATTGGGTATCACACCAGCGGCAACGGAGATCGCATCCGGTCAGTCGGACAAAGACGCACGGCTCTCCGGCGAAGGTGCTCTCTCCTTGAATGCTCCAGAAAATCTCGTTGACCACGACCGCGGGCTCGCGGCGGGCCGCATCGGAAGGAGAGGGATCGACGGTTCTGGTCACGACCCACCCGAGAAGCTCAAGCCGGGATCCGGCCTCGGAGATCGGCGGCCTGGAAGGGACCGGGTTCCGCGAGGAGAGCGCGGGCCGCATCGACTTGACCCCATACATTCCAGAGCAAGACCCCGCGCACTCTCCGGCGCTCCAAGTAATAGATCACCCCGGTGCGGAATGGCTCCTTCCAGTCGGAGACGGTCTCGAGCCGGTTGTCGATCCAGCCGACCGCTTCGTAGCCGAGATCGAAGAGATCCGAGTAGAAAAAGGGAATGTGATCGTATTTCGTTTCTTTCCCGGCCATGTTCCTGCCGGCTACCAAGCCCATCTGGCGGGCATTGTCCTCGTGCTCGAAACGAACTCGCTGCCCGAGCGCGGGATTGAAGAAAGCGGCCACGTCTCCCGCCGCGTAGACGTCCGGATGGGCCGTGCGGAGAAACTCGTCGACCACGATGCCGTTCTCGACTGCGAGGCGCGCGTCCTTGGCCAGCCCGACGTTGGGGGCGATCCCGATTCCCGCGACAAGGGCGTTGACCGAGAGGCTCCCCTGGCCGAGCCGGATCGTGAGCGGACCTTCTTGATCCTCGACGGCCGAGACCGTCTGCCGGGGGAGCACTTCCACCCCCTTTTGGCGGTAATAGTCGTTGAGGAAGAGGGAGAGATCCTCGGGAAAGATCCTCCCGCCGATTCCCGATTCGGCGAAGAGGAGGGTAACCCGCTTTCCGTTGAGAGCCAGCGCAGCGGCAATTTCCGAACCGATGAAACCTCCGCCGAGGACGCAGATCCGCTCCTCCGACTCGGCCCACGAGCGCAACTTCCGATAGTCCGCCAGCGTTCGGAAGTAGAGGATCTTCTGGCTGGTCGAAGGGAGACGGCGCGGGTTGCCTCCCGTCGCGAGGAGGAGCTTGTCGAACGAAAAGGTCGTTCCTCCCTCGGCCGCGATCGTCTTGGAGGAAAGGTCGAGAGCGCGAGCGGTGCACTCGCGGTGGAAGACCACGCCCTCTTCGGGCGTCCGGCACCAGATCGAATCCAGGGCTTCCCCTTTCCAAAGCCCTTTGGAGAGAGGCGGACGATTGTAGGGGAGCTCCGGCTCCGTTGTCAGCACCCCGATGGAGCCGTGCGGATCGATTTCCCGAATCCCGCGGACCGCGGCATCGGCCGTCATCCCGCCGCCGACGATGAGATAGGTATATTGTGGCATAAGAAAAATGACAGGAATCGTTTAGAAAACTTGATTCTTTGCTTACAGCCTAACCGATTCTCGCGCCCGGTCCAGTCCCACGAACTCTTTCCGACAATTCTTTCTTTAGGGGATTTAGACTTTCCTGCGGTCTAATCGCGGTGGGAGGATTCCGTCAAAAGAGCACCGGAGTTTCGCGAGCTTCCGTCGCTCAGAATGGAAAAGGTCTCGATCCAGGCTTCCGGTCCGAAGAAGAGCCGAGCCCTTTCCACAAGCTCTGGCTCGGGTGGATCGGTCCAGAGGCCGAAAACCGAGCTCCCGCTCCCGCTCATGAGGGCAAGCTCGGCTCTCGCTTCCTTTTGGAGCCACTCTCGTGCCACGGCGATCCAGAGAAATTTTTCGAAGACGGCCGGTTCCAGGTCGTTCCGAACCGGCCCCCAGGGCGGGAGGCCGCGTTCCTCTCCTGGGCGGGGATTCCGGGCGTAGGCGTGGTAAGCCCACGGGGTCGGAACGGGAAACCCAGGAAAGAGTAGGAGGCCCATCCGCGGACCAAGCCAAGGTTCGGGTGTCACGATTTCTCCTCGGCCGTGGCAGAGAGCCGGGTTCCGGAAGAGGAAGAAGGGAACGTCGCTGCCCAAGGACGCGGCAAGGGGCAGGAGGGCGTCGAGAGAGGAAGGACGGCCGAAGAGGCTCCGGAGCGCCAAGAGCGTAGCGGCGGCATCACTGCTGCCTCCCCCGAGGCCGGCACCCGAGGGAAGCCGCTTTTCCAGAACGATCTCTAAGCCGCAAGGGAGTCCGAAGGAGTCGGCAAAGAGACGAGCCGCGCGGCATACCAAGTTTTCCTCGCCCGCCGGGATGCGCGCGTCGTCGCATCGAAAGGAGATCTCCCGGCCGGGGCGGAGAGCCACTTGGAGCCGGTCGCCGAGGGAAACCGGAGCCATCCGGGTCGAAAGCTCGTGAAAGCCGTCGGAACGGCGGCCGAGGATGCGCAGGTCGAGGTTGATTTTCGCCGGGGCGAAGAGTTCAATACCCTGCGAAGTGTCCTCCCTGCCCTTAGCGGATGGGCTCATCGTGGCCTTGGATCTCTTCGAGGTGGAGAAAGCGCTCTCCTTGGCGCGTCGACTGCGCGAGTATGTCAATTGGTTCAAGGTCGGAAGTCAACTCTTCTTGCGCGGCGGGCCCGCCGTCGTAGAGCGGCTCC
>NZ_CABFUZ020000221.1 GCF_902143385.2 Methylacidimicrobium cyclopophantes
GCGGTGCGGGCATCGCTCCGCTCGCCCGCTTCCGAAGGCCGCTTTCCGGAAAAGGAGAGAAGAACGAGCTTCCTGATCCGGCGGAGCCGCACTCCTCGTTAGGAGGGGGAGACGCAGAACCAGTGGTAAAGCATGAAATAGACCAGCACTCCGGTCACCGAGACATAGATCCAAGAAGGCCAGAGAAGGCGCGTTACTCGGGCGTGCGCCGAAAATCGTCCCTTGGCGGCAAAGTAGAGTGCAGCAAAGATCGCCGGCAGGTTTACGACCGCGAGAATGGTGTGCGAGATGAGAATCGTAAAGTAGAGCGGCCGGGACCAGTCGTGGCGAGGGAAAGGCGTCGCCCCATGGATCGCATGATAGGTCAAATAACAGGCCAGAAAGGCCATGGACGTGGCGAAAGCCGCCACCATGCAGTTCCTGTGTACGGTGATCCTCCCCCGTTTGATCGCCACGAATCCGGCTACCAGGAAGCAACCGGTCAGGGCGTTGAGGCTGGCGTTGACGGCGGGAAGCTGCGACACCACGATCACTTCTCTCCAGTCCGAGCCGGCAGGCTG
This sequence comes from Methylacidimicrobium cyclopophantes, assembly GCF_902143385.2. Lineage (GTDB taxonomy): Bacteria > Verrucomicrobiota > Verrucomicrobiia > Methylacidiphilales > Methylacidiphilaceae > Methylacidimicrobium > Methylacidimicrobium cyclopophantes. Next base: position 561 of record NZ_CABFUZ020000221.1, read on the forward strand.
GCATCTCTTCCCGCCGCGGTCTCTTCCTCGAGAAGCCGACGGATGTCCTGAACGATCTTGGATGGGGTTGCCGACTGCAATCCGTCGTAATAGCCCCGAATCCTTCCGGCTCGATCGACAAGAGCAAATTGCGTCGAATGGAAGACCGGCCCCTCGTCGGCAGGGCGACTTGGAGGATTCTCGCCGACGGCAAAAGCAAAGCTTTCCGAGGCCAAGAGCCAAATCTCCTTTACGCTTCCCGTCAGGAAGAGCCACCTGGCCGGATCGGCTCCGTGGGCTTCCGCATACCGTTGAAGCACCGGAGGGGTGTCGGCGCCGGGATCGACCGAAAAGGAAACGAGCCGGACATCCGGCAGGTTCGCCACGAGGTCTTGGATCTCCTTCATGCGGAGAGTCTCCGTAGGGCAGGGGCCGGGACAGGAGGTATAAATGAAATCGGCGACCCAGACTTTCCCTTTCAAATCTTCCCGTGTCACCTTCTTGCCTTGCTGATCCGTCAAGGCAAAGGGCTGGACACGGCGGAGGACGGGGAGCTGAGCGGCTCGAGATCCGCGATGGAAGAGCGCGTAGTAACCCAGGCTCAGAAATAAAGACAGGAGCACAGCCACCGCCAATCCAAAGGGAATCAGTCCGACCCCGACGGAAGGCTTTACTTTTTCGCTCATGGATGTCTCACCCGGACGCGGTCCGTAATGACGACCGCCGCTAAGCCGACCGCAATGGTGAAGAAGAGAGTGATCGCCGCAAAGAGCCAGAGGGATGCCCCCGACCGGCTCGGCCAGAGCGCCGCACGCAAGAGCTCCAAGCCGTAGTAGAGAGGATTGGCATGGATGATTCCCCGCATCCAGCCGACCGATCCCTCCGGAGGGAAGAGCGCCCCGGAGAGAAGCCAGAGCGGCATCAAGAGGAGATTCATGAGGGCATGGTAACCCTGGACCGAGTCGAGTGGCCAAGCAAGCAGATACCCGACTCCGGTAAGCGCGAGCCCCAAGAGGCAGAGTGTCGCAACCACGAGGGCGAAGGATCCCAAAGAAAAGTGAACTCCCATGGGGAGGGCCAAAAGATAGATCAGCAGACATTGGAGGACGCTCAACGTCATCCCTCCCAACAGCTTTGCCGCGACCACCGCCGACCGGGGCACCGGGGCGACGAGAACCGCTTGCAAAAACCCCTCCCGACGATCCTCGATCAACGAAATCGTCGAGAAGATCGCGGTGAAAAGGACGACCAGGAGCAGCATCCCTGGAAAAAAGTAGGCAAAGTAACCGCCGGCACCGCCGGTTCCCGTCCGAAAAGAGCTTCCGACGCCGGAGCCGATCAAAAACCAAAAGACCAAAGGGGTGCCGAGAGCACCCACGACGCGATTCTTCTGCCGGAGAAACCTCACCACCTCCCGCTTCCAGAGCGTATAGACGCCCAATCCGAAGCCCCCGACGGCCGTATTAGTTTTCCTCGGTTCCATCCGATTCCTCGTTTTGGCTATCGAAGTGATGGCCCGTCAAATGCAAAAAGACATCCTCCAGGGATGGCTGAGCCACGGTCAGAGCGGTCACATCGCCGCCGAATCGCTGGAGGAGATCGGCGGCGGCCCGC
>NZ_CABFUZ020000222.1 GCF_902143385.2 Methylacidimicrobium cyclopophantes
CGGTGCGGCTGCGAAGCGGCCGATGGGGAACATCCCCGCAAGGCGGGTCAGAAAGGACGGGATCTTCCCAGGAAGGAGTCGAGCTTTTCTCGGATCAACGCCAGCGCCTCGACGGGCGTGGTCTGGTAAGGGATCGGCGGCGTGAAGCCCCCTGCCAGCTTCTCGATGTGCCTCTGGATCTGAGCTATCCGGTTTTCGATCGAGACGCAGGAGCGTAAATCCGGAAGGTGGGCGGCGGCTACCCGAAGGGCTTCCTGGAAATCGTTGAGCGGGGCCTGGAGTGCCCTCTGCAGATCGTCGTTTGTCCCCTCATAGGGTCGCGGGACGACATATTGAGGACCGCCGTTGGCCGGGCGCTCGAGCGACAAGACATCTGCGAAATCGGGCGCTACGGCATCTCGCCGCGTCAGCGGTTCACCGAGTGCAAAGCATTTCCGTAAGGTAGCGAGGATCGAGGTATGATCGTAGGGATAGGGAGGACCCTCGTGCGGTGGACGACCATCGGGGACCGCACGCAGAATGGTGCCAGCCGCGATATAGGGCGAGACTAGGACCGTCGGCACGCGCACGCCGTAGCGATCGAAGGCAAAAGGCACGCTCGGCCTACTGTCGGGCGGAACGGCCAGCGGCGGCGGAGCATGGTCATAGCAACCACCATGCTCGTCGAAGGTGATCACCAGCAGGGTCTTGGTCCAGGCCGGCGCCTTCCGGAGCGTGTTGTAGACATCGGCGATCAGCTGCTCGCCGAGGGTGACATCGTGGGGAGGGTGTTCGTCGTTGGGCAACTGGAGCTCGGGAAAGTAGCGCGGCTCGAGGAAGCTGTAGGCGGGGAGCTGGTCACGAGCGGCGTCCTGGGCAAAGGCGTCCCCATAAGGCTGGAAGTTGTCGAGATGGGGCCATAGTTGCGAAAGCGTGAGGCTCTGCGGGAAATCGTGGAAGTAGACCTTCCACGGATTGGCCAACTCCTTTTTTTGCGAAAGCCGCTCGAAGATCGTCGGCATGAGATAGGGAAAGTGGAGCGGCCAGTTGTTTTCGTACCCGTTGGCCGTCCCGCAATGGACGAAGAAGCGATTCGGCCAGGTTTGACAGGGAGCCGAAGCGTACCACTGGTCGCAGACCGCGAAGGCCTTGGCCAGATGGCTGAGCACGGGTACCTGCTCCGGCAGAAAATAGTGCATGATCTTTCGTGGGTCAGGACTGCCGGGCTGCTTGGCGTAGTTCTCCACGAATCCGTTCATCAAGGGGACCTGGCGGCCGGCGGCTATCCCCCGACCGAAGATCTGTTCATTCATGTCGGTCCAGAGTTCCCCGGGATCCGGGGCAGGGATCGTCATCTGGGCAAAATCGGTGGTGCCGGTACACCATGCCTTCACGGTCTGCTCGATGCCGTGGAGGAAGAGCGGATTGGTTTCCTCGCCCGACAGGCCATCGTATTGCGGGGACTTCGCATACAATCTGCCGAGCAGATTATCGAAGGAGCGGTTCTCCAGCATCAGCACCACGATATGCTCGATCCTCCCATCCAATCCGTCCATGCTCTCCTCCTCGCCGCCCCTCTGTTGAACGAGTAGTCGGTAGTTCTTCGGGCTTCCCGATCGCTTCCCCGATGCGACTATCGCACGGCTGGCGACGGATTCCTAGGCCATCGGTTTTAGATTGGGAGTCGGTGATCTATCAGGGAGGATCCTGACGCCAGGGCCGTCCAGGCCAAGGGCTGGGAGAAAAGCGGAAAAAGGCGAACTCTTTCCAGGATCCGATTCCGCTCCGGAGGAATCTTGGTCAAAAGACGAAGGATCGGCTTGCCTTCGACGGAAAGAACACCGAGGCGGATCGACTGGAGACGGAGCAAGAGCTTTGGAGGATGTTCGAAAACGGCGAGCTTGCTCCACTCGGCGGCCAAACGAGCCCTCATCCAATACGCCAAGAAGCAGATCCGCACGTGGTTGCGGGCACGGTCGGGCCGCCAAGGGAAGACCGGCCGGAGCTCGAGAGAACTGTTGAGTTCGCATAAGGCCGCTTCGACCTCGCCGAGGTTCTTATCGTGGGCCAGGACATCCTTGGCGGACGCCTCGGTGCGAAAAGTATTGGTTTCCGGCATTTACCAGCCGCCGATTGCTTGCTCCTTGGAGGTCTCCTTCTTGGGCGGCTTCCCGCAGAGCTGGCCTTTGGGGTCGTCGATTCCCTACCGGAAGTAGTTGTGGCCTTGCAGCGCTCCAGCATCCGACTGGATCGGCCTTCCAGGCGGACCGCATCTTCGCTCTTGGGTGCGCTTCGCTTTGCCGATTCGAACCGCCGTCTTCCTCGCCCCGAAAGGAACGGTTTTGGATCCGGCAGCCGCGGCGCTCGCCTGCGGAACCGGGCTAAAACCGGTAGCCGAGGGCGACGACCCCGACGGGGACATAGATCCAGTGGCCATCCAATCCGGCGTGCGGGGTTTCGTTGATGGTCGCTCCCGGGGCGCTCAACCCATTGACTCCCCCGACGAAACGGAAGAGTCCCTCGACGGTCACCGACCAGCGAGACCGGGGGATGTAATAGCGGAGGCCGCAACCGGGAGCAAACCAGTAGCCCCAGACCTCTCCATGGTTTACGCTCGCCGATTCGGTATTCACCACGACTCCACCGCCGGCAAAGCCGACAAAGGGCTCGACTCGGTCTTCGAGGATCCGGTATCCCAGCCGCCCTCGGAGGCCCAGGAAGCCTAAGTTGATGGCGGAACTTTCGTTCGGCGCACCGTGACCACTGCCCAGATAGGCGCCGACGAAGTCGATGTCGAAGCACCAGTGGCCCCAGCGTTCTGGATCAAACCAGCGATAGCCGGTGGAGAGGAGGGAGGTGAAGGCGAACGACGTATCCGCCTTGAAAGGCTCGATCGCTCCGGTCCGATCGTTCACCACCTCTCCATCGTTGTATTGCGGAAAGCCCGTACCCATCCCGATGCTCAGGTACCAGGAGCCCGACGAGTGCTTCGAGGCGGCCCGCATGCCAGCCGAGAGCAAGGCCGCCTGCGGTTTCGGATCCGGGGGCGCATGCGGAACCAGGACACCGTCTTCCGGCAGGACGAGGGGAGTGGCGAAAAGAGAAGCGGCTGCAAATAGGTGGCCGAAGAGGGAGAGGGCGGGCAGGCGGTTGGTCACCAGTGCTTCGACTCCTCTATCGAAAGATTTCGGGATCCCGGTCGGAGCGAAGCTCCAGAGGGCCGCCGAGGGGTCATGCTGATAGCTGCGGCGAGGACGAGTCCCGCAGCAAAGAGGAGGAGGCCCGGGGCATAGGAGCGGGTGGTCGATTTGACGAGCCCGAGGCAGATGGGAAGCAGAAAGCCCCCGAGTCCACCCGCCGCCCCAATGAGGCCGGTGGCAAGACCGATCCAGGGTCCCAGCCGGGCCCCCACGAGCTGGAAGACCGCCCCATTGCCCATTCCAAGGGAGCCGAGGAAAACGCAGAAGGTGCCGACCTCGAGGGGGAGTGGGGGAAAGGAGCTCGTGAGCAGGCAACAGAGTGTCGCTAGGGCGAAGAGAGCGGAAAGGACCCGTTGGCCGCCATACCGATCGGCCAGGTAGCCTCCGACGGGGCGCAAGAAGCTGCCGGCAGCGACAGCGAGGGTCTGCAACTGACCGGCGCAAACTTTGCTGATGGCGTACTGATCGAAGAAGAAGATACCGAGGAAGCTTGTGAAGCCGATAAAGCCGCCGAAGGTGAAGCCGTAGAGCAGGCAGAGAATCCATGAGTCGCGCAGCCGGAAGATCTGCCGCAACGGGTTCGGCCCGTCCGTAGGGGCTCTGTTTCGCGGGGCGTCTCGGGCCAGCAACAGGACGGCGAGCGAGGCGAGCGAAACGGGAAGGAGGGCCAATCCGAATACTGCGTGCCAGCCGAAGCGGATTGCGAACAATGGCGCGAAGAGCGTCGCCAAGAGCGTACCGCTGTTGCCGGCCCCGGCCAGGCCTAGGACGAGGCCCTGGTTCCTTGCGGGGAACCAGCGGGAGCTCATCGGCAGCGCCACGGCGAAACTCGCTCCGGGGATGCCGAGGAGAAGGCCGATCGCCAGCAGCTCCCAGGCACGGGAGAGCTCCCTCCAAGCCCAGAGAAGGGTGAGTGCCGTGAGACCCAGCGCCGTCAGCGCGACCCTCCTCCCACCAAACCGAGTTTCGGCCCATCCTAGAAGCATGCGAAAGAGGCTTCCGGTCAAGAGCGGCACGGCGACCAGCAATCCCTTCTGCCAGGGGACTAGCCCGAAATCGGCGGCGAGGAAGTTTCCGAGAGCCCCTAGGAGAACCCAGACCGTGAAGCTGCTATCGAAATAGAGAAAAGCCGCGAAGAGGGTCGAAAAGCGGGCCGGAAGGGCGGCAAGCGGGGGTCGGTTCCTCACGGTGTTGCTGGGTCGACAGGATGGAGGATTTCTGGGGAGCCTCAAGGGTCGTAAGGAGCGGTCAGGGGGATTCGACGATCGGTTTGGCGTCTTCGAGCGTCAGGCTGACGAAGCGAGCGGGCTGCATCGCCTCGAAAGCAGCGTGGACGCAGAGGGTGGCTGCCAGGTTGTAGGCTTCGATCCAGGATTCGGCCATCTCCCGGGTCCATTGCGATCCCAGAAAGTGGCGGAGGGTGGCGAGCAGACTCCGCCCGATCAGGGAATAGTGTTCCGGCCGCGCGCCGTATCGGATGTGGCGGATCCCCAGGTTCTGGAGATAGGGGGCCAGCCTCTCGGGATTGCGGGCTTGGCTCGTAATTATCAGCAAGGACTGAAAAAGCCGGAGCTTCTGCTCCGTCATCTCTGCGGGGAAGAGGGGACGAAGCTCCGGATAGTGACGGAAGAGGTGGTCGTAAAAGTATTCGGTGACCCGTGTTCCGAGGCTTTCGATGGCGGCTCCGGTCTGCTCGATTAGCTGGGGTTGGATGGTCATGATTCTTTTCTCCTTGTAGAAATCCGAATGGGGCGGCCGCTGGGAGCTGAAGATCGGCTGGACGGCAAGCGGAGGCGGAGGATTCGATCTTGGCGCTGGTTGTGCGGGGAAAGGCCGAGTCGGAGTGCAGGGATGGAGCTGGTGCGATTCACGAGGATTCCTTGGCGCGGTTCGGTGTGACGTCGGAAGAGGGCGGTGGGCCTGCCGAAGGGCGGCGGAAGCCAGAGGAGGGCGGAGCCTCCGAAGGGGGGAAGCACGGGAGCTCCAAAAGGATTCGCCCGCCGCAGTCGGCCGCC
>NZ_CABFUZ020000223.1 GCF_902143385.2 Methylacidimicrobium cyclopophantes
GTGGCTCGAGAGAGCCATCGCGACCGATCGGGAGGCGGCTTCGGGGCTCTCCTGCAGCGCATGCGGGGGAAGAGGCTCGATGTAGCCGCTGACATACCGAGCGGGAATGCCGCCCGAACGGAAGATCGCCAAGGAGAGGTGAGCGAAGTCCTGGCAGACGCCCTGGCGTCGGGAGAGGGCGGTCAAAACGGGAGTGGCCGCATCGGTTGCTCCGGGAACATAGCGGAGGAGGTCGTGCACCCTTCGGCCCACCGAGAGGAGGGTCTCGCCGAAAGGCGCAGGAGGGCGGATGAGCTCCGCGGCCATCTCCTCGATTTCCGAGGAGAAGGAGACAAACCGAGAGGGGGTCAAAAAATCGAAGAGTCGGACTCGTTCGGCGGCGAATGCGGTCCTGGCATTTTCGACGGAGACGGCCAAATGCGCAAGAGGATCGGCGAAAGGCCGCGTTTGCACCCGACTGTGAGCGGTGATGACGAGGCGGCGATGGCGAAACGGGATCGAAAAGAACTCGACCAGGTTCTCGAAACAATCGGTAAAGCTGTGAAGCGGCATTGCGGGTTCGACTTCCGTCCGATGGGAGAGCACGTCCTGGCGGGAGGTGGTGCGGGGATGCACTCGTAGTTCGCTGAAGGAGTGGAGCGCCGGCTCCGAATATTCGTATTCGGTTGCGTGAACGATCGAAAATTTCATGAAGGTGATCGATCTGGCGATTCCGTCGCAATTTTTTCTTCGGCCTCTCGGCCAAGAGCGGGGCGGAAGCGCCCGATAGGGCTCAGCGAGACGATCGCGGTGGAGAAATGGGAACGCAAGGGAAAAAACGGCGAAACAAAGTTGCCGAGAAAGGGTTGGATCTTAGTGCATGGACGACTTGGAACCGCTCTGGGAATTCCTCAAGCAGCAGGGGCCTTCCGGGCCCGATGGCTCGCTCGCTTCGAGGACGCTTGCGCGACTCGCGGTTGAGAAGATCCGGCGCAGGCGCTGGATGCGACTCGGGCGGGCCTTCGCTCTCTCCGTCCTCTTCATGGTTGGCGGAGGAAGCGCCGCGTTTTGGTGGAGCAACCAGAAACAGAGAGTAGCAACCAGCGTGACCCATCCGGCCTCCTTCTCGATCGAGACCAATCCGGCAGCCGAGGATGTCGGCTGGCTGCAAGACCAACTCTCTCCGGAATCTTCGGAGATGGGAGCAACGATTCTATGGGAAGAAGAGAACTCGTTCTAGCCGGTTGTCTGGCTCTGGGCATTCTCTTGGGAAACGGCGGCTTGCGTGCGGGCGATCATCCCGCCGCGAATGAGCAGGGTCCGGAGGGTGGAAGTTGGGAGATGCGGCAGAAGATCGTTCCGCTCTTGGAGCTTCCCGATGACCGACTGCTGGAGGAACTCCAGAAGTGGCCGCGGTTCCAGAAGATGAACCTCGAGCAAAAAGGAAGGCTTTTGGAGCGGATCGCCCGGATGCGGGTAGAACGTGTCCGCGCGGCCGAGCGCGAAGCGAAGCGGCTCGGGCTGACGCTTTCCGAGGATCAGCGCGCGGCTTTTCAGCGGCAGTACTGGCAACGTCGAGAGGAGATGATCCGGCAGCTTTGGAAAGAGACCGAGGGGCGGAGGAAGGCGTTGCGAGAACAATTGGACAAAGAGCTCAAAACGGAATTCGCGACAAAAAGAGAACAGGGAAGCACGGAGGCGAATGCTGGCGCCGGTGCTCTTCGGCCGTAGTCTGCGGGTTCTCCGGCGCTGGGCCGGAAGTTGTCTTTGCGACGGATCCTACGGGAAGAGAACGGCTTGCTTCTCGAAGCAAGCCTTCCTATGGTGATAGATCGTGGTTCAAGAGCCCGTTCTTTGCCCGGCGATCTTGCTCTCCGATCTTGTGATTCGGGAGAAGCTCACCGAGAAGCTCTCCCTCGTGAACTCCTTCGGGCAGCTTCGGCTGCCCAA
>NZ_CABFUZ020000224.1 GCF_902143385.2 Methylacidimicrobium cyclopophantes
CCGCCGATCGGCGGGCAGGGCGAGGAGGAGCAAAAAACCGGAGGCGAAACAGACCAACGGGATGGTCATAGGGATTCGGAAAGAGTGAGAAGCCTCGAAGAGGACGCCAAAGAGCAAGGGCCCGAGAGCGGCGGCGACTCGGCCCGTAACAAACCAGAGGCCGTAGTATTGCGCCCGGGCCTCCGGGGGGGAGAGAAGTCCCATGACCGCACGGCTGACGGCGAAAAGGGAGCCGTTGCCGATTCCCACGAGAAAGGCGGTCATCCAAAAGAGCGGCTTCGATTGCACGGAGACGAGAGCAATCGACGAAAGCGTCCAGACGATCACGACGAGCTGCAGGGAGCGAGCGGACCCGAACCAATCCTTGATCTTACCGAGAGAGAGAGCCCCCACGCACGCTCCGCCCTGGACGGCGAGCAACACCAAGACCTGTTCGGTGTCCGCCATTCCGATAGCCATCTGCGCATAGATGGCCACGACGACCATCACGATGGTGGCACCCGCGCCGCAGAGGAGGGAAGAGGCGAAAAAGGTGCGTAACGCCCCTGGATGAACGACTTTGGGCAACGAATCTCTCAAGCGGCGCCCCGCTTGAAGGAGGGCTTTCCAGAGATTGCCGGTGACCGCTTCGGTTCGTTCTCGCAAGAGGAAAAGAGCGGGAAGGCCCGCCAGGGCGTAGATGACCGTTGTCAGCGCTAAGGCGAGTTGGATGCGATCCGAGTTAGAGACGGTGAAACCCGAAGCGAGCAACGGAGAAACCAAGAGCAAGTTCGCCAAGCTTCCCAAGTTGCCCAAGGAGCGAGCCCAGCCGGAAAGGGTGCCGAGAGACTCATAGCTACTGATCTCCGGCAAAAACCCCGCCATAAGATTATCTGCGAGAGAAAACGAAACATTGGTGATCATAAAGGTGATCAGACTCGGCCAAACGTCTCCTTCTCCCATTCGCGCGAGGGTCAAGCAGGAGAGGATGCATACGGCATAGGCGGAGAAGAGCATTCGCTTTTTTCTGCCCAAGACATCGGCCATTGCACCGATCCAGGGAGAGGAAAAGGCGACGAACGCTTGAGAAAAGAAGAGTGCAAGGGTCCAGAGCCAAGTGCCATCGACTCGATGGGCGCAGACGACACGAACGAAGTAGACGGCGAAAACGAGATCGACGATGACGGTAGTAAAGGAAGAGCTGCCGATGTCAAAACAGCTCCACGCGAGGCGTTCCCATTTTCCGGCCGGAGGGGACGAACTCGGGGAATGTTTCGGGAAAGACTGCGCGCTCTCATCCGCGCGACAAGACGGTTTGTCGGGGATCGGAGATGGACGGCGGACTTTGAGCCAACTCACCATGAAGCCAAAGTCACCATACCATGGAGGAGAGAATGTATGCGCCGAGAAAAGCGTTGCGCTCCTCCGCCGGGGTGCTTTCGACTTACTTCCAGCTTTCGAGGACGACTTTCCGGGATGTTGGGTACGGATACTTTCGAAGAAGCTCTTTTACGGGCAATTTCTCGTCTCCTTCCCGCATGTAATGGAGGAGGACCACCGAGGCCCAATAGTCGTCGGCATACTCCGTTCCCGACAGAAGGGTAGGAACGCCTCTTTTGTTGACCGTGTGACAGGCGGCACAACTGACGGGTCCTGCATAGCGACCATCGGGCGAGTATTGTAATGCGGCCTGATGCGTCGTCAAATCGACCGTCTGTGCATCCCCTTCGTATCGGACGGGATAAAGGCCGTGGATCGATTCATGGCAAGATTGGCAGGAAAGAGCACCGTGGGCTTTCGAGTATCGGTAGAGAGCATATTTGCGAGGTTGGTCGATCGGAAAATACTTGCCGCCCTCACTCTCCACAAACGGAGCGGCGTGGCAGGTGGCGCATTTGGGCTCGCCGGCGGCAAGCCACCAATCGCTTCCCCCGGAAGCGGCATCGTAGGAGACGGGGTCTCCCTCGCTCGCGTTCCATGGCAGTAACCGAAGCTTGCCTTCCTTATCCCTAGTCGCTTTGACCAGCGTTGCTCCTTTGTGGTTCGCGTAGAAGGTGTAGACCGGATTGTTTCCGTTTTTGATTTTCGGATCCGCCATTTCGAGAAAACGTTCGATCTCCCCGTCAGCGACCGCTTTCCGGATCTCCTCGATTCCCTTGTTCCGCAGCGTCTTCCCCTTTTGAGCGACCACGTCGTCGAGATCGTCCCAGGCGTAGAGCTCGTTGGATAGCTGATTGTGGCAATTGGTACAGGTGAGGCCCCGCATTTGATTCAGAGGCTTGTCGTTCTCATCCCGCATGCTCACATTTTCCAGATACCACTTGCCCAGGGAGTTGAGGAAGAAGGGCGGTTTCACGTCGGGATTCGTATGGGCGTCTCTGCGCAAGTAGCAGCCCCCTCCGGCAAGTCTTTGATCGGAATCCGCAAATTTGTTGTTCCCGTACGAGTCCGTGATTTGGAAGGGATTCCTATCGAAATTGTTCATGCTCGGGTTTTGCCAATGCGTGGGATGGCAGGCTTGGCAGGAGACCGTCCTTCCCGCTTTGTCATTCATGTCGGCGAGGAACACCGCGTGAGCAGCATGGATCGAGGGGGCCAGCGCCTTTGCTTTCGTAGTTGGATATCCGGTCGCTCCCGGCCTAGGTTCCTGAAGGTTCCCCGAGACATTGTCGCCGTGGCAATCCGCGCAGTTGACGGATCCGACGCTGCCGAGCCGATTCGATGAGGCGTTCGGGTTGTATTCCTTCAGGAACTGCGTATGGAACATCTTGTCGTGGATCTCGAGGAGGTTGATGGAAGAGGAAGAGAGCCTCGCCATGTAGTCGGACTCATCGGGATAGTTCTTTTTCCAATAGTCGTATTCCTTCTCGAAGAGGATCATGCCGGCTTGCTTGGAGAGCTTGGCCCCCTTGCCCTCCGCGGAATGGCAGAGAACGCAATTCGGAATGTCGACCGGATTCGTACCGAAGAATTGGACCGGCTTCCCGTCGACAAGAATCGGCTTCCCGTCTTTGTCGTGCAGCTGAACGGTCGAGTATTGATAGGGCTGGAAGTCCTTGTTGGTCACGCTTCGGATGGTGCCCTTCCTTGTGGAGTCGTAGAACGCGGTCAGTGGAAGACCGAGGGCGTCCCAGACATTCGCCGCCGTCAGCCGGAGTGGAACGTTTTTCACATCCGGGATCAACGAATCGGTGAAGACGATGTCTCCGCCTTGGTCTCCCGCATAGTCGAGGTATCCGCCGGCGAGGGGCTTACCGGAGGGACCTGCATCCACGGGAATCTCGAGATCTTTCCCGATATGGATCCTCTTTTCGATCGACCAGTCCTTGGGAAGCGTCCCTTCGAGATCCTTGTAAATGAAGACATGTTCCCAGACGTAGTTGGCCATGTTGTCCCCGGGATCGGACATGGTTCCATTTCCGTTCACATCCTTGGGGACGGACCAGTACTTCATCTTATTCCCTTCGGAATAGCTATTGTCCCGCAGGAAGTAGTAGAGCTTGACCTGATCGGCCGGGGATAAGAGCTTCGGCCGCTCGCCGTTTCTGCCCGACTCGACGGCCTGGGCTTGGAATGAGTTGTAAGGGGGGATGACGCAGCAGTAGGAGATGTCGAATCCTACGCAGTGCATCCCCAACTCGTAGTTGATCAGAATGTTGTAGGGGTTTTTCGGCTGGTATGCTTTGAGCGTCAGATGCGTGATCTCATCCCGGATTTCCACGGGCTTCAGGCGGTCAAGCCGAAAGGGGGGATTCGGATCGTAGTTGGCGACGTCGGCTCTTGCGGAAAGAAGGAGTAGCCAGAGCAAGAAGCCTGCCGCAGAGCACGCCGCCGAATCAACCTTTCGTCTGGTCATGTCGCGCCGCTTTCTTTGCGAGGATCGCGATCATTGCGTTAACCACAGAATGGTTGTTATGTCAACGGCTATTCCAAAAACTTCTCCAAACCGGCATCTTTGGGGAGCCCAAGATTGAGGGCATCCTGGTAGTGACGTTTGGCCAACTCCTTGGCGGGGGGCTTTTGTGTCGCGTAGATGACGGCGAGGTTAAAGTGCGCGTCGGCGTAGTTCGGGTTGAGCTCGAGCGCGCGGCGAAGCTCCTTTTCCGCGGCCTCTTGCCATCCTTTTTTCGAACAGGCGATTCCGAGGTAGTTGCGTGTGCGGGGATCGTTCGGATCGAGGACGATGGAACGGGTAAGCATCGAGATGGCATTGTCATAGCGGCCCTGCTGGTAGTAGACGATGCCAAGCACGGAGTGGGAGAAAGCGTCGTTGGGGTTGAGCTTGATGGCTTGTTGCAGCGCCTTTTCCGCATCTTCGTATCGGCTCTGCTGGAAGCGGACGACTCCTAAGTTTGCCCACGCGAAAACATTGCCCGGGTCCTTTTGAAGAATTTGATCGTAGACGCCAGCCGCCTCTTCGTGGCGCTGCTCATTGAAATAGTTTGCCGCTTGCTCCGCGAGCTTGCGGATCTCCGGGGAAAGCGAGGAAGCATTGTTCCCCTCGGAGGTGTTGTCGGACGGGGAGGAATTGTCGGACGGGGAGGAAGCCGCGCTCGCCGGAGAAGCGTGGGCGGATTCCGAATGCGCCTCGTTGGAGGACGCTGCGGGCGAGCCCGATTCCGAGCTCATGGCAGTGAGCTGCGTCGTGGGACGATGATCCGCAGAGCCGGCTGTGGCGGGGGAAGCGGCGTCGGGAAGCGTGGCGGGCGGATCAGCCTTCGAGGGGCTCGACTGGACCGGGTTGGCAGCCGCCTGCGGAGACTCGGGGTTCTGCGAGATCAAACCCAACTGTTGGGCTTTCTGCTTGAGGACGGCCACGAAAGCCTGTTTTTCCGCGTGTTCTTGGGGAGCCACGGTGGGGCCCTTTAAAAGAGCGAGTTCTTCGGGAGAAAGTGAGACGAGCGGAGAGGAGAGAATTTCTAACTGTCTCTGGACAAATTGAGAGTCGACCTTAAGGGATTGAAGCTCCTCGGTGACCAGCTTCTTCGCCATGTCACGGCGGGCTTGTTCCTGGAGCTGCCGGGTAATGATTCCCCGCAAGATCTCGTTTTCCTTCTTCAGCTGCTCGCTCCCCGAGGAGGCGAAGAATTGACGCGCCGACTCGGCAAGACGTTGCTGCGCTGCTTCGAGTTGAGATTTGAGCGAACTCGCCGTGGATCGGAAAATTTGGTTTTCTCGTTCCAGGACGGCTAGTTGCTCCTGCACTCCCTTGAGCTGATCCCGGATACCGACCACCGCACCTTCGTTATTGCCGGTTTGAAGAGCGCGAATTTTCCCTTCCGTCTGCGCAAGTTGCGCTTTCAGCGCATTGTTTTCCTGGAGCACGGCCGCAATCCGCTCTTCGACGTTCGACGATTGCGCGATAGCCAACTCCTTGCGCAGGCTCTGTAGCCGCTCACGGAGAGAGCCGGCCTCCGAGACGGCCGCTTGCAGCTTGGACTTCGTGGAACTCAGCTCGCTTTCCAGTTGCGATACGCGGCTGCGCAGCAGCAGGAGCTGGCGATTGCCGCCGCCCTCGGCAGACTCGACGCTGGAACCGTTGGCGAGGAGCGAATGATTTGCTCGCGGATGTTCCCCCATCCGATCCGCAGGCGAAGACGGAGCAGCGTCGCTCTTCTCCGCTTGGGAGGCTTCGGCCGAGGGAGCTCCGTTTTTGCTAGCATCTTCGGATAGGGCGATCTTGCCCCGAACGTAGCGGAGGCGGAAGGCGACGATGGAGGGCTCCCAATCCGGATTGTTCCGTTTGAGGATCTCGAGCTTTCTTTCCACCTCCAAATACTTCTGATGAGCGCCGGATCCATCCCCCTTCTTTTCCAACTGCTCGGCTTCTTGCAGGGTTAGATAAGCTTGCAGAAACTGGTCTTGGGGAGGGTAGGCGGCATAGACGGGGTCGACGATTGCCAAAAGCAAGCAGACGAGGCCACCTCGGAGAAAGAGGCGCATTTGGGGCGAGATTTTGCGTTTTCGACTCGTAAAAAGTCAATAGGCTTTCTTAAGGGATTGTTCGCGTTCGTGATAGCTGAGCGGGGCGGCAACGGTGGCGTATCCGTCCGCTCTTTCCCACGAAGGCCTTGCCCAGGATCATCGCGGCGGGCATAGTGCGCTCGAGAAGCTTGAGGCAAAGAATACGAAGTTGGGACGCGAGAAGGATGAGGTCCGACGGGAATGCGGGATAGATTGGAAGAGATTCTCCAACGAAAAAGAGGGGAAGTCGCGTCATTGGATAGCGAGCTTCCCCGCTTTCGGCGGG
>NZ_CABFUZ020000225.1 GCF_902143385.2 Methylacidimicrobium cyclopophantes
CGCGCCGAAAGACGCGGCAAGGGTGAAACGGCGGGGTAAGAGCCCACCGCTCGGTCGGCGACGGCCGAGGCACGACAAACCCCCCGCGGCGCAAGGCCAAACAGAGGTGCCGGCCCCCTGGCCGCACGATCGCTTGCGCAGCTCTCTGCGATCGATCGGGCACACCTCGGGTTAGGCCGCATCGCGGCGGCTCGCCGCCGCGGACCCATCGCCGATCGACGACGGGTAGAGAAATGATGGCCGCCTGGAAGGGGTAAATTCCAGGAACAGAATCCGGCTTATCTTCCGGCGCCGTTCCCTCCTCTCCCGTGAGCAGACGCAAGCCCCGACTCAACGGGGAACGAGATGGATCGCATGGGCCTTGATCCAACAAAAAAGCGGCTTGCCGACGGAAAGCTCCAGCTCTTGGGCGGCCCCGCGCGTGACCCGAGCGACGAGCGGAAATCCGCAGTCGAGGACCACACGAACCATCGCTCCTTCGTTTTCCTTTTCCAACACGCGCCCGTGAAGCCGATTGCGAACGCTCACCGCGAACCGGCCCTCTTCGGCGGAGAGAATCACATCCTCCGCCCGCACCATCACATAGGCTTGGTCGAACGGAGTGTCCCCTCGGTCGGCGGCGCGGAGGATCTCTCCGGCCACCTCCACCTCGATCAATCCGTCGTGCGCTGAAAGACAGCGGCCCGGCACCACCGTCTCGACTCCGAGAATTCTTCCTGTCTCGGGAGTCAGCGGTCTTGCGAAGACCTCCGCCAACGGTCCGCTCTGCAATACCCGTCCCGATGCCACGACCGCCAAATCCCGCCCGAGACAAACTGCTTCCTTCTCATCATGCGTCACGAAGATCGTCGGCAGAGAACGCTCTCGGACCATTTTCCGGAGCAGCTCGATCAGCTCGTCTCGGCTCCTTGGATCCAGACCTGCAAAAGGTTCATCCAGAAGGAGGAGCTGTGGATCACGCGCTAAGGCCCGGGCCAACGCGACTCTCCTGCGCTCCCCTCCGGAAAGAGTAGCCGGAGGCCGGCCCGCCAAGGAGAGGAGTCCGCAGCTCTCCAAGCCTTCGTCGGCTCGCCGCCTCTTTTCCTTCCCGGGGAGACCGCGCAATCCGAACGCTACGTTCTCCGCCACGGTGAAATGGGGAAAGAGAGCATCGTGTTGGTCGACATACCCGATCCGCCGGCGTTGCGGAGGCACCCAGCGCTTCTCCTCTACGTCGACCCAAACCTCCTCTCGGAATTGAATCCTCCCCGCCGACGGCCACTCGAGCCCGGCCACGGATCGGAGAATTGTCGTCTTCCCGGCTCCCGAAGGGCCGAAGAGGACGAGTACTCCGGCAGGATCGAGGGCAAAAAGCAAGGAAGCATGGACCTCTGCTCCTCCGGGGTGGCGCAACCGAAAATCGATCGTTAACCGCTCCATGCTCTTGCCGGCAAACAATCTGCCATCCCCTCTTCCTTCACCGGAGTCGCTGTTGTCGTTCTCTTCGGATTCTTCCCGCGACCGCGGGAAAATCGGCACTCCTCGCCTCCCTACCCATTCCTGGCGCTTTCGGAGAACGTTGCGGGGATCAGCCGGCCTGGCCGATGGCATCCCCTCTCTTCCAATCCGGTCAGCTTAGCAAAACTCTTTTTTGCAAACGATAGGCAGCCGAAAGCAAAAGAAACGAGAAGACGAAGAGAAAGAGCGCCGTTCTCGTCGCCAGACCGTAGTCGAGCGATTCGACGGCGTCGTAAACGGAGATCGAAATCGTCCGAGTCACCCCAGGGATATCTCCGCCTACCATGAGGACGACCCCGAATTCCCCCATCGTATGGGCAAAGCTGAGCACGATCCCCGAGGCAATTCCAGGCCATGCGAGCGGGAGGACGACCCGAAGGAAGGTTTCCGCCCGTCCGGCCCCCAAGACCCACGCGGCCTCGCGAAGCCTTCTGGGAATTCCCGCCATCGCAGCCGCTACCGGCTGAACCAGAAAGGGAAGGCTGTAAAGGACCGATGCAACCCAAAGCCCCCCGAAGGAAAAGGCGAGAGAGCCGCCTCCCGTCAGACGGCTATACCATTGACCAAACCATCCCGAACGGCCGAAACCGACGAGGAGAAAAAACCCGAGGACGGTGGGTGGGAGGACGAGGGGCAAGGCGATGATCGCTTCCAGCGCCGGACGCCATCTGCTGCGGGAGTAGGCCACCCATGCGGCCAGTGGAATCCCGACGAGGCAGAGCGTGAGCGAGGTCGCCGCAGCCAGTCGCAGACTCAAGCCGAGCGCGATCCAGTCCATACCGAGTCTCGACTCGCTTTCTCCATGAAAGTTAAAGACCGTGGCGACGAAGGAGCTCCCGCCCGTCCGGGCCGAGGAGAAAGTCCCGAAAGGCCTCCGCCAAATCCGGACGACGACAGTCCTTCAGGATCACCCCTCCCTGTTCAAGAGAAGAAGAAGATTCAGGAGGAAACTCCTCGAAACGACCCGCTCTTCGCGCCGGCGGCGCCAGCGCAAGGGAGCGCGAAATCAAACAGGCGTCGGCGGCGCCTTGCAGCGCGAACTCAAAGGCCTGAGCGACGTTCTCCCCGAAAACCAGCTTCGCTTTCAATTCGTCGAGTAGACCCGCCCGTCGAAGGATCTCTTCGGCGGCGCGCCCGTAGGGAGCGACGCGGGGATTGGCCAAGGCCAGACGGCGCAGATCGGGGCTGCGCAGCGCTGTGAGCGCATCGCCCGCCTTCCACACCGCCCCTTCCTTTCTCGCCCAAAAGACCACGGAGCCATGCGCGTAGACGAATACTTCGCCCCGAGCCATTTTCGCCTCGACGAGCCGCTCCGGATATTCTCGGTCGGCCGCCAAAAATAGATCCAACTTCGCACCCTGGAGGATCTCCGCGTAGATCTTTCCCGACGATGCGTAGGTCGTTTCGATTCGTCCATCGGCACGTCCCCGGGAAAATGCGGCAACCGCTTCCGGCAGGGCGTAGCGAAGATCGGCTGCCGCACCGATCCGCAAAGCCGCCGCGGGGCGCTCATCCGCACCGACCCGAGAGACCAAGAAGAGGAAAACGAGCGCCGGCGAAAGCAACGTCAACAAAAGACGACGCATAGGTTCTTTTAGAAGTCTCGACCGTCGGAGAAAAGTATTTTTCCAGACCTATTTGGCGCCTGGCGAATCCGCCCGCCATCGCTCCTCTCTTCCAAGGCGGCGCAGAGAGCGTATAGTGAGCAGGATGGCAGTGCGTCCCGGCAGTAAGGCCAACGTCGATCTCTGGACTTGGGAGAAGGCGAGATTGGTCCGCCGCTCGGACTCGGTGGCGGTCGAAGAACCGCTCGAGATCCGTCTTCGCGCAGGATCGGAGGAGCGGATCGTCGCCATCACGATGCGGACGCCCGGATCGGACTTCGAACTCGCCGCGGGATTTCTTTATGGGGAGGGGATCCTGCGAGATCTCCACTCCCTCCGGTCGATCTCCTACTGCTTGGATCGGGAACGGGCCGAGGAGCAGCTCTTCAACGTCGTCACGGTCGATCTCGCCGGCGACCATCTTCCGGAATTCGGCGGGCTCGAACGCCATTTCCTTACGACGAGTGCGTGCGGCGTTTGCGGGCGTGCTTCTTTGGAGACCCTCCGCGATCGCGGCTGTCGGCCTCTCCCCTTTGCGTGGACCATTCCCCTCAACATCTTGCCTCTTTTGCCGGAACGGCTTGGATCCCGACAGGGAGTCTTCCGGGCCACGGGCGGCCTCCACGCGGCAGGACTCTTTACGAAGGAGGGGGAGCTCGTGGCGCTGCGCGAGGATGTAGGCCGTCACAATGCCATGGACAAACTCATCGGATGGGCACTCCTGCAGGGCCACTTACCCCTTTCGGACCATCTGGTGCTGGTCAGCGGCCGGGCCAGCTACGAGCTCCTGCAAAAGGCGTTGGCAGCAGAGCTCGCCGTCTTTTGCGCCGTTTCCGCTCCGAGCAGCCTTGCCGTCCGCTTGGCGAAGGAGTTCGGAATCACCCTGGTCGGTTTTCTCCGCGGGGAGCGTTTCAATATCTACGGAGGCAGAGAGCGGATCGCCATCGCCGACGAGCCCTGTTTGCCACGCACCCCCAAAAGTGGTTAAGTGCAGTAGAGAGCTGGGGTGTCCACGATGAAAGAGTTGTCTGGCTGGAAAGGCTGGGCGGCATTGCTGCTGGTGCTTTTCGCTCTGGCGGCAGCGGGGAACTGGGGGGCGACGGAGTGGAAACGCTCCCAGGAACGCAACGCGGTGGTGAAGAGCTTCCGCACCGACCTGGCTCGATCTCTGCCCCAAGCGGATGCGCTTCGTGGCGAGCTCGTCCGGCAAAAGCTTCTGCTCGAGAATCTCCTGGCGCAGGGCGAGGCGGCGACAAAGTCGCAAGGGATCCCCACCGATCTTTTGCAGACCGCAAGCGCTCGGTTCCGCGAGCTATTGGATCGGGCTTCGGCCCTGGCCAATCAGATCCAGACGGAGGCCGATCAAGCCGCCGCACGGCTCGGTCTGGCTTCTTCCGATAGCCTTTTTCCCTCTTCGACCGCCTCTTCCTGGCGGGCCTTTCTGACCGAGATCAACGAAGACCGGCAGTGGGAGGAATCGGCACGCCAGCGCATCGCTCTGCTGGAGGAGCGGTGGACGATGCTCGCCGCCCGCGAACAGGCACCTGCCATCCGAGAACCCGGCCTCTCCCCGGAAGATTACTCCGTCCCTCCGCCCGATGTTCCGGCAACCAATCCCCCGCCGGAGGATTCCGGCATCGGATCGGGAAGCCCCTACCCCTTTGTGGGGGACACCGAAGCGACGACTACGTACGGAGGAGGCTATGGGGGATACCCCTGGTGGGGATGGGGCGGTTGGGGAATGGGTTGGGGAATGGGATGGGGACTCTGGGGTTGGGGCTTTTTCCCGTTCTTTCCCCTGATCATCCTGGAGCAATCCAATCTCGCCCAACAGATCCAACAGCAACAAGCGCAACAAAAACAACAGCAACAACAGCACGGCGGCGCTGCGGCGAACCGACAGGCGGCCGTGCAATCTCGGGATCCGAGCCACTCGGCTCCGGCGGCCCACCATGGGCTCACGCAGCATGGCGTCGGCCACGGTTCGCCGGCGAATGCAACGGCTCGTCCGGGCGGGCTCGCCCACTCGCAAGCTTCCTCCCCGACAGCGTCCCATGGCACCCGCGCCACTTCCGCTCTCGCCCATGGCGGCTTCCCTTCCCAGACGGCCGTCCATCCCCAGCATCTTTTTAGCCCCGCCGTTCACGATATCGCTGGTCGATCGGTCAAC
Source organism: Methylacidimicrobium cyclopophantes (assembly GCF_902143385.2). GTDB lineage: Bacteria > Verrucomicrobiota > Verrucomicrobiia > Methylacidiphilales > Methylacidiphilaceae > Methylacidimicrobium > Methylacidimicrobium cyclopophantes. Next base: position 5,272 of record NZ_CABFUZ020000225.1, read on the forward strand.
ACGGCCGCCCTTCACGGGGCCAATCTCAGCGCCGCGGCCCATGCCCACGGCTTTTCGGCCGGAAGCGTTCACGGAGCCGGATCCTTCGTCGGTCACACCGGCTTTCCTCATACGGCCGGCGGCGGTTTTCACGGAGCGTCGGGATTGGCTCACGGCGGGGCGTTTCATGGAGCGGGAGGATTTTCCCATGGAGGCGTATTCCACGGGGCAGGCGGCGCGTTTCACGGATCGCCGAATGTCTTTCATGGAGCCTCTCTCGGGGCGGGCGGCTTTCACGGAGTCGGCGGCTTTCATGGGATGCCCGGCGGCTTTCATGGGATGCCCGGCGGCTTTCACGGAGGAATGGGCGGCTTTCACGGTGGCTTCGGCGGCTTTCATGGCGGAGGGGGTCATCGTTGAGAAAGGCGCGTCGAGGGTTGTCCGCTTTTTCCGTTCCATTCGCTTCTTCGCGGCGACGAATGCGCGCGCTCGCTCTCCTCGCTCTTTCGGTTTTCTCCGGCGCTTGCGCGATCCGGTCGGCCATGGCCGCAGCCGCCGAG
>NZ_CABFUZ020000226.1 GCF_902143385.2 Methylacidimicrobium cyclopophantes
CCCGCCGTGGCGATCGCCCGGCGTGGGGAAGCGCTTCGCATCAGCTTCCCGAGCCCCTTACCCGGACCGGAGCGACGGAATCGGACGGCCGTTTTCGATCTCCGGCTGGGACCGGAGGGGTGGAGTGGGCCTACCATGGTCATCGCCCATGGGCTGATGTCGGTCAGCGATGTCGGATATCGCTATTGGGCCGGCCGCCTCAACGACCTCGGATGGAATGCGGCCTTCATGCACCTCCCCTACCATTATGCCCGTCGGCCCTTTTTGCTCTTTCCTGGAGAAATGTGCGTCACCGCCGACTTAGTTCGTACCGCGGAGACTTTGCGCCAAGGGGTGCTCGATTTACGGGTGTTTGCAGCATGGCTCCGGAGCCGTGGAGCAAGGCTCCTGGGCGGATGGGGAATCAGCTACGGGGGCTGGATCCTCGCCGAGGCGGCCTGCATCGAGCGGCTCTTCGACCGATTGATGCTTCTGGAGCCGATCTTCCGGATCGAGCACGCGATGTGGGAATCCCCGAGCGGGCGGGGGATTCGCAAGACGCTGGAGCGGCTCGAGATTTTCCCGGAGATCGCGGCTCCGCACCTCCGGCTGGTCTGTCCCAGTCTTTCTCGGCCCTTCTTGCAACCTCAGGAGGTTCTCCTACTCGGGGGAATCTACGATCGGGTGGTTCCGCTCCCGCTTTTGGAGGAGTTTCGGGACGCCTGGCACGGGTGCCACTTCTATCCATTTCCGCAGGGGCATGTCGGCTATCGTCTCATGCGAGAGAGCCTCGGGATCGCGCAAACAATTTGGCCTCGGGATTTTGTCCTCCCAAGGCATTGACAGAGAACCAAAAAATCCGATGATTTTAGCATGGATGCTCCTCGTGCGGTGTCCGCAGCCTATTCCGGTTCCTTTTCCGAGTCGGCAAGCCGAGCGCTAGCGGAAGAGCTGCGCTCGAAGCTCGGCGGGGATCCGCAGTTGGCGCTTGTTTTTGCTTCCTCGTCGTACGCGCCCTATTTGGCCGATCTGTGCGAAGTATTGACGATCTACGGCCATGCGCCGCTTCTGGTCGCCGTGACTGGACAGGGATTTCTCGCCGAAGGGGCGGAGTTCGAGGCCGAGGAAGGCTTTTCGATGCTCGGCCTCCGTCATCCGGCGATGAAGGCGATTCCCATCGCCTTTACTCCCGAAGCCTTGGAAACCGAGGAGCCTACGGCTTGGCACGGGATCACAGGAGTCGGACCCGCAGAGGCGGCCGGATGGATTCTCTTCGCCAATCCCCACCTCGTTCCGGTAGAGCGGCTCTTGCGGATCTGGAATCGCGCCTATCCCGGAATTCCGGCTTGGGGAGGACTGGCGGGCGGGGCCAGCGAAGGGGAGACCGCAGTCTTTCTCGACCGGAAGCCCGTGGAAGGGGGTGTTGCGATCGCCCTCCAAGGGGAGATCGGCTTTCATATCGTCGTCTCTCAAGGATGCCGACCGATTGGGGATCCCTACACGGTCACCGGGGCCGATCGCAATATCCTCTACACTCTGGGTTCCGGGAGCGCCTACCAGGCTTTGGCGAATGCCTTCGAATCCCTTTCGGAGCGAGAGCGGGAAAAGGCGCATGGCCATATCTTCGTCGGGCTCGCCGTTTCGGAATATCGAGATGAGTTTCGCCAAGGGGATTTCCTCGTCCGGAACATCCTCGGAGCCGATCCTTCCTCGGGCGCGGTCGCCGTCGGCGCTCTCGTACGCGTCGGTCAGACGCTCCAATACCAGTTACGCGATCCCGAATCGGCCGAGCGATCCTTGCGGAAGCTGCTCCAAGCGGAGAAGATTGAGTTTTTCCTGGAACGCCCGCCGCTGGCGGCCTTGGTGAGCCTCTGCGCCGGTCGGGGCAAGGGGCTCTTCGGCGTTGCCGGCAGGGACGCGGGGATGATCCAGGAGCTTTTTCCGCAGCTGCCGGCAGCCGGCTTCTTTGCCAACGGCGAGATCGGACCTGTGGGAAAGCTCAACTACCTCCACGGCTACTCCGCTTCGGTGCTCTTTCTTTCCTGAGCTTCCGGAGACTTTGCCGAGCCGGCGTAGGACGCGAGAACCCAGCGGCTCAGCACTCCTTCTGGATCCGCCGCGGCTTCCCCGGAAATCGTAAAGGTGTCCTGGCCGGTGTTGGCTTGGATGAGCCGCAAGCCGAAGGCGAAGTCCTTGAACTTCTTCCGGCAGAGCGCGGCGAGCGCACCGGGTTCCGAACCCGCTTCGGCGCGAAGCGCTTCCACCGCCTCTGGAGAAAAGCGGAGACGGAACTCATGGGTGCGGAAGAACTCCTCGCAGAACGCCTCCACTTCCTGAGCGAGCTCCCCTCCCCCTTTGCGGAACTGCTCCAACAGCGTCTCGAGCGCCTTTTCCGGGTCGTCGACGGCGGCATCGTCGATGACGATCTCCCGGAGACCCGTGCCTGGGCATTCAAAACGAAAAGGGCGCAAGACCCGTTCTCCGATGGTCATCAGTCCGCGGGCTCCGGTCTCTTCTTCGGCGGCGCGCGCCGCGA
>NZ_CABFUZ020000227.1 GCF_902143385.2 Methylacidimicrobium cyclopophantes
AGCCGTTCCTAAAACCATGGACAACCATCCCGCTACCGGGGAAGATCCTCCACGACGCCGGCCGAACAGTGCTGCCGACGGTTCGCGTGCCGGGATTGCGCCGGCAATGTCCAGGTAGCGCCCAATGCCCGCGTTTCCGGGAGCAGAGGCGCGGGAGGCTTACGCAAGCCTCCCGACCGGGCATGCGCTGCATGCGCCGCTTTGAGTCTGGTCCGAACGCCCGCCCAGAACGACCACACATGCTTCGCCCGATTCCTCACGGGTAGGGCGAAGGTGACGTGGCCGCCATTGCGGGTCGGCACGACGGCCTCCCGCACGGCCGGACGCTCCGACAGACCCAATCCTCGGCGGGCGACGGCGTAAGCCGCGCCCTGGTGTACCGAAATTCCTTGCCTTCTGGCGAAATTGACCGCGCCGATCACCGACGTGTAGACCGGTTCCACCTCGATGATCTCGACTCCATGACGGAATGCGGCGGCATTGAGAAAGGCGGCCGTCTTGCGGTAGGCAAACGAGGAGAGAAGACGCGCCCGTCTCGGATCGGCCGTTTCCAGATCCGCTTTCTTTTGGCGCAGGTCGAGCCGCTCCAGGACGATCGGCTTCCCGCGTTCCCGGGCGATCCTGACCAACTCCACGCAGGCGTCGCCGATGAGCGCCTTTGCTTGTTCGGCGCTCTTCCCGTAAAGCGGCAGATCGGTCCGCCAAACATCGACCTGATTCCCGAAGCGGTCGGTCTCGGAGAGGGCAAGATGATCGGGGTTGATGTCGAGGCCGATGGCACCGCTGGATCGGGTAGTCGTCAACTCCACGGGTTGCGCCTCGACGCTGGCGAACACCCGCCAGCCCTTCTCGTCGCGCAGGAAGCGGTAGCTGACGGCGGCGCCGGTGCGCTTCACGACCGAGCGGCCCGACGCCGTAGTCGAAAGAATGCGCCGGCCGGATCCCAAGGCGGCTCGGATGGCGTCGCCTCCATAGGCGAAGCGGACTCCCGCGATCGTGAGGTGTTTGCCCTGATCGGCCAAGGTGTGCGGCAACCGCAGCTTGAGATCAAATGTTCCGTCGTCGCGCGGGATCGCTTGGCATGTCTGGTTGCCGGCGGTCTCGTCCCGGCTGCCTAAGACGAAGAACTGGTTGTCGCGGGCGCGCCGCCATGCCTCGCGCCATGCCTTATGATCGGCATAGCCATTGGCTTCCAAGTCGAATTGGGCGCGGAAGAGCTTCCTGCCGCCGAAGCAGAGGCGAAGGAGGCCCGCCCGCCGCTCCTCCAGGTTTCTCAACCGCCGCTTTTTCTGATGCAGCTTGTTGGATCCGGGAGCCTTCGCTTCGAACTTGGCAATGACTCTGGCCGCCTTGCGGATGCGTTCCTTGCACTCGGCGAGCAACTCGGGTTGGCGTTCCCGGATGGAAGCGATCTTCCCCTGGAGCTCGACTCGCGCGGAGTTGCATTGGCGGGCGCTCACGCCGAAGCGGAGGAGAAAATCGCGCTTGATCTTGTTCGCATCGCCGCCCGAACGCAGTGCGGCGAAGAGGCTCCGCTCCATCCGTCCGTGGATCCTGGCATAGGCGTCGAGTGCATCGCATCCCGCCTTGTCCAAGGCGAGTCTCGCTTGATAGGTGAAGACCGGTCTACTCACGCATCGCCTCCAGGGCCTTCTTGGCTTGGTTCTTTGCGGAACGCTTGCCGTACAAACGGGCGCAGAGCGAGACGATGACCTCGTGGAGATCGCGCACGATGTCGCCGGTCCTTTCCGCTGGATCCATTACGAGGATCTTTCGTCCACTCGCAGCCAAGGCCGTCTCCACGTATTCGCATCCGAAACGCATCAGCCGATCCCGATGTTCCACGACGATCGTCCGAACGGCTGGATCGCGCAGCAGGCGCATCAGTCCCCTGCGGCGGCCGTTCAGGCCGGATCCCACTTCCTTGACGGCATCGGTGATGGAAAGTCCTTGCGTGATCGCGAATTCGGTTAGACGGGCAAGCTGCCGATCCAGATCTGCTTTCTGGTCGTTGCTGGAGACTCGCACATAGAGGACGGCTCCCTGCGGGTGCTTCTCCGCGTGAACGATCACCGTGCCGGTGGCCAGCTGTTCGGCGGGTACGGGCAGCTTGCCCGCCTTCCACATCCGCTAGGCGGTCTTGTAGCTGATCCCCTGTAACTCTGCCCATACGCTGAGTTTCAATACGCCTATTCTGCATATTCGGG
>NZ_CABFUZ020000228.1 GCF_902143385.2 Methylacidimicrobium cyclopophantes
TTGGTTGCAGCGTACCGCCGCCATTATCCCCATGTGGACCTTCAGATCTCTCACATGAATCCCGCCGAACAGTTGCGGGCGTTCGATGAGGGAAGGCTCGATCTTGGCTTTTCTCGCCCTCTGCCGGCGGCTCGCCGAGCCTTCTTCCACGAGGAGATCCTTTATCGCGACTATCTCTCCGTGGCTCTTCCGCCTGATCATCGGCTAGCCGGCGAAAAGAAGATCCGGCTGGAAGCTCTCGCCAACGAATCCTTCATTTTTCTCCTCCGCTCCGAATCTCCCACGTTATTCGACTTGGCCATCGAGACATGCCGCCGCGCCGGCTTCTCGCCCAAGATCGTCTACCAGCCCGATATGATCATGACCGTCTTCGCCTTGATCGAATGCAACCTGGGCGTATCCTTGCTTCCACGATTCTCGCGAGGGCTGGCCGGCCAAAAGACGATTCGGCGGCCGCTTGCGGAGCCCTCCAACCCGATCTGCCTTTGCGCCATCTGGCCCAAATCTGTTCACCGCCCAACCCTGGACGCCTTTTTGGAAATCATGCGCTCGCAAAAACCCTCCCTGCAGAAAGAGATCGATCGTTTGGTCCCATAAGCCGTCCCTCGGCCGTCGCCTCCGGCGCAAAACCGACTCAGGCGCGTGGGGTCCCGAGCCGGCGGTTCTGGAGCTCGGATCCATGGGCAGGGAAAGAAATCGGGGCGATTGGGCAACTCGGCGCGGGGATTCGGCAGATGCCGCGGCCACCGAGCATTCGCGCCACACGGGGCAGCGCATCTAGGCGTGGGCTGACTAGGCGGCTGTGGGGCCTTCCTACTGCCACTGAGCGGGGACAAGGACACCCAGTCGGCTTGTCAGGGCGAAGCCGAACGAGAGAACCATGAGAAGGATGACCAGAAGGAGGAAAATCAAGACGTGCCGATAGTTGGTTTCGTTCCCCTCTCCGTCGGAGAATGGCCACTTGGGATTGCCGACCATTTCCATAACGTAGCAAAATTTCCGAGGCCGCAAATGCGCAATTCTCCGTGAAAGAAGATTCTTTGCCTTCCAAGGAGAATCGAGACGGGAAAACTCGTATGGAAAGCCAAGCAGCGGCTTGGGCTTTTCGCGGGCAGCGAAGATCCGGCTCTGCGGCAGCCGCCATCGCCCGTTTCGAGGCTTCCTCGGACCTACCTTGCCTCGCTGTTTCTCCGGCAGCCGGGAACCGCCGAAGCTTTCTCTTTGATCCTTCGACCAAAGGCGTTACGCTGATAGCCGTTTTGGGCGCTTCCGGCGGGAGACATCGTTGCCGGCCGGCACATCCTTCTCTCGGTATGCCGATCTGCTCTCTCTCACGACGCAGGAGCTATCGCTGCTCGCAACTTCCCAGGAAGGCTTCCGTCCCGGCTCGATCCATCGCCGCATTCTCGCTTTTGCTGCTTTCTTTGACGGGCCCACTTCTCTCTGCCCCCCGGAATCCCTCGTGCCAGGAGCCGGAAGAGGACGGAGTCGCTATCCAGCCGGTAGCAATCGACCATGCGCTTCTCCCTTCCTCCCCCTTGGAGAATCCGCCCAACCCTCCGAGAGAGCCATTGGGGAGTTGGTTCCTCAGCCTCGGGACCGGGATGGGCTTTCCGGAATTCGACAGGGGGGAGATCGTCAATAACCTCACCGGGGCGGTCACGCCGCTCAAGGCCAATGCCGACTTTGCCTTCACCTCGCTTCTCGCCGCCGGCTTCCGCTGGTTCGACCCTCGGCGCTGGGGCCATTGGTCCTTCGACGCCGGTTTTCTCGGCGCCTATCTCGGGACGGGGATCTCCGCTTTGTCACAGAGAGACCAAATCAACTTAGGCTTCCTGGGGCTCGGAGGCTGCGTCGGCTACCGAATCGGGCGGGACCGATTCGAACCGTTCGTCGGCTTTGCGGGAGGCGGGGCGATCGTGAATGTGGAATCGGTGAGCATCAATCACGGAGACGTTTGGGGCTATTGGTTCGCTCCTCGCGGCGGCATCCGCTATTATCTTCCCGGGACTCGATGGTCGATCGCGATCGAAGGGCTCTTCCGGTTCATCGGAGGCCTCGACGGGTTTGAAGGCCCGGCTGCCGGATTCACTCTCAACGAGACGCCGCACGCCGGCTTGGAAGGTCATTGGCTCTACGTGCCCCTCGGCCTCTTCGAGATCGATCTCTTCCCCTTCCTGCGGCCCGCCGAAGCAACTCGGCGACCGCGCGGCCTGGAAACGGAAACGATCCATGGGCGCGCCTCCGTGGAAAGGCACTAAGACTTTTTTCGCAAGAACCGCCAAGCCTGCAGGACCGACAAGGAGAAGAGGCTGACCAGCCCGAAGGCGGCGATGCCCAGATGTGCGCCGAGAAACGCGCCGACGGTCGTGCCCCCCAGGGCGACGACCAGGATTGGGAGATGGCAAGGACATGTGAGGATGGCCATTGCGGCCCACAGGTAGCCGCGAAGGGGCTTGCGCTCGGGCCGACTCATCGCAATCTCTCTTTTCGATCCGCCATCCTCGGCCCAAGGCGATCGTCCCTGGGCCCCTCCCGAGGTTTTCCTTCCGGATCTCCGGTCGAGGAACAGATCTTCGCTCCGGAGTGAAGTACGGAGTCAACTCCGGGAAGAAGAGCCCGAAAAAGCGGCCCTCTTTTCGATCGTTGCGAAAGAAAGGCCCCTTGAAAAGAGATTCACGGCGATGGTTCCAGGGGATTCTCCAAAAAAGGGAGCAGCTGCGCGGCGGTCGCTATGGCAATGACGGCGGGATCTTTGCCCCGGATGCCCGAAATGCCGATGGGGGTGGTGACCCGCCGCAACGCGCTTTCCGATACTCCGTCCCCTCGCAACTTCTTTTGAAAATGCGCCCACTTGACGCTGCTTCCGATCAAACCGACGAAGCCCAGATCGGATCGAGCCAGTGCGGCCTCGAGAATCGCCAGATCCTCCGCGTGATCATGGGTCGCAATCACCAGATGCGCACCGCGGGCGAGCTCTCCCACGACCCGCTCGGGGAAGAGGCCGCCGCGCGGCAAGAGGCGCGC
>NZ_CABFUZ020000229.1 GCF_902143385.2 Methylacidimicrobium cyclopophantes
CGAGGCTCCTCCAGGAGCTCGGCGCAACGGGCGGCGGGATGGATCGAGATCTTTGGTTGCGGATCGCCTTCCGGCTCGACTCTCAATGGGACCATTGGCTTTTTGACGAATTTCAGGATACGAGCCGTGCGCAATGGAGAGCGTTGGACCTCCTGATCGGAGAGGTGATTCAGTCGGCGGAGGGGAGCCGCACTTTCTTTTGCGTCGGGGACGCCAAGCAGTCGATCTACGGCTGGCGTGGCGGAGATCGAAAGCTCTTTGGGGAGATCGCCTCGAGGTATGGCGAGGCCATTGAGCTTCGCCGGCTGGTTACCTCCCACCGCTCGCGTCGCGCGGTGATCGATCTCGTCAACGCGGTCTTTGGCAACGAGGCGGTTCTGAAAGAACTTTACGGGGCAGCCGGCGCGGCTTGGGCGAAGGATTGGGAGCCCCATCGCTCGGCCGTGACGGGAGAGGGAGGATATGCCTGTTATCTCGAGGCCCGACCCGTCGAGGGAGAGGGCTTTCCCGAGGAGAGCGAGGAGGAGATCGGAGCGGACGCCGAAGAGGAAGGCTCCTCTCCATTGGACGGAGCTCTGGCCAGTCTCATCCGGGAGACCATCCGGCCCTCCGAGCGGGGGCTCTCTTGCGCCGTCCTCGTCCAAACCAACGCATGGGCACGTCGATTGACGGACCGCCTGCGGAAGGAGGGGGTCGGCCCGGTATTCCTCGAAGGGGAAATTTTCCCCGGGGCGGACAACCAACTCGGGCGGCTTGTGACTGCAGCCCTCCAGAGCCTCGCCCATCCGGCGGACATGCTTGCCCGAGGGTGGTTGGAGGCTTCTCCGCTCGGTGAGCCATTTCGTCTGGAGTGGGAGAGGATCGGGTGGCGGATCCTGCACGAGAATGGTTTTCACGGCGTCGTCGAGGAGATCTTGGGGCGCATTCCCTCCTCTCTGGGGGACGCGTTTGCGAAGGAGCGGGCGAGTCTTCTGCGGGAGATGGCCTACCGATTCGACCAGACCGGTTCGCGCGACGTGGAACGATTTCTGCGCTTTTGGAAGGAGCAACCGGTTCGGCTTCCGGAGATGACCGGCACCGTCCAGGTGATGACGATCCACAAGGCCAAAGGGTTGGGCTTTGATGTCGTGGTCGTCACCGAGCTGGAGCGTCCGCTGCGCCGGCGGGGAAACCTGCTTCGGATCGAGGAGGATTCCGGCGGAGCCGGGGGCCTGCTCTTGGCGCCGGGGAAGGCGATCGTGGAAAAGATCCCCGCCCTGGCGAAAGCCGCGGAGAAAGCGGAGGAAGAGGAACGATTCGAGCGGCTCTGTCTTCTCTACGTGGCTTTGACCCGGGCGCGGCGGGAACTTTATCTCCTGGCGGAGGCTTCTGCCAAAGAGCGCGGCAAATCGGCCGGCGGGCCGGCGGCTCCCACACATCGGGAGCTCTTGCGCCGAACCCTGGCCGAGGGGCCGGTCCGCTCTCTTCGAGAGGGGAGCGGGATCGACGTCCTATTCGAGCGGGGCGAGCGTCGAAAGCTCGAGGAGCCAGGTTCCGTCCCCGTAGAGAAGGAATCCGTGCCGAGACCGGCGGAGGCATTCTCCTTCCATCCTCGCTCGGTCCGCCGGATGCCGGTCGCTCCTTCGCGCTTCGAGGAGAGAGAGCGGGGCCAAGGAGTCTTTACCCCGTTGCGATCGGCCGGGAGAAAGTGGGGCTCGTTGGTCCACGAGCTGCTTTCCCGAGTGGAAAGAGCCGATGCCGCCAGTCTCGAGCCGCTTCGGCGGAT